>NZ_CP029985.1:2802500-3102500 GCF_003355005.1 Sphingomonas sp. FARSPH | reverse complement strand
GCGCCTCGCCGCCAGCCCGCATGCCGCGATCGATGCGCCGGACGACGCGCTTGTCCGCGCGTTGCTCGCGCACCTGTTCCATCGCCGCGGTCTCGACGCGCGGCCCGACCTGATCGACTGGCTGGCGACGCGGATCGAACGCAGCCATGTCGCGATCGAACGTACCGTCGACGCGCTCGACCAGGCCGCGCTGGCGAAGGGCCGCCGCCTGTCGATCCCGCTCGCGCGTGCGGTTTTGGGCGAGGCGGGGATCGTCACGCAACCGCAATCGTTGCTTCCTATCGACATCCAATGAGCAAGCCAGCGCATCTTTCCCACCTGTCGGACGCCGACGACGATCCCTTCGTGCCGGAGGTGAACGACCGCTATTTCAACCGCGAACTGTCGTGGCTGGCGTTCAACCGCCGCGTGCTGGACGAAGCGTGCAACCCTGCGCATCCCTTGCTCGAACGGCTGCGTTTCCTGTCGATCTCGGGCTCCAACCTCGACGAATTTTTCATGGTCCGCGTCGCGGGGCTGAAGGGGCAGCAGATGAAGGACGTCGACCGGCGCTCGTCGGACGGCCTGACGCCCGGACAGCAACTGTCGGCAATCAATGCCGAGGCCGACGCGCTAATGGCGGACCAGCAGACGGTGTGGGGCGAATTGCGCACCCTGCTGGACGAAGCGAACCTCCACGTCCTGCGCCGCGACGAAGTGGACGCGGAGGCGGCGCGATGGCTGGAACAGCATTTCCGCGAACAGATTTTCCCGATCCTGACGCCGCAGGCGCTCGATCCTGCGCATCCGTTCCCGTTCATACCCAACAAGGGGCTGACGGTGATGTTCGATCTCGTCCGCCGTTCGGATCGCGAGCCGGTGCGCGAACTGGTGATGATCCCTGCTAGCGCGCGCCGCTTCGTGCGGCTGCCCGGCGATCCGGCGCGCTATGTCTCGATCGAGGCGATCCTGAAACGGTTCGCAGGGTTGCTCTTCCCCGGCTACGACGTCCACGGCGCCGCGGCCTTTCGCGTGCTGCGCGACAGCGACATCGAGATCGATGAAGAGGCGGAGGATCTCGTCCGCTATTTCGCCAATGCGGTGAAGCGCCGCCGGCGCGGGCGCGTGATCCGGCTGGAGCTGGAAACGGGCATGCCCGACGCGCTTGCCTCGGTGCTGCGCGCCGAACTGGGCGGCGATGCGATCGTCACCGAAAGCGGCAATTTGCTCGGCATCGGCGATCTCGACGCGGTGATCGACGAGGATCGCCCCGACCTCAAATTCCTGCCCTTCGCGCCGCGCTTTCCGGAACGGATCCGCGAATTCGGCGGCGATTGCTTCGCGGCGATCCGGTCGAAGGACATCGTCGTCCACCACCCCTACGAGACGTTCGACGTCGTGCTCGCCTTCCTCAAACAGGCCGCGCAGGACCCGGATGTCATCGCGATCAAGCAGACCCTGTATCGCGCCGGCAAGCAGTCCGCGGTGATCAACGCGCTGATCGCCGCCGCCGAAGCGGGCAAGTCGGTGACGGCGGTGGTCGAACTGCGCGCGCGCTTCGACGAGGAACAGAACATCCTGTGGGCGAGCGCGCTGGAACGCGCCGGCGTGCAGGTCGTCTACGGCTTCCTCGAATGGAAGACGCACGCCAAGGTGTCGATGATCGTCCGGCGCGAGAACGGGCAGTTCCGCACTTACTGCCATTTCGGCACGGGCAATTATCACCCCGTCACGGCGCGCATCTATACCGATCTGTCGTTCTTCACCGCCGATCCGCGGCTGGGCCGCGATGCGGCGCAGATGTTCAACTACGTCACCGGTTACGTCGAGCCGACCGACATCGCCAAGCTCAGCCTCAGCCCGCGCGACCTGCGCGTGAAGCTGCTCGAGCTGATCGATGCCGAGATCGCGACCGCGCGCGCGGGCGGATGCGGCATGATCTGGGCAAAGATGAACAGCCTCGTCGACCCTGCGATCATCGACAAGCTCTACGAAGCGAGCAACGCCGGCGTCGAGGTCGAGCTGATCATCCGCGGCATCTGCTGCCTGCGCCCCGGCGTTGCCGGCATGTCGGAGAATATCCGCGTCAAGTCGGTGATCGGGCGCTTCCTCGAACACAGCCGCATCTTCTGCTTCGGCAACGGTGCGGCGCTGCCCAACGACAACGCGCGGGTGTTCATCTCGTCGGCGGACTGGATGCCGCGCAACCTCGATCGCCGCGTCGAATATATGCTGCCGATCGAGAATCCGACGGTGCACGACCAGGTGCTCGACCAGGTGATGGTCGCCAACCTGCTCGACACCGAACAAAGCTGGGAATTGATGCCCGACGGCCGCTACGTCCGTGACGAGCCGGGGGACAAGCCGTTCAACCTGCACCGTTATTTCATGACCAATCCGTCGCTGTCCGGCCGTGGCCAGGCGCTGGCGGAAAGCGATGCGGTGCCGACACTGTCGCTGCGGCGGAGGCTGCCGTCCTGACGCGCGCCCGCTTTTCTCTTACCCGGACGGCGTATCCCCGCTGATGGCGCGCGCCTATCCCCGCACCGCGATCATCGACATCGGATCGAACTCGGTCCGGCTCGTCGTCTATCAGGGGCATCCGCGCGTGCCCGCCGCGCTGTTCAACGAAAAGGTGATGGCGGGCCTCGGCCGCAGCCTGTCGGCGACGGGCGCGATCGATGCAGACGCGATGGCGAGCGCGATGGGCGCGCTCGCACGCTTCGCCGCGGTGGCGCGCGAGATGGAGGCGGAGGTACGCACCGTCGCCACCGCCGCGGTCCGCGACGCGTCGAACGGGCCCGCCTTCATCGCCGCCGCGGCGCGGCTCGGCCTGACGATCGAACTGCTGTCGGGCGAGCAGGAAGCGACCGCGGCCGGCATGGGCGTCCTTTCCGCCATTCCGGAGGCGGACGGCATCGTCGGCGACCTCGGCGGCGGCAGCCTCGAACTCGTCCGCGTCGTCGCAGGGACTGTGACCGACCGCGTCTCCTTCCCGCTCGGTGTGCTGCGCATCGCGGCGTTGCGCGCCAATCGCGGCAACGCCTTTGACCGCCATGTCACACAGATGATCCGGGCGGCGGGGTGGACGGGGCGGAGCAGGGGCCTGCCGCTCTACATGGTCGGCGGATCGTGGCGTGCGCTGGCGCGGCTTGACATGAGCCTGACGCACTATCCGCTGCCGATCATCCACGGCTATGCGCTCGCGCCCGAAACGGTCGGGCGGCTCGGCCGCAGCATCGCGCATCTGTCGAAACAGCGGCTGCGCGCGGTGCCCGGCATGTCTTCCGCCCGCGCCGCCGCGCTCGGCGATGCGACCGCGTTGCTGGCGGTGGTGATGCGCGAACTCGGCAGCGCCGCCGGCATCGCCTCTACCTTCGGGTTGCGCGAAGGCCTGCTCTATGCGGCGCTCGATGCGAAGACGCGCGCGCTCGACCCGCTGATCGTCGGCGCGCGCGAAGAAGGCCGGCTGCTCGGCCGCTTCCCGGAACACGGCGACCTGCTCAACGCGTGGATCGCGCCGCTGTTCGCCGACGAACCCGCCGCATACGCCCGCATCCGCCATGCCGCCTGCCTGCTCGCCGATGTGGGCTGGCACGCCAATCCCGAATTCCGCGACGAGCGCGGGTTCGAGATCGCGCTGCACGGCAATTGGGTGGGCGTCGACGCGGCGGAGCGCGCGATGCTCGCGCAGGCGCTGCATTCCAGCCTGGGCGGCGTCACGACGCCGCACCCGATGCTCGCCGGGCTGGCAAGCCCCGCCCAGCTCGACGCCGCGATCGGCTGGGGCCTCGCGATCCGCTTCGGCCAGCGGTTCAGCGCGGGGCTGGCGGGCCCGCTGCAGCGCGCGTCGCTGACGCTTTCGGCCAAGGACGTCGCGCTGACCCTACAGGCCACCGATGCGCCGCTCTATGCGGAAATGGTCGAGCGGCGGCACGGCGCGCTCGCCGCCGCGCTTCGGCGCAAGGCGACCTGCCGGATCGCCGACTGATCGCTCAGCCGCAGCGCAGACCTTCGATCCGGCCGGTATCGTCCAGATGGATGTTCAGCCGTTCGACGCGGAAGTCCATCGTCGCCGGCACGCGATCGCGCAGGATGCGCGCGACCGGCGCGTTGGCGTCGCGCTGGATGCGGTCGCGCATCCGCGCGCGGAACTTCATGCCCGCGTAGCGCGCGTGCATGTCTTGGGTGACGCGGCACGGGCCGGTAAGCGGCGCCTCGCGCGTCGTCGCGCAGCCGCCGAGCACCAACGATACCGCAAGCCCCGCGCAGAGTCCGGTCCGCGTCATGCCGCCACCTCATCCGCGCGTGTCATCGTCAGCTTGCCGTTCTTGACCGCAAACGCCATCCGCCCCTCGACCAGGTCGAGCGCATCGCGGCCGAACTGGTCGTAACGCCAGCCCTGCAGCATCGGCAGGCCGGTGCGCACCCCCGCCGCCAGCATCTCCAGCTCGTCCGACCGCGCGAGCAGGCGCGAGGCGACGTCGATGTCGCGCGCGCGTATCTTGAGCAACAGCTTGAGCAGATCCGCGACCAGCGCGCCGTCCTTGCCCAGGCCCGGCTTGCGATCGTCGCGCGGCGGCAGCTCGTCCGCCGACAGCGGCGTCGCCGCCTCCAGCGCCGCCATCAGCCGCCCGCCGATATCGTTCGACGCCCAGGTCGCCGACAGACCGCGCACCTTGGCCAGGTCCGCCTGCCGCCGGGGCGGATGGCCCGCGATATCGCCCAAGGTCTCGTCCTTGACGATCCGGCCGCGGGGCAGGTCCTTCGCCTGCGCCTCCAGCTCGCGCCAGCGCGCCAGCGCCTTCAGTCGGCCGAGCACGTCGGGCTTGCGCCCCGAAATCCGCACGCGCTTCCACGCGCTGTCGGGATCGTTGGCGTAATTCGCCGGATCGGCCAGCCGCTCCATCTCCTGGTCCAGCCACGCGCCGCGCCCCGTCTTGCGCAGCCGCTCCAGCATCTTGGGGAATATCTTCGCCAGATGCGTGACGTCGCCGATCGCATATTCGATCTGCCGCGCATCCAGCGGCCGGCGCGCCCAGTCGGTGAAGCGCGCGCCCTTGTCGATGCTGATGCCCAGCCAGCTGTCGACGAGGTTCGAATAGCCGATCTGTTCGCCTTGCCCCAGCGCCATCGCCGCGACCTGCGTGTCGAACAGCGGGTGCGGCGTCTTGCCGGTCAGGTTGTAGATGATCTCGATATCCTGCCCGCCCGCGTGGACGACCTTGAGCACGTCGTCATTGTCGGTGAGCAGGGTGAGCAGCGGCGTCAGATCCAGCCCCGGCGCCATCGGATCGATCGCCGCCGCCTCGTTCACGTCGGCGATCTGGATCAGGCATAATTCGGGGTAATAGGTGCTCTCGCGCATGAACTCGGTGTCGACGGTGACGAAGTCGGCATCGGCGAGGCGGGTGCAGAGATTGGCGAGGGTCGCGCTGTCGGTAATCAACGGGTGGATATGCATCCGACCGTCCATAGACCGAGCGTGCGGGTTGACAAAGAGGGGATGGAAGGGGGAGGGCCCGCGCTCCGACACATAACCGTTCAGAGATCGCCGTCATGCACGCCTATCGTACCCACACCTGCGCCGCGCTCGGCGCTTCTGCCGTCAGCGAAACCGTTCGCCTGTCGGGCTGGGTTCATCGCAAGCGCGACCATGGCGGCGTGTTGTTCGTCGACCTGCGCGACCATTACGGCATCACCCAGATCGTCGCCGACAGCGATTCGCCGGCGCTCGCGGTGCTGGAGCAGGTGCGCGTCGAATCGGTCGTCACGATCGATGGCAGCGTCAAGGCGCGCTCTGCGGGTACGGTGAACCCCAATCTGCCGACCGGCGCGATCGAGGTGTTCGCGCGCGCCGCGACCGTGCTCTCCGCCGCCGACGAGCTGCCGATGCCGGTCGCGGGCGAACAGGAATATCCCGAGGACATCCGCCTGCGCTATCGCTTCCTCGACCTGCGCCGCGAGACGCTGCACGCCAATATCGTCCGCCGGACGAAGGTGATTTCGGACATGCGCCGCCGCATGGAGGATGCGGGCTTTACCGAATATTCGACGCCGATCCTGACCGCCTCGTCGCCGGAGGGCGCGCGCGACTTCCTGGTGCCCAGCCGCATCCACCCCGGCAAGTTCTACGCGCTGCCGCAGGCGCCGCAGCAGTATAAGCAGCTGCTGATGGTCGCGGGTTTCGACCGCTATTTCCAGATCGCGCCCTGCTTCCGCGACGAGGACCCGCGCGCCGATCGTCTGCCCGGCGAATTCTATCAGCTCGACCTCGAAATGAGCTTCGTCACCCAGGAAGAGGTGTGGGAGACGATGGAGCCGGTGATCGGCGGAATATTCGAAACATTCGCCGATGGCCGCACGGTCACGCCATCGGGCCAGTTCCCGCGCATCCCCTATGACGAGGCGATGCTGAAATACGGCAGCGACAAGCCCGATCTGCGCAACCCGCTCATCATCACCGACGTGTCGACGCATTTCACGCAAAGCGGGTTCGGCCTGTTCGAGAAGATCGTCGGTTCGGGCGGCGTCGTCCGCGCGATCCCGGCGCCGGGTACCGCGGACAAGAGCCGCAAGTTCTTCGACGACATGAACGAATGGGCGCGCGGCGAGGGGCATGCCGGCCTCGGCTATGTCACGCGCAAGGGCGGCGAGTTCGGCGGACCGATCGCCAAGAACCACGGGCCGGAAAAGATGGAGGCGCTCTACGCCGCCCTCGGCCTCGGGCCCGACGACGGCCTGTTCTTCGCCGCCGGCAAGGCGGAGGCGGCAGCGAAGCTCGCCGGCGCGGCGCGCACCCGCGTCGCCGACCAGCTCGGCCTGATCGAGCAGGGCGCGTTTCGCCTGTGCTGGATCGTCGATTTCCCGTTCTACGAGTGGGACGAGGATTCGAAGACGGTCGAATTCGCGCACAACCCCTTCTCGATGCCGCAGGGCGGTATGGACGCGCTGGAGAACCAGGACCCGCTGACCATCAAGGCGTTCCAGTACGATCTCGTCTGCAACGGCTATGAGATCGCCTCGGGATCGATCCGCAACCAGAGCCCCGAGCTGATGGTCAAGGCGTTCGAACTCGTCGGCCTGTCGAAGGCGGATGTCGAGGCGCGGTTCGGCGGCCTCTACCGCGCCTTCCAGTACGGCGCGCCGCCGCACGGCGGCATGGCGGCGGGCGTCGATCGCATCGTCATGCTGATCTGCGGCGCGCAGAACCTGCGCGAGATCACGCTCTTCCCGATGAACCAGCGCGCCGAGGACCTGCTGATGGGCGCGCCGAGCCCGGCAGAACCCAAGCAGCTGCGTGAACTCGCGATCCGTCCCGTCGTGCCCGTCGAGCCGACCGCGGGCGTCACCGCAACGGTCGCTGCGAGCGCGGGCTAACGATCACACTCTCGTCATTGCGGGCGCAGCGAAGCAATCCAGAGCCGGACCAGGACGCCCTGGATTGCTTCGCTGCGCCCGCAATGACGGAATTTCAGGCGACTGGACGGTGACTGCGAGATTTGGTTCATAAAGCTTTGTAAAAAAAGGTAAAAGTGCACCGCATCTTAGGCACGCCATGCCCTTTCCTACACGTCGCAACCATGCTATGAACCCATCTGGTACAGCGTCACGTCGCGGCTCTTTCGCATGGTACGCAGATCGGCCGGCCCCGGAGGACGGCCACCGCCGAGGGTTAAAGACCGCGACTTTTGCGACCTTTCACCGGGCCGGGAGACGTGCGTCCTCGCCCGACCGTACGCCTAGTCGTTCCCGCCGACCCAGTCGCCCAGCCCGCCGAGCACCGACCCCTCGCCGCGATTGCCGCCCCGGCCATTCGCCGCCGCCAGCATCCGTCCCGCGAGCCGCGCGAAGGGCAGCGACTGGATCCATACCCGCCCCGGCCCGCGCAGCCGCGCGAAGAACAGCCCCTCGCCACCGAACAGCGCGCTGCGCACCCCGCCCACGGGAACGAGGTCGAAATCGACATCCGCCGTCATCGCGGCAAGGCAGCCGGTATCGACATGCAGTTCCTCGCCCGGCGCCAGCGTCCGCTCGACGACGGTGCCGCCCATGTGGACGAACACCCATCCGTCGCCGGTCAGCGATTGCATGATGAAGCCCTCGCCGCCGAACAGCCCGGTCAGTATGCGCCGCTGGAAGTATATGCCCAGCTGCACGCCCTTCGCCGCGGCGAGAAACGCGTCCTTCTGGCAAATGAGCTGCCCGCCGACATCGGACAGGCGGATCGGCAGGATCGATCCCGGCGTCGGCGCGCCGAAGGCGACGCGGGCCTTGCCATGGCCCTGATGCGTGAAGACCGTGGTGAACAGGCTCTCGCCCGTCACCAGTCGCTTGCCCGCGCCGAGCAGCTTGCCCATGAACCCGCCGCCCTGCGCGTCGCTGCCGTCGCCGAACACCGTCGCCATCGCGATGTCGGCATCCTTCCACACCATCGCGCCCGCTTCCGCCACCGCGCTCTCGCCTGGGTCCAGCTCGATTTCGAGGAATTGCAGTTCCTCACCCTTGATCTCGAAGTCGATGTCGTCCGCGCCGCCGGATCGGCGCGTGGATTGCCAAGGGCTTTCGTAGGCCATCGTCGTCTCCCGAACGTGTCCTACGCCTATGCCACACTGCGGACGGTACGGAAACGGGGGATGCCGCGAGTCTGCGTAATGCTCCCCGGGCGCCGGCGCGGGCTTTTCCCAACGCGTTAACCATGCCACTACGCCTGTCGGGGTAGATGCGGGGGACGATGCTGGACGATCAATTGCTTCCCCGGGCGCAGCGGCCGCTCGTCCGCAGCCTCGGCATGATGGGCGTCCTGTTCCTGACGCTGTCCGTCGCCACCCCTGCCTCGTCCGTCTTCGTCATCGTGCCCGGCATGCTGCAGGTCGCGGGCACCGGCGCGGTTTGGGCGATGGTGCTGGCGGGGATCGTCTGCGTCGCCACCGCCTTCGTCTATGCCGAACTGTCGAGCGCCTGGCCGGTCGCCGGCGGCGAATATGTCGCGGTCGCGCAGACCCTGGGGCCGCTTGCCGGGTTCGTCATGCTCGGCGTCAACGTCTTCAACAATCTGTTCTTCCCGCCCGTCGCGGCGCTGGGGATCAGTGCGGTGCTGTCGACGATCTATCCCGGCCTGCCGACGGTGCCGATTGCGGTGGCGGTGGTCGCCGCATCGACGCTGATCGCATTGCTGGAAATCCGGGTCAACGCCTGGCTGACGGGGCTTTTCCTGCTCGGCGAGGTGCTGGCGCTGATCGCGGTCACCGCGCTCGGGCTGGCGGACGTCACGCATCCCCTCGGCGCGATGCTGCTCCATCCCGTCATGCCGTCGGCCGGTGCGCTCGTCCCCGCCGGCGCGGCGTCGGTCGGCCTCGCCACCTCGATCGCGATCTTCGCGCTCAACGGCTACGGCGCCGCGGTCTATTTCGGCGAGGAGATGCGCGAACCCTCGCGCCTCATCGCCAAGGCGATCCTCGCCAGCCTGGTGCTGACCCTGGTGTTCGAGATCGCGCCGACGATCGCCCTCCTGATGGGGACACCCGACCTGCACGCCACGCTGACCGCCGGCGATCCGTTTGGCCTGCTGGCGCGGATGCGCGCCGGCGGCTGGATGGCGGATGCGATCGCGGTCAGCGTCGTCATCGCGATCGTCAACGCGATCATAGCCTGCATCCTCGCCTGCGCCCGCTTCTTTTACGGTACCGCGCGCGACGGCAGCTGGGGGCGCCCGCTCGATACCTGGATGGCGATGATCCATCCGCGCTTCGGGTCGCCCTGGGTCGGCACGCTGATCGTCGGCGGGGTGGGGGTGGCGTGCTGTTTCCTGCCGCTGACCTTTCTGATGGTGCTGAGCGGGACTGGGCTGGTCGCCATCTATGCCGGCATCGCGGTCGCCGCGATCGCGGGGCGGCAGCGCGGCACCACCGCGCACGCCGCCTATCGCATGCCGCTCTATCCGCTCGCACCGGTCGCGACGCTGCTGGCGCTGGGCTATGTCGCCTGGACCAACTGGCTCGACCTTGAGGAGGGGCGGCCGGGGCTGATCGTCACCGGGCTGCAGATTGCCGGATCGGCGGCTTATTACTGGTTCGTCCTGCGTCGTCGCGGCGCGTGGCGCGTTCACGTGCCGGAGGTGACGGATGATCGACCTGAACGATTACGAGAACGCGCACCATTACAAGGGTGACTATGCCGCCGATCTGAAGGCGTTGCAGAAGCGCCTCGAGCACATCCTCGTCGCGCATATCGTCCACGATCGTCCCGCCGTCGTCATGCTGGAAGGATGGGACGCAGCGGGCAAGGGCGGGATCATCGAACGGCTGACCCAGCGCTGGGACCAACGCCGGTACGAGGTATTCCCGATCGCGGCGCCGAATGACGAGGAAAAGCGCCACGATTTCCTCTGGCGCTTCCGCACACGCCTGCCCCAGCCGGGCAATATCGCCGTGTTCGATCGCAGCTGGTACGGCCGCGTCCTCGTCGAGCGGGTCGAGGGCTATGCGACCGAGGTGGAATGGCGACGCGCCTATGACGAAATCAACGCCTTCGAGGCGACGCTGGTCGAGGGTGGCACGACATTGGTCAAGCTTTTTGTCCACGTCAGCCAGAAGCAGCAGGACAAAAGGCTGAAGGCGCGGCTCGACGATCCGTGGAAACGGTGGAAGACCGGGCCGGACGATTATCGCAATCGCGCGCGCCGGACCGAATATCTCGCGGCGATGCACGACATGTTCGCCCGCACCGATACCGGCGGCGCGCCGTGGACGGTTATCGCGGGCGACGACAAGAAGTCCGGCCGCATCGCCGCGCTCACCGCCATCGCCGACCAGCTTGAGGCACATGTCGACATGACGCCGCCGTCGCTCGATCCCGAACTCGAACGTGTCGCCCGAACGGCGCTGCGCCTGGATTGAGCGGTATCCGCCGGCCGCGACCTAAGCGGCCGGCGGACCGGGATCACGCCGGGGCGAAGGCGCCGTCGTCGTCCATCACGTGCAGCACGCCGTCCGCGATCGCGAAATAGGCGCCGCGCAGCCGGAGCGTGCCCGCCGCCTCACGCTCGGTAACGAAGGGGAAGGTGCGCAGATTGGCGAGGCTGACGCGCACCGCCTCATGCTCCAGCTCACGCTTGGCTTCGGGGCCATCGCCATGCTCGGCACGAACCTTGTCGCGCGCCTCGTCGAGCAGGTCGACCCAATGCGCGATGAAGCCGCCCTCGCCGGGCTGGTGCCCCTCGAACGCGCCCGACAACGCCGCCGCGCAGCCGCCGCACGAGGCGTGGCCCATCACGACCACCTCGGGCACCTGCAGCTGCGTCACCGCGAACTCCAGCGCCGCGCTGACGCCATGGCGGCCGCCGCCCGTCTCATATGGCGGGACCAGGTTGGCGACGTTGCGCACCACAAAGATCTCGCCCGGCGACACATCGAAAATCTGCGACGGGTCGACGCGGCTGTCAGAGCAGGCGATGACCATCACCTTCGGGCTCTGCCCGTCCTTCAGCTCGTCCCACCGCTCGCGTTGCTGCGCCCATCCGGTGGCGCGAAAGCGGCGGTACCCGTCGATCATGTCGGCGAAGTCGGTCACGAAATCCTCCATTTGTGGTTCGGCGCGCTAACGCACGTCAGGGCCTTTCCGGTCCCATAGCAACACTTCGTGTCACACGCGTTGTTTCGTGGGCGCACAGGCGCTATCTCGCGCCCATGAACGAGATGACCCCGGTGGCGCGCCCGGAGCGGCAGCGCAAGCCCGACTGGATCCGCGTCAAGGCACCGACCAGCGCCGGCTTCGCGGCGACGCGCGAATTGATGCGCGCAAAGAGCCTGACGACGGTGTGCGAAGAGGCGGCGTGCCCGAACATCGGCGAATGCTGGTCGAAGAAGCATGCGACCGTGATGATCCTTGGCGACACGTGCACGCGCGCCTGCGCTTTCTGCAACGTCAAGACCGGCATGCCACGCGCGGTCGATCCGATGGAGCCACAGAACGTCGCGGATGCCGCGGCGCAGATGGGCCTCGAACATATCGTCGTCACCTCGGTCGACCGCGACGACCTGCCCGATGGCGGCGCGAAGCAGTTCGTCAAGGTGATCGAGGCGATCCGCCGCTCGAACCCGACGACGACGATCGAGATCCTCACCCCTGATTTCCGCAACAAGCACGAAGCGGCGGTTGAGGCGATCGTCGCGGCGCGGCCGGACGTCTACAACCACAATCTCGAAACCGTGCCCAGGCTCTATCCGACGATCCGGCCCGGCGCGCGCTATTACGCGTCGCTGCGTTTGCTGGAGAGCGTCAAGAAGCTCGACCCGTCGATCTTCACCAAGTCGGGCATCATGCTCGGGCTCGGCGAGGAACGGCTGGAGGTCCATCAGGTGATGGATGACATGCGTTCCGCCGACATCGATTTCCTGACGATGGGCCAGTATCTGCAGCCGACACCGCGCCACGCGAAGGTCGCCGAATTCGTCAACCCGAAGGCGTTTGCCGCTTATGCCTCGATCGCGCGCGCGAAGGGCTTCCTGCTCGTCGCGTCCTCGCCGCTGACGCGATCGAGCTACCACGCGGGCGACGATTTCGCGAAGATGAAGGCCGCGCGCGAGGCGAAGCTGACGGGCAAGGCCCATGCCCAAGCATAGCGAGACGCGTCGGCTGCCTTACACGCCGGAACAGATGTTCGACCTCGTCGCCGACGTGAAGCGCTACCCCGAGTTCCTCCCCTGGGTCAGCGCGATGCGCGTCCGCCAGGACAGCGACACCGCGACGCTGGCCGACATGATCGTCGGCTTCAAGGGCCTGCGCGAGACGTTCACGTCGAAGGTCGAAAAGACGCGCCCCGATCACATCCATGTCGAATATATCGACGGCCCGCTGAAGTATCTCCACAACGACTGGCGCTTCCGTCCCGACGGGGCGGGGTGCGCAGTCGACTTCACCGTCGACTTCGCGTTCAAGAACCGCGTGTTCGAGATGCTCGCCGGCCAGGTATTCGGCATGGCGCTGCGCAAGATGATCGGTGCGTTCGAAGATCGCGCCGCCGCGCTCTACGGCAGCAGCAGCTCCAGCGCGACCAGCGCCGCCTGAAGCCGCACGCCGCCGCGGCCAAGGTCACCGAACGCCTTCATGTCGGCATGGACGTCGGCGGGGTCTGCGCCTTTTTCCGCCCGGGCGAAGATCACCGTGCCGACCGGCTTCTTCGCCGATCCGCCGCCCGGCCCGGCGACGCCGGTGATCGCGACGGCGACATCCGCGCCGCTCGCGTTCAGCGCGCCCTGCGCCATCGCCCAGGCGGTGGCGATCGATACCGCGCCGAACGTGTCGAGCACGTCGGCGTTGACCTTCAGCAGCGCGCGCTTCGCCTCGTTCGAATAGGTGACGAAGCCGGCGCCCAAAACGTCGGACGATCCGGGAATTTCGGTCAGCGCCGCGGCGACGAGCCCGCCGGTGCAGCTTTCGGCGATGCTGATCGTGCGCCCGGCGGCGCGGTTCGCCTCGATCACCCGGGTCGCGGCGGCGATCAGTTCGGCGGGCAGGATGCTGTCGATCATCGCGCGCTTCCTGCACATAGCGGCAGGTCGGGCACGGCGCTGTCCTTCCCCTTCGCCTTTTCCGCTTTGAGATAGCCCAGGGTGGTGACGATGACGCCCGCGGCATTCTGCGGCGGCAGCGGTGCGAGCTGTGTCACCAGCCGATCGATCGTGCCGCAATCCGCCGGATTGATCCGCCCGACCAGCAACGGCGCGATCGCCGCCGTCAACAGCGGGCGCGCATAATCGGATTGCAGGAGGCCATCGATCAGCGGATCGCTGAGCTTGACGATCGCGGCGCGCGCGGCGGGCCAAGCGCGCTCGGCGGCATCCTTGTAACGCGACAACAGCGGTCCGTCGCTCTGGCGTAGAAGGCTGGCGGCGGGCAGGCGCGCGGCACAGACGACGCCCGTCTGCTCCAGGATCGTGGGCAGCGCGACCATGGTCACCGCCTCCGCCTCGAGCGCGGTCAGGCAACGGGTCTGCGCGGCGACCGGCTGCACGAACAGCAGCATCGATGCGGCAAGGGCAAGGGGGGGCTTCATCGCGGCTGCTCCGGCAGGCTGATCGTCGCCATCGCCTGCGCGGCGATGCCTTCGCCGCGGCCGGTGAAGCCCAGCTTTTCCGTCGTCGTCGCCTTCACGCTGATGCGCGCTTCGGGCAGCGCCAGCAGGCTTGCGATCCGCGTACGCATCGCGGCACGGTGCGGGCCGATCTTCGGCGCTTCGCAAATCAGGGTAAGATCGATGAAGTCGATGCGGCCGCCAGCCTCGCCGACCAGCTTCGCTGCATGCTGCAGGAACTGGCCCGACTCGGCGCCCTTCCATTGCGGATCGCTCGGTGGGAAATGCGTGCCGATATCGCCTGCCGCGATCGTGCCGAGCAGGGCGTCGGTGATCGCATGGAGCGCGACATCCGCATCGCTATGCCCCGACAGGCCCTTGTCGTGCGGGATCAGTACGCCTCCCAGCCACAATTCCTCGCTCGTTTCCAACCGGTGGACGTCGAAGCCGGACGCGCTGCGCGTCTCCCATGCCAGGCGCTTTTCCGCCGCGGCGAAATCTTCGGGGTGCGTGACCTTGTCGAGCATGGGATCGCCCTGCACCAGAACGACGCGTCCGCCAAGTCGGCGGACCATCTGCGCATCGTCGGTCGCCTCTTCACCGGCAGGCCAGGCGGCGTGGGCGGCGCGCAGCGCGTCGGTGCGAAAGCCCTGCGGCGTCTGCACGCGCGACAGGCCATCGCGCGGCACCACCGCCCCGTCGCGCACCAGCGTGTCCGCGACGGCGAGTACGGGATAGGCGCCCTCCGCCGCGTCCAGCGCCGCGACGACGCGGTCGATCACGCCCGCGGGTGTGAACGGGCGCGCGGCATCGTGGACGAGAACACGCTCGGCATCGATCGCGGCGAGTCCGTTCGCCACCGACTCGCGCCGACTCGCGCCGCCCGCCACCAGCGCGACATCGCCGAGCAGCGCACGCGCCGTGTCCGCCATCTCGGGCGCGACGACGACCACGACGGCATCGATCGCCGGATGACCCGAAAAGGCGTCATACGCATGCGCCAGCAACGCCTTGCCGCCGACACGCACATATTGCTTGGGCAGTGCGCTGCCCGCGCGCGTGCCCGTGCCCGCCGCCACGATAACCGCCGCCGTTCGAAGTCCTTCGCTCATGCCGCTCGCCGTAGCGCCCGTCGCTGCGCCTTGCCAGCATCGGCCGGGGAGGGTAAGGCGTGCCCGATTTTCAGGCAGATCGATGCGAACCCTCGCCCCCATTCAGATCGGTCCGGTACGGATCGAGCAGCCCGTCGTGCTGGCCCCGATGACCGGCGTCACCGACATGCCGTTCCGCACGCTCGTGCGCCGCTACGGCTCCGGCCTCAACGTCACCGAAATGATCGCCAGCCAGGCGGCGATCCGCGAGACGCGCCAGTCGATCCAAAAGGCGGCATGGCATCTCTCCGAAGAGCCGGTGTCGATGCAGCTGGTCGGCTGTACGCCCTATGAGATGGGTGAGGCGGCGAAGCTGGCGGAGGATCGCGGCGCGGCGATCATCGACATCAACATGGGCTGCCCGGTGCGCAAGGTGACGAACGGCGATGCGGGCTCCGCGCTGATGCGCGATCTGAAGCTCGCCGCCAGCCTGATCGACGCGATCGTCAAGGCGGTGTCGGCGCCGGTGACGCTCAAGATGCGCATAGGCTGGTGCCACGACAGCCTCAACGCCCCCGAGCTGTCGCGCATCGCGCAGGACCTGGGCGTCAAGCTCATCACCGTCCATGGCCGCACGCGCAACCAGATGTACAAGGGACAAGCCGACTGGGGCTTCATCCGCCGGGTGAAGGAGGCGGTCGACCTGCCCGTCATCGCCAATGGCGACATCTGCTCGATCGAGGATGCCGAAATTGCCCTCGAACAATCGGGCGCAGACGGCATCATGATCGGCCGCGGCGCCTATGGCAGGCCGTGGCTGCTGGGGCAGGTGATGCATTGGTTCGCCACCGGCGAGCGCCGTGCCGACCCGGACATGGACGAACAATATCGCACCATCGCCGAACATTACGAGGCAATGCTGGACCACTACGGCACGCACACCGGCGTCAACATGGCGCGCAAGCATATCGGCTGGTACACCAAGGGGCTGACGGGGTCGGCCGAGTTCCGCAACACGGTGAACCAGGAACCCGATGCGAAGGTCGTGCAGCGCATGCTCGCCGACTTCTATGCGCCGTTTCGCGGCCAGCCCTCGCTGCGCCCCGCGGCACTCCCCGAAGCGGCCTGAAAACCGTTGGCGGAGCGTCCGGGTTTCGCCGAACTGTTCGCCGCGCTGCCGGTGGCGACGCTGGTCGTCGACCCGGAGGATCGCATCGTCCATGCCAATGCGCTGGCGGAGGGACTGCTCAACCTCTCCGAACGCGTGATGCGCGGCCAGCCGCTCGCCGCGATCCTGCCGCCGCCGGAGAAGAGCAGTCGCGACGGGCATGGCCTGGCGGTCTATGACGTGGAGATCGCGACGCCGCGCGGGCGCATCCGCGTCGATTATGCCGCCGTGACGCTGGGCGATTATCCTGGCTGGCGCGTCATCTCGCTCCATGCCGCGGCGAGCACGCGGGGCCTCGGCCATTCGGCCGATCGCGTTGCGGGTGCCCGCGCGGCGAGCGGCGCGGCGGCGATGCTGGCGCATGAGATCAAGAACCCGCTGTCGGGTATCCGCGGTGCGGCGCAGCTGATCGGCGCGGGCGAACTGACCACGCTGATCGTGACGGAGGTCGACCGGATCGCCGCGCTGATCGACCGGATGCAGGATTTCAGTGACACGCGCCCCCGCCCGGTCGCCGCGGAGAACATTTATCCGCTGATCGGCCACGCGCGCACGCTCGCGTTGGCCGGTTTCGCGCGTGGGCTGACGATCGAGGAACGCTTCGACCCGTCGCTGCCGCCCGCGCTCGTCAATCGCGACGCGCTGCTGCAGATTCTCATCAACCTGCTCAAGAACGCGCAGGAGGCGACGCGTATCGTCCGCCAGCCGCGCCTGATCCTCACCACCGCCTATCGCCATGGCATGTCGGTCAGCGCCGCGGCCGGGCGTCCGCGCGTGCCGCTGCCGATCGAGATCTGCGTGATCGACAACGGCCCCGGCGCGCCGGCGGACATCGCCGACCATCTGTTCGACCCGTTCGTCTCCGGCCGGCCGGAGGGGCAGGGGCTCGGCCTCGCGCTGGTCGACAAGCTGATGCGCGACATGGGCGGCATCGTCCAATATGCCCGCGAAGGAACCCCCGAGATGACGATCCTGCGCCTCCTGCTGCCGCGGGCGGCCTCGTGACCCGCGCGGTCAACCGCATCCTCGTCGTCGACGACGACGCCGCGATCCGCACCGTCGTCAGCCAGGCGCTGCGCCGCGCGGGCCACGACGTGCAGACCGCAGAGACGCTGGCGCAGCTGGATCGCATCCTCGCGACGCGCGTGCCCGACGTGCTCGTCACCGACGTCGTCCTGCCCGATGGCGACGGGATCGAGCGGGTGCGGGAAATCAGCGCGCGGCTGCCGCAGCTGCCGATCATCATCCTTTCGGCGCAAAACACGCTGACCACCGCGGTACGTGCGAACGAGGTCGGCGCGTACGAATATCTGCCCAAGCCGTTCGACCTCGACGCGCTGACCGGCGCGGTCGCCGGCGCACTCGCGCGCAGCACCGCCGTGCCGCAGACGGACGAGGCGGAAGACCCCGCGCTGCCGCTGATCGGGCGATCGCCGGCGATGCAGGACGTCTATCGCATCATCGCGCGCGTCGTGTCGAACGACCTGACCGTGCTGGTGTCGGGCGAATCGGGAACGGGCAAGGAACTCGTCGCGCGCGCGATCCACGATCTGGGCCATCGGCGCGCCGCGCCGTTCGTCGCGATCAACATGGCGGCGATCCCACGCGACCTGATCGAGGCGGAGCTGTTCGGCCATGAACGCGGAGCGTTCACCGGCGCCGGGCAACGCAACGCCGGCCGCTTCGAACAGGCGGCGGGCGGCACGCTTTTCCTCGACGAGATCGGCGACATGCCGATGGAGGCGCAAACGCGGCTGCTGCGCGTGCTCCAGTCGGGGGAGTTCACCACCGTCGGCGGTGCGCGGGCGCAGCGCGCCGACGTCCGTGTCGTCGCCGCCACCAACCGCGACCTGGCGGCGCAGGTCGCCTCTGGTCAGTTCCGCGAAGACCTGTTCTACCGGCTCAACGTGGTGCCGATCGCCTTGCCCGCGTTGCGTGAACGGCGCCAGGACGTGCCGCTGCTCGCGCGCCATTTCCTTGAGATTG
Source organism: Sphingomonas sp. FARSPH (assembly GCF_003355005.1). Lineage (NCBI taxonomy): Bacteria > Pseudomonadati > Pseudomonadota > Alphaproteobacteria > Sphingomonadales > Sphingomonadaceae > Sphingomonas > Sphingomonas sp. FARSPH. Next base: position 3,084,202 of record NZ_CP029985.1, on the reverse strand, counting down.
CGGCGGCGCAGGGACTGCCGCGCCGCCGCCTGACCGACGCGGCGCAGGCTGCGCTCGCCGCGCACGACTGGCCCGGCAACGTACGCGAGCTCGAAAATCTGATGCGGCGCCTCGCGGCCCTGGCGCGCGACGAGCTGATCCACGTCGAGGCGATCCGCACGATGCTCGGCACGCCGACGGGGGCGGCCGATGGCGCCGTGCCCGAGATCTCGGCGGCGGTGCAGCATCTGATCGAACGGATCGCGCGTGAACGTCCCGGCGCGCTCGACGACGGCACGCTCTACGACCGCGTCATCGGCGAGGTGGAACGTCCCCTGATCGAGGGGATGCTCGCCCGCCACGGCGGCAACCAGTTGCGCGCTGCCAAGGCGCTGGGGCTCAACCGCAACACATTACGCAAGCGTCTCGATACGTTGAAAATCCCGGTCAAGGCGGAGGAATGACTGGCTTTTTCGCATTTTCCTGACCTGGCCGGCGCAGTTTGCCGATTTGGGTCAGTGAAGATTGTGGTTTCCGTGCAACAATGTGTGTTGTACACAGGTTGCAATGACCGCGTCCACGACGCCCTCCCACGCTCCTCCGCCGGAGCATCGTTGGCTTCGGATCACGCCCGCGGTCGAGGCGGCGGCTGGCGGCGCGGCACTCCTCATCGTCCTGGTCACCTGGCGGTTGATCGCGGGCACCAAATCGGCCGATACGCTGCTCAGCCCACCGGTAGCCGCGACGCTGCTCATGGCGAACCTGCTGTGGGCGGTGTTGCTCATCGCACTGGTCGGGCGGCGGATCGCGCTGCGGCGCACCGCGGCGACGGGATTTGCGGGCGGGGGACGGCTCCATGTCCGCCTGGTCGCGATCTTCTCGCTGATGGCGAGCGTGCCGATCATCCTCGCCGTCGTCGCCGCATCGGTGATGTTCCAGTCGGGCATCCAGTTCTGGGGCTCGGAGCGAGCGCGCGGCGCCTTCAACGCGACGATCGCGCTGGCGAAACAGGGGCAGGATCTCGTCATCCAACGCTGGACCGGCGAGGCGCGCAAGATGGCGCAGGACCTGCACACGGACTTTCCGACCGTGCCGAAGGACAATGCCGCGCTACAGGCGATGCTGCTTCAGCAGACTTACAACCGCAACCTGTACCAGGCGCTGATCTTCAAGGTTGTCAACGGCAGCACGGTCGAGCCGCTTTATGGGTATGCGGTGCCGTCTGCGCGCGTCTTCGGCCAGCGCGTCACGGGCCGCGACCTCAATCAGCTCACCGGCCAGCAGAGCTTCACCAACTACGACAGCCAGATGCTGTGGGTGGTGACGCCGATCGATCGCGCGCAGAACACGTTCCTGTACGTCGCAACGCCGAACAACGTCGAATTCCTGAACAACCAGACGCAGGCCGCGACGCAGCAGCTGGCGGCGTACGACAGTCTCCAGGCACGCGCGCGTACGTTGCAGCTGCGCTTCAACCTCGCGTTGTTCGGCGTCGCGCTGCTGATCGTCGGGCTGGCGACGTGGATCGCGCTGCGTGTCGCGGACTGGCTGGCCAAACCGGTCGGCGAGCTCGTCACTGCGGCGGACCGCGTCGCGAGCGGCGACCTGACCTCGCGCGTCGCCGAGCCACGCACCGCCGATGAGATCGGCGTGCTCGCCAATGCCTTCAACCGCATGACGGAAAGGCTCGGCGAGCAGACCAATGCGCTGGTCGAGGCCAATGCCGCGGCGGAAACGCGGCGCGCGCTGATCGAGGCGGTGATGGCCGGGGTGTCGGCGGGCGTCGTCGCGACCGCGCCGGATGGCGTCATCCGCATCGTCAACCACTCCGCCACCGAATTGCTTGGCGAAGAGCAGGGGCATGGCCTGGTCGGTCGCAAGCTCGCCGACGCCGCGCCGGAACTGGCGGACTTCGTCGCTTCGGGGGATCGCGAGGCGATCGTGCAGATCGCGCGGCCGGGCGAACCGCTGACACTCGCCGTGCGTATCGCACGTACGGGGGCGGGGCCGATCCTGACCTTCGACGACATTACGCAGCAATTGCTCGACCAACGCCGCGCCGCCTGGTCCGACGTCGCGCGTCGCATCGCGCACGAGATCAAGAACCCGCTCACCCCGATCCAGCTTGCGGCCGAGCGTTTGCAGCGCCGTTACGGCAGCAAGATCGACGCGGAGGATACGACCTTCGCCCGGCTGACCGACACGATCGTCCGGCAGGTCGGCGACCTTCGGCGGATGGTCGACGAATTCTCCTCCTTCGCCCGCATGCCGAAACCCGTGTTCCGCGAGGAATCCGCGGTCGACATCGGTCGCCAGGCCTTGTTCCTGCACGAGGTGGCGCATCCCGGAATCCGCTTTTCCTTCGATCATCCGGCGAGCATGCCGACGCTCGTTTGTGACCGGCGCCAGTTGAGCCAGGCGCTGCTCAATATCGTCAAGAACGCGGTCGAAGCAATCGAAAGCAAGGGCGATGGCGGCGGCGCCGTGACGATGCGGATGCGCGAGGAGGGCGATCTGCTGTCGATCGAGGTCGAGGATACCGGCATCGGCCTGCCCCCCGAGCGCGACCGGATCGTCGAACCGTATGTGACGACGCGCGCCCGCGGCACCGGCCTCGGCCTCGCCATCGTCAAGAAGATCGTCGAGGAACATCACGGCACGATGACCTTCGCCGACCGCGACGGTGGCGGCACCGTCGTGCGCATGGCGTTCGACGCCGCGGCGCTGCGCCGCCTCGACCAGGGCGCCGATGCGCCCGCGCCGGCGGGGGAGGGCCGGCTTCCCGTTTTCACCCCATCCGATCGGACCTGACCCCATGGCGCTCGACATCCTCGTCGTCGACGACGAACACGACATCCGCGAACTGGTCGCCGGCGTCCTCGAGGACGAAGGCTATGAGACGCGTGTCGCGGCGAACAGCGACGCCGCGCTGGAGGCGATCGCGACGCGGCGCCCGTCTCTGGTGCTGCTCGACGTCTGGCTGCAGGGCTCGCGGCTCGACGGGCTCGACCTGCTCGACGAGATCAAGCGGCGCGACCCATCGATCCCGGTGCTGGTCATCTCGGGCCACGGCAATCTGGATACCGCGGTCGCCGCGATCCGCCGCGGCGCTTCCGACTTCATCGAAAAGCCGTTCGAAGCGGAACGTCTCCTGCTGCTCGTTGCGCGTGCGACCGAAACCGAGCGTCTGCGCCGCGAGGTCGCATCGCTGCGTGCGGTGGCGGGGCGCGAGAACGACCTGACCGGCAGTTCGGGCGCGATCAACGCCGTGCGCGCGACGCTGAAGCGTGTCGCGGCCACCGGCAGCCGCGTGCTCATCATGGGACCGGCGGGCGTCGGCAAGGAGGTCGCAGCGCGCCTGCTGCATGGCTGGAGCAATCGCGCCAACGCGCCTTTCACGATCGTGAGCGCGGCGCGGATGACGCCGGAGCGCGTCGAGGAGGAGCTGTTCGGCGTGGAGGAGGGGGGCGACCTCGTCCGCCCCGGCCTGCTCGAACAGGCGCATGGCGGAACGTTGTTCCTTGACGAGATCGCCGACATGCCGGTCGCGACGCAGGCGCGTATCCTGCGCGTGCTGACCGACCAGAGCTTCAGCCGGATCGGCGGGACGCGCATTGTCAAGGTCGACGTCCGCGTCGTCTCCGCGACCTCGCGCGACCTGACGCTGGAAATTGCCGAGGGCCGGTTCCGTGAAGACCTCTATTACCGCCTCAACGTCGTCCCCGTCGCGATCCCCGCCTTGTCGGAACGGCGTGAGGATATTCCAGCGCTCGTCCAGCACTTCATCGCGCATTATGCCGCCGAACGCCGCGTACCGACGCCCGAAATCGCCGCCGACGCGATGGTCGCGCTGCAGTCCTACGACTGGCCGGGCAACGTCCGCCAGCTGCGCAACGTCGTCGAGCGGACGATCATCCTCGCCCCCGGCGACCGGATCGGCCGGATCGACCTCGACCTGCTCCCCGCCGAAGTGCTCGGCGAGCAGGGCGATCTGGGAGGAGGCGGCGCGATCATGGGAGCGCCCCTGCGCGAGGCGCGCGAGACGTTCGAACGCGAATATCTGCGCGTGCAGATCCGCCGCTTCTCGGGCAACATCAGCCGGACGGCAAGCTTCATCGGCATGGAACGATCGGCCTTGCACCGCAAGCTCAAGCTGCTCGGCATCACCGACCTGCGCGAGGAGTGATCGCGGGTGGACGCGGGGCGTCGGCGTTCATAGATAGGACGGGCCACCCGCGAAGGGCGGCATCCGACGCCGGGAAACGGCGCGACAGCGGGCGAACGGCCCGCCAATAAGATGAAGGGCTGATCCATGGCCGAAAAGCAAGGGTCTCTCCAGGACCTGTTCCTCAATGCGCTGCGCCGGTCGAAGACCCCGGTGACCATGTTCCTGGTCAAGGGCGTCAAGTTGCAGGGTATCGTTACCTGGTTCGACAATTTCTCCGTGCTGCTGCGCCGCGACGGCCAGTCGCAGCTGATCTACAAGCATGCGATCTCGACGATCATGCCGTCGGGCACGATGGACATCGCCGCGATCGTCGAATCGGTGGGCGAAGCGCAGCGTAAGCAACCGTTGTTGCAGGAGATTTTCCTGAACGCCGTGCGCAAGGCGGAAGATCCCGTCACCATGTTCCTGATCAACGGCGTGATGCTGCAGGGGCAGATCGCGGGCTTCGACCTGTTCTGCATGCTGCTTCAGCGCGAGGGCATGGCGCAGCTCGTCTACAAGCATGCCGTCTCGACGATCCAGCCGTCGCGGCCGCTCAACCTGGCCGACGAGGACGAAGACGGCGAGTGAGCACGGGCTTTAATCGCGACCGTGACGACTTCAGCCGTGGCGGTCGCGCGCTCATCGTTCTGCCGGATCAGGGCGATGCGCATCGCGACGCCGAGGCGCGGCTTGAGGAGACGGCGGGGCTCGCCGCGGCGATCGGTCTCGTCGTCACCGATCGCGTCGCGGTGCGCGTCCGCCAGCCCAAGCCGGCCACGCTGATCGGCAGCGGCCAGGTCGAACAGCTGGCGGTCCAGGTCCGGCAGGACGAGGCCGACCTCGTCGTGTTCGATGCCAGCCTGACGCCGGTGCAGCAGCGTAATCTGGAAACCGGGCTCGGCGCGAAGGTGATCGACCGGACCGGCCTGATCCTCGAAATCTTCGGCGAACGCGCTGCGACGGCGGAAGGACGCCTGCAGGTCGAACTTGCGCACCTCGACTATCAGGCGGGTCGGCTGGTGCGCAGCTGGACCCACCTCGAGCGGCAGCGGGGCGGCTTCGGCTTCCTCGGCGGTCCCGGCGAAACGCAGATCGAGGCGGATCGGCGCATGATCCGCGACCGCATGGCACGCCTGCGCCGTGAACTCGAACAGGTCAGCCGCACGCGCGGCCTGCATCGCGAGCGGCGCCAGCGCGCGCCCTGGCCCGTGATCGCGCTCGTCGGCTATACCAATGCCGGCAAGTCGACGTTGTTCAACCGGCTGACAGGCGCGCACGTCATGGCCGAAAACCTGCTGTTCGCGACGCTCGACCCGACGCTGCGTCAGATTTCGCTGCCCGGAATCGACAAGGCGATTTTGTCGGACACGGTCGGTTTCGTCTCCGATCTGCCGACGCAGCTCGTCGCGGCCTTCAAGGCGACGCTGGAGGAGGTGGTATCGGCCGATCTGCTGATCCACGTCCGCGACATCGCGCATCCCGATACCGAGGCGCAGCGCGCCGACGTCGAGGCGGTGCTGTCCGACATCGGCGTGACTGAGGCGACGCCGCGATTCGAGGCGTGGAACAAGCTCGACCTGCTCGACAATGATGCGCGCGCCGACCTGCTCGGCGAGATCGCGCGTCGCGACGATGTCGTCGCGCTGTCGGCGCTGACGGGGGAGGGCGTCGATACCCTGACCACGCAGGTCGCCGCCAAGCTCACCACGGGGCATCGCCGGTACTGGATTACGCTCGATGCGGCCGACGGCGCCGGTGCTGCCTGGCTCCACGCGAATGGCGAGGTGCTCGGGCAGAGCAGCGAGGGGCTGCAGACGCAATATGAGGTCCGCCTGGCCGAGCGGGATTACGAACGCTTCCTACAGCGACACTGATCCCGCGCCCTTGACGCGCTGCCACAGCGCCTCTTTCTCCTCGAGGCTAAGCGAGGCGAAGCCCTCTCCGCCTGCCTGCTCAATCGCGCGGAAGCGCCGTTCGAACTTGGCGTTGCCACGGCGCAACGCGGCTTCTGGGTCGATGCCGAGGTGCCGCGACCAGTTGACGACGGCGAACAACAGGTCGCCGATCTCTTCCTCGCGATGGTCGGCGTCGGCTGCATTGGCAACCTCTGCGATCTCCTCGACCACCTTGGCGCGCGGTCCGTCGGCATCCGGCCAATCGAAACCGATGCGGGCGGCACGCTTCTGCAGCTTCTCGGCGCGGAGCAGCGCGGGCAGGCCGGTCGCGACGCCGTCCAACGCGCTCGACGCCCCCTTGGCCGCGCGCTCGGCCGCTTTGACCTCTTCCCAGCGGTGATGGCCGCCTGTCGGCTCATCCCCGAAGATATGTGGATGCCGGCGCTCCATCTTGTCGCTGATCGCGTCGATGACATCATTAAGGTCGAACGCGCCGCGTTCCTCGGCGATGCGGCTGTGGAAGACGACCTGCAGCAGCAGATCACCCAGTTCGTCCTTCAGATCGCCGACGTCGTCGCGCGCGATAGCGTCGGCAACCTCATAGGCTTCCTCGATCGTGTACGGCGCGATCGTCGCCCAAGTCTGCGCGACGTCCCATTCGCATCCGTGCGAAGGATCGCGCAGGCGGGCCATAATTGCAACGAGACGGTCGATCTTCACATCCTGCATCACGTCCCCCGCCGGCATTCAATGTTAAAACCCATACGAAAAGAGACATTCTCCGCCATTTCGAAATGAGACTCCTTGGGCCGTGAGAGTGCGCGCCTTGCGTTGCAGGAAGGCTTCATGCCACCGCCGTCGCGCGGATCAAAGCGCTGGCGGCGGCGGTGGCATGGAGCCTTTTTGCTTCGCGAGACAGAGGTGAGAAGGGGACCTCTCCTCACATCTTTCGTTCTGTGTGTCGGAGGACCCGCTGCGCAAGCAGCGGGCCCGGTCACCCCTTTTACGGCTTTTGCCTATACCCGCCGAATGTTGAGTAAACCGGCCGTGCCGTAGACCGCGAGCTCGCCGTTGACGCGACGTTCAACCGTTACGCGCGGTCCGATCGATGGTGCCTCACGAGCAGTCGCTTGGATCACATACCGAGCACCCTCATAGGTGAACACCAGCTGCCTCGTCACTCGCCGTTCCTCGACGATCGACATGGCTCGATCGAGATCCATCGGTGGAATGATCGGGCGGTGCGCATCCTCGGACAGCGCCGGCACCTTCGAGAACCTTTCGTTGAAGCGCGCCAAGAATGAAGGCAGGAAGGCGTTCGCCTGATCGATCGAGCAGATCCCCTCCTTTCGGAACGCCTTCACCAGCCGGTCCTGAAGCGTGCGATGCCTGTTCTCGACTCGACCCTTGCCCTCCGCATAGTTCGCGGCGGAGTGGAGGATGTTCAGCCGGTTCATCGACTTGCCCCAACTCGTCTTACCATCCCTGACGTACACCGCGGTGTACTTGTCGGTGTAGAAGCGCAACGGACGACCATTCGCCTCGATGTACTGGTAGGTCGACGCGAAGTAGGCATGGCCGCTCTCCGACGGAAACATCATCACTTGAGTACGACCGGTCGCATCGTCGACGAACACCATGGCGGTGCACCTCTCGCCTATCCCTTCGAACCAGTCGTGGTTGGACCCATCGATCTGAACGAGCTCTCCAGGACGCTGCATCCGCTTCCTTGGCTTGTGCAGGAGACGTCTGGCCGCATGATCTGCTACCCATAAGCCAGCTTCTAGCATCCACCGGCGGATCGTCTCGCGCGCAAGGCGGATGTCATGATTCTCTTCAAGGTTCTCCTTAATCAGCTGTGGGCCGTAGTCGGCGTATTCCTCTCGGATGATATTCAGGACATCGGCTCGGAAGTCCGCTGGATAGGCCCTAGCGTTGCTGTTTCTGATCGCAGCCGTGGACACGGCTTCAGCACCGCCGCGCCTGAACTCGTCGAGAAGTCTGTAAACAGTGCTCCGGGCCAGGCTCAGCAGGGCCATGGCCTCTTCGATCGAGTACACGCCTGCGTTTACGAGCGTGAAGGCTTCGACCCGACGCAGCATGGAAGCGCTCAGCACCCGACCTTGTATTACATTTCCTTCGTTGATGAGTTGGCGAATAGGGTTCTGCCGAAGAACGGCGACATCTTCATTCCTCACGCTCTTTCGATGACGAGCATGCGTTTCGCTTTCCACTTCTCAGCTCCTTGCCAGAGTGGCTGCAATGGAGGCGCGGGGAAGCGAGCGACGAAGCTCGTCGCTTGACGTACTTCCCGGAATCAGGCAGAAGCGTGCGTGGACTACACCAGGCTTCGAAAGGGCCGCACCTGCCAGGGTGTGGCCTTTTCTTTTACCTAAGCGCCAGGCGAGGCTGACCGGTCACATCACCGCATGGCGCCTCCCATCTCGATTTGATCCGGATAGCGATCAGGCCAGAGCGCAGCAGGAGTGGTCGTCAGAGCGTCGGCGATCGCGCGTTCGATCCTCCTGCTGCGCCGAAATCCGCGACTGACGATCGAAACCGTTCCGGGCGCCACGCCCAGATCACGCGCAATGCTGGACAGTGTCGTGCCGCGCAGCGCCAACGCGCTCTTGATGCGGGCATGCTGCCGATCGTTGATCACCAGATTTTGAGACTCCAGCCACGCCCGGTCCTGCTCCCTTCGTCCGCGCCGAGAGCCACTCGTTACAAGTGATTGCATCGGTCAGGTGACTGCTAGAGGCTACCAGCCTTGCTAGTCAAGCTCTCCGCACAGAATAGAAGCCGACATTGGAAGGCGAGATGTAGTTTATGACTCGAACCTAACCCAATCTGAGCGTGTCAGGATTTTACGGATTAGCTTTGCAGCTCATTTCTAGCTTCGACGCCTTTTCCTGTTATCCGATCGGACGTCGTTTTGATGAGATGTACCGCTGTCTAGACCTGCAAACACTTGCAGTACTTCCGAGTCACCTCCGACTTCAGATCCGTTGCTTGAGACTGAAGCTGATCCGACCGCGCGTTCCGTCAGGACGCTTCGGACGGGCGGCGATACGGACGTTCCAGCCAGACTTGCCAACTGTCAGCGACTGGGTGGCGCGGCTCCGGTGACGCTAGCGGTTACGCTCCGGCTCATGCACCGGGCGCTCCGATGAGGTACGCCTGCCTTGAGGGGGAAGGGAGCGCGAAGGCCACGTATGCACCCGCTCAAGGAGTATCTCTGGCGCGATCCAAGCCTCCTCGACCAGCTTCTCCCGAAGCGCCGCTGAGGGTTCATGCAGCCCATCGTTGACCGTGGGCAGAGGGGGAAAGTGACCGCTTCTGGGGAAGGCCGCCTGACTGCTTTGGAGAAGGGAGGGCGGTTAGCGGTCGTTTGTTCACGGTCATGCAGGCGGCAGTTGCGCGTCTAAATTCGGTCATTCAGCTAGTCGCCCGCTGATCCCGAAAGCCGCCATTCGTCACAGGCAACATCGGCCTCACCCGTCCTCTGTTTGCTCGGCCCGGGTTTCAAGACGTGTTATGGTCGTAAAGAAGGTGGGCTGAGTATAGTATCGACCGCGACACCGGAGGAAGAGATCGCAATGGCCGGGCTGGGCGAGAAGGAGCGGCGTGATCATGCCATGCTGGTCGGTGTGGTCACGCTCGGTTGGAACCGCGCGGTTCACCAACTGCTGCGCGCCTTCACGCATCTGACCGGCGTCGAATCTCCTCTTGCCGACGTCATCTTCTTCGGTTCGAGGTCCGACAACGCACAGCGCCAGATGCTGGCCCGTGTGGCCAAGACGGTTGATCTAACCTCCAAAGAGCGGGATCGCCTGATCCCTTCGATCCGGCGACTGGACAAGGCGGCGGTCACGCGGAACGCGGCAACGCACACGATCTTCGGCGTCACGGCCTACGACAGGGTGACCGACCGCTGGGGTGCGAAGGTTCTGCCGCTGCTTGATCAGACGGAGCGCAGCCGTCTGAAGGAGGACTTCGAAGCGCAGTTCAGGGAGGTGGAGAGCGAATTGGGCGCGATCTACCAGGAACTGGAGGATTGGTTAATTGCGACGCCTATCCGCCACGCGCCTGGACCGGACCGCCGCTTCCACTGGCGGCGGCGGCCGAGGTGGAGAGGGCTCGCGCGCAGGCCGAGTTCGACGCGGAGCAGACCTATGGCGCGCCCGCGGAGGACGATGACCCTGGTTGAGCGGAGGCGCATCCTCGTGCGTGCTGTCTGATGTCGGCCCGGGACGATTTCTCGGTATCGACGAAGCGCGAGATCGCCGAGCGCGTGGCGTACGTGTGCTCGTATCCGAACTGTGATCGTCTGACCGTCGGCCCGTCTTCCGACCGTGCGAGCGGCGTGACCATGACCGGGGTCGCGGCGCACATCTCTGCGGCCGCGAAGGGCGGGGAGCGGTACGACGCGGCCCTCACGTCCGCGCAGCGCAGGCATGCATCGAACGGCATCTGGATGTGCGCGATCCACGGAAAGTGGATCGACGACAACCCCTCGCTCGCGACGATCGAGAGACTGCGGGCTTGGCGCAGCGAGCACGAGGCCGAGATCGCCGCGCGCGTCGAATACGGTCATCCGGGCATCTTCCGGTCATGGGACCGGCTGGCCGCGCTGACCCGCGACCAGCGCGACACGATCGAGGTCGCCCTGCCGGACGGAACCGTCGTCGCACGCGACGGCAGCCAACTGATAGCGGCGCTGAACGGAGTGGGATTCTGCCTGGTCACCGGGGAATCCGGCGTCGGCAAATCGGCGCTGGTCCGCGCGGCCCTCGACGAGGCGTTCCCGCAGGCGCGGCAGGTGTGGCTGGGTCCGGAGGCGCTGCGGAGTGCCCTTAGTGATGCCGAACGCGTCGCGCTGGGCCTGACGGCGCCGTTGGGCGACCTGCTCGCGACGGCGACGTCCGGCGTCAACATCCTCGTGCTCGACGCGCTCGAGCGCGCGGATGCGACTGCGATCGCTAGGCTTCGCCAGCTCATCGAGAGGCTCGCGCGGGATCGCACTTCCGGATCCGGATGGAAGGTCGTGGCGATTGGTCAACAGGCGGGGTTCGAGGTGCATCTCGATCCGCTGGTCGGCGTGCTTGCAGGCTCGACCGTGCGGGTGCTGCCGCTCGAGCCGGCGCAGGTGCAGGCCGCACTTCTGAACGATCCTGCGCTGAGCCAGCATGCGTTCGACGACCAGTTCCTCGCGGCGCTCGGAAACCTGCGGACCCTCGGCTGGGTCATGTCCGCCGGACCGCAATTCGCGGCGTCAGGCGCCGGCCAGATCGCGACGCGGCCGCAGATCGCGGACAGGCTGTGGGCGCATTGGACGAACGGTGATCCAGACCTTCACGGCTTCATGGTCCGCCTCGCGATCCGGGACGCGGACTATGAACGGAGCGTCGGGCTGACCAATCTCGACCAGGAGGACCGCATGGCCTGGAAGGCGGGACGGCAGCGGATGCCAATCCGCCAGGACGATCGAAACCGGCTGAGCTTCGAGCACGACCTCGCGTCCGATTGGGCGCGGTACGAATACCTCAAGGAATTCGCGGAGGACGTAGCGAGGTGGGCGGCTCTCGCCCACCAGCCGCTCTGGGTGGCCGCGCTCAGGCTGTTCGGCCAGTTTCTGCTTCGCGAGCAGGTGCGCGGCCGGAACGCATGGGGCTGGGCATTCGCGGCGGCGCGCGAGGGCAGCCTCGTCTCGGCCAGCGACGTCCTCCTGGACGCGCTGTGCCTGGACCCGATCGCCGACCGGCTGCTGTCGGAGCGTATCGACCTGCTGCTGGCGGACGATGGTCGGCTGCTCGATCGGCTGCTCTCGCGCTTCCTGCATGTCGCGACCTCGCCCGGACCGCCGATCTCCGACGACCCCGACGTCCGCCTCTATGCCGAGGCGAACATGCGGACGCCGGTCTGGACCGCGTGGTCGCCGATGGTCCGCTTCCTCGTCCAGCACCGAGCCGAGATTGGTATCCTGGGCTCGCCAACGGTCGCCCGGACCTGCGAGACCTGGCTGACGAAGGTGCCGACGGCGGTCGGCGGGCGCGCCGTCCTGTGGCGCGGAGAGATCGCCGAGCTGGCTCTCGACACCGCCAGGGTCAGGCAGGTGTCCAACCTCGCGCGCGCCTCCTACGGCGGACATTCCGACGACGAGACCGGACTGTTCACGGCGGCCCTGGCCGGCGCCGGCGACAGGAGGGCGCTGGTCGAGGAGTTCGCGCTCGAGATGGCGCGGCGCCGCGACCTGTCGGCGACCACGCAGACGCGCGTCAACGCGCTGCGTCAGGAGGATCGCGCGCGCCGGACCTGCGAGGAGCGCCTATCGCGGCTGCCGGCGCGGCCGCGCTCCAAGCCGCCGTTGACGCTCGTGCTCGATCGCAAGCTCCCGCCTTGGCCCATGGGTCCTTCGGGACGGCTGGACGACGATTTCCGGGCCGCCGTGCTCAGGCAGGGTGCGCTCAATCCGCTTATGCGGGTCTCGCCCGGTGTCGCGGCCGAGGTCCTGCTGGCGTGCATCATCGACGACCAGCCGCGGGAGGACCGGAGCGGCTTCCGGGTGGACCGCAGGCTCGGCCTGAATTCTGATCACGACGACCAGCCGACCCTGTTCTGGAACAGCCCCTTTTTCCCGTTCCTGGTGGGTGGCTCTTCCGAGGTGCTGTCGGCGCTCGTCCGGCTTGTCGACTTCTGCACCGAGCGATGGGCGGACGACGCCGGCGAGACGCCTGGATCGTACCGCCTAGCGTTCGGAGACGGCGTCACCCGTGACTACGTCGGTGATTGGCAGGTGCTCGACTGGTCGCATGCACGGAGTTCGTCGGCGAGCCAGCTGCACTCCGCTCTGGACGCACTCGAACGCCGGCTCTGGATGCGGATAAACGCCGGTGAGGACGTGAGTCCGGTTCTCGAGGAGCTCCTCTCGACCTCGTCGTCCGCCGCCGTTTTGGGCGTTCTCGCCGACTGCGCGAAGCTTCGGCCCGAGCTTCTGAAGGGCGAATTGGCGCCGCTCCTGACGTCCCCGCAGCTTCTCATGGCGGAGCGCGGCAGGCTGGGGAGGCGGATGTGGACAGATGCGTTCACCTGGATGCGCGCCGGCGAGGCAATGCGGACGATCGGGCTCGAATGGGAGCAGTCGCCGCATCGCCTCACGTCGTTGATGGAGGTCGTCCGGGACCGCAGGAAGGGCGATCCCGAATTCGACGTTCGGGTACGGGCCGCCATCGCCGCTTGGCCCGAAGCCGAGCCTGACATGGCGCTCCGCCAGAAGGCGCTAGTGGCGGAGCTCGAACCCGCGAACTGGCACGAGGAGGTGGACGCCGAAGGCAAACCGGGCCTCATTCTGCGATATCCTGCGGACCTCGCGGCCGAGATTGAGGCTTTGCGACCCGTCCAGCCGGCGACGCTGAATTTGCGAGCTGTGCTCAACCGCTTCGAGGGCATGCTGGGGATGACCATCGCGGACGAGGATGCGTCGCAGGTCTATCTCCTGCTGGACGACGAGAACGGTCTCGAAGAGTTTCCGGAAGGCGGTCGCCGAATGATCGAGGTCGCGGTCGCCACCGTCCTCTTCGTCGGCGCGAGCGGCTGGATCGCTGGCGATGCGGCCAGGATCGAGCGGCTCGGATCGATCCTCGACAGGTCCGTGCGCCACGACCCCGGACAGAACGGCGAGGTCGACGACCGGCTCGCAAACGGCCCCGATCTGACCTGGGCGTCGGTGGCGGCGGTCCATGCGCTCGCCCGGGGTTTGCCGGATCCCGGACGGTGGGAGCGCATCGTCACGCACGGCATCGCCACCGGTGATGTAGCCGTCATCCGGTCTGCCGTCGCGGCCGCCCGCGGCGTCCGCGCGGAACTGGGGCGGCGGTACGAAGCGATCGTCGAAGCGGGAGTCCTGGCGGCCGCTTTGGAGGCCCTCCGCCCTAGCGAATGGGAGAACCTCGCCTCGTTCTCGACCCTTCTGCGGTGGCGGCGGTGGCTGTCGCGCCGGAGGCTGTCGTCCACCGCCTCGCGTCGAGTGATGGATCTCGTCGGGATGGCGGGTCGCGTCGATCGGTTGTGGCGTTCCCGGTACAGGCGGAAGTTCGGTCAGCTCCCGGCTCCGACCAAAGGCCGACGCGTGCGTCGGCGGTATTCGGCCGGTCTCGCCTCGCACTTGCTCGCCGCGCTGTTCGACTGGGCGCTGAACCAAGACGCGGTGCCGGACGCGGGGGAGCTGCCTGAGCACCGCGCCATCATCGTGATGGTCTGGAGGTTCCAAGACTGGCTGCTGCGCGGTGATCCCGACGGCGACATGTCGGACGGGGATGGGTTCGACCGCCTGGACGATTTCGGGCTCGCCTTGCTCCGCACTATCGCCGCGCGGATCCCCATGGGCGATCCCGCCGATAGCCGCTCGTTGTGGCAGCCGATCCTCGCGCTCGGACCGCGCGGCGAGTTCACGCTCGAGCACCTGATCGACTGTCTCTTCCTGCGCCTCTACAAGGACGTCGATCCCGTCCGGTTCAACGCGAACTGGGACGCGATGCTGGCCTTCGTCTTCGCGCCGGGATGGGCATCGGGATCGCGCACGTGGCGCGCGCGCAGCATCCTGCGCCACATGCTTGGCATCGACGCCGCGAGCCAGATCGCCAACGTCCCAAAGGTCCAAGCGCACGTCGGGACCCTTCGGCCGTACTTCGAGAAGTTCGCGGCCGAGCATATTATTCACGACAACAGCACGCTTCGATCCTTCGCGGACTTTCTCGCTGCCGCTCCGGGAGCGAACATTCGTCTCGATGCTGTTGGCTGGATCGCGGTGGCGCTGAACAAGGACGACTCTCGTCTAAGCAGCGCGGCGGGTTCGTCCCTCGCCGATCTCGTCCGAGTCGTCCTCTCCGACCATGCCGCCGAGCTTCTTGCTAATTCGGCAGCGCGACAATCCCTGATCGACGTGATTGCGCGCATGGTTCGTGATGAGGCACCCTACGCACTCACGCTTCAGGATCGCACCCGCTCTTTGCGTTAGACTCCCGCTGTTCGCGAGCAACAGCGTTTTCCGAGCGTTGCCACTGACTAAGCGTGTCTGCCGTGCCCAAGAGCCCGAGTCCGCTTTCCGGCGATCCAGCTTCGAAAGCTGCCAATCATCAAACGGCCCAGGTGACGCCAAAATGGTAAGGCTAAACGAGCGTCTGGTTTGTGGGGTGCCTTGAGCCTTTGAATACCGAATGTGGGTCGTAAGAGCAGCCATCAACGACCGTAGGGTTCTGCTAGACAACGTTCTGTCACTTTGACTGGGGGCTTCTCCGACAGGTATAGCAGAGTGTCATCAACTCGCTCCCTTAGATTTGGACGCGGCGACAGGTTCACCGTCGTCCAAGCCGCCGGTTGACTTCCTCGTCACCGTCCCAGCGTCGGGCTTCATGTTCATAGCTGCTGGCGAGCCGATCAAGCGCCTGTGCCGCAAACGGCGTCGCGGCGCGCATCGCTTCGGCCGCACGCTGGAACTCGGCGGCGAGCGCTCGCTCCTGCTCACCGCCTGGCCCGCGCCAGACGACCCCGCGCTTGTTCATCTTACCGACGATGAAGCCGTCGGCGATGTCCTTGGTCCCGACATGCGCCAAGGCCTGTCGCACTGCTTCGTGCGGCCAATGTCCGTCCGCTCCGACAGGCGAGGAGGCGAGCAGGTTGCCGATCACTTCGTCGGTGATCGCGCCGCGCGCGGCCTCACGCGCTAGCTCGCGGGCGGCATCGATCCAGGCGGTCATCGCATCGACGTCGATCGAGCCGTGGGCGTCTGCGCCTGGCAACCATCGCGCCTCGCGCAAGACCCGCCAGGCCGTGTTCGCCGCTTCGGGCGTTCCCTTGTCGTTATCAACCTGGCCGTCGTCGCGCTTGTAGATCAGCTTCACGAGGTGGACAAAATCGCCGGGATGGTTCGCGAGCACCCAATCGAGGTTCGGCGTTCCGTGCTCGCTGTGCTGGAACAGTGGATTGAGGGCGAACTCGATGCCCGCCAACTCGGTCCGGGACAGGGCGCCACTGTCCGACACGCGCGCCAGCGCCTTGCCGAGATGCCAGCCGTCCGGGCAGGCAACGGCAACGTCATCGCCGCCCGACGTCCTCATGGCAGCCAGCACGCGCGCAAGCAGCGCCGGGTCGACAGTCTCGATTACCATGCCAAGCGCCCGAAACGCGGCAAACGGCCGACCAACGTCTAGTAGCCGGTCGACCATGAACGCTGTGTCAAGCGGGTTCAGTCGAAAGGCGTCAACACCCGCCTTGCGCCAGTAATCGTCAGCAAGGCCCTGGTGGCGATCGGCGATCAGCCGCCATGTCGCACCCTCCGCCGGTGCCGCCAGCAGAACGCGCAGTTTGTCCGCATCCGCCAGGTGGTCGCCTTCGAGCAGGCTGGTCAGAGTGGACTGATGCGGCTCGTCGTTCACGGCTGATAGCAAGGAGCCGAGCGCCGCGTCGGCCTTTGCTCCCAACTCCTCATGTTTTAGCAGTTCGCGCGCCCAGAAGGTCACGCGTGCCGGCTCGATCTGCGCCAGCAGGCGACCGATCACCCAACTGGCATTTCCGCCCTGGATCAGGGACAGCACACCATCGACGCCGTGGTCGCTCACCACTTCCCGAAGTGCCGCGGTCCGTTCCACTTCGATGCGTTCGGGATGCCGCTGCCAGCTCTCCTCGTCATCAATGGCGTATCCCGACTCGGGAACCCAATGCTCCGCGAACAGCCAGCGGTGTTGCTCAATCAGGTCGGTGGGCGCGAGCGCGTCGGCGAACGCGGTAATCCGTACTTCCCATGCGGGTAGATTGCCGTTCGCACGGTGCTGACGGCGACTCAAATCGCGCCGCAGCCGCTCACGCAAGGTGGCGCGATCGTCATCGGCAGCGGCCCCCGCCCAGCTTTCGGCTCGATCCAGCAGGGTAAGTACGGCCTCGTCAGGGAACTCGTCGATTAGGGTTAGCAGGTCGCCCAATTGCGCGACTGAGTAGCTGGGCCAAGCCAGCATCAGGTCGAGCGCCCCCAGCATGGTTGTGCGCACGTCCGTCGTGAGCGGACCGTCGCCAGCGCCGGCCGGGACCTCACGCCAGCGCGGCCGTACGTTCGGGCTGGCGTGCCCCACGCGCGGAAACTGCGCGAGCAGCAGCCGCCACGCGACCGGTGACCCCGTCGCTGCAAACTTGCCCATTGCCGCCACCCGTTCCGCCACGCTCGCGGCAGTCTGGGGCAACCAGCAGCGGACTAGGGAGCCAAGTGAGGCTTCAGGCTTGTTGGCCCAATTGTCGCTGATCTCAACTTCGCTCAGCCGAGCCAGGATGGCGAACACGCGGGCGAACCGACGCGGCTCCCAGGCTAGCAGCTCCAGCGCCCATAACAGCTCCGTGCGTTCGCAGCGGCCGTGGGTCGAGGTGACGGGCCGCAGCAGCGCGAAGATGGTCGGCTCGGCCTGGCGCAGATCAGCTTCGACCGCATCCAGGAAGGTGTCGGGCGACGCCTCAGCCAGCCAGCGCAGGTGATGCTGCGCCAGCCATCGTCGCGGGCTGGGATCGCGCAGCACCGCCGCGACCACCCGATCCACGCGGGTCACGACCGAGCCCAAGCGCGCGCCCAGCAATCGATCGCCCTCAATTGCCAGCAGTACCAACATCTCGCCGACGGCGTCGCGCAGCGCGCCGCTGACCTCCGCCTGCACGCCATAGATGCCCGCCGCCCAGCGCTTGTCCTCCGGCAGGTCGAGCCGGGGGTCGTCCAGCGTCAGCACCAACTCCGCCACACCCAGGAATCGCGCAAGATCTTGTTCGGTCAGCGCGTGGTGAATCGCGAACAGCGCGTCCTTGCGCGATACGACGCCGCGAAAGCCGGCCGTAGCCCAGACCGGCGCGTCGGCCAGCGCCGTCAGTTCGGCAAGGTCGCGCTCGACAGCCTCGATGGGCTGACCGGCCACTTCCGCCACGCAGGCCTCGTCTGCTCCATCGCCCGCGCGCCATGCGCCCGCTAGCAGGATGGGCATCAGCTTACGGCAAAGGTCCGGTTCGCGTGCCCAGTCAGGCGTACGCAGAACTGGCGCGATCGCCAGTCGACGACGCAGGATGGTGGGTGATCGGCCGGCTTCCGTGGTCAACCGGTCGCGCTCCTGCTCGGCCACTCCCATGTCGCCAAGCGCGGCCTCGAAAGCAGCGCGTCCGGCGGGGCTGAGCGCCACATCTACTTCCACCGGTACCGTGGCATGCGTTCTCGCAAAGAGCATGTGGTGGCTGCCGGCCGCAGTGGCCGCCAGCGCTTCGGCTTGCGGGTGCGCGATGACGATCAAGCCTGAACTTCGCTGCACAAGCAGTCCAGGAAGGGCAAGCGGATCGTCGACCACGATTGCACGCTCGCGCTCCGGCTCAGGCAGCGCGGCGGCGACATAGCCCACTGCCTCGCCAACGGAGTCAGCCGTCACGACCCAGGGCCGATGCGGCGGCTGTTCCCGCCAAGTGGAGAACCGTGCAGCCGCCTCCACGACCGGCGCATCGAACAGCTTGGGTGAAAGGGCAGGGCGGCACGCCTGCGCCCACTCCATCCAAGCTTGGTCAAGCGGGCGTAGGCCGACCGTCGGTCGCCCGAGCTCGCCAGCAAGCCACAATCGCGTCGCCGGCGACTGCTCGAGCCACTGCGCAAGGTCTTCGGAGTCATAGGCGCGGACGTCAGCCCAGAGCTGCTCGCGCCGGCGCTTCTCCACCCAGCTCCCCTTGCCCGGCCAGCGACGCGCGGTGACGAACAGGAAGGTCGTCGCCTGCTTCTCCTCGGCTGGCAGCGTTGCACGTGCCCGCCAGTCACAGTTCGGCTTGCCCGGATTGTCATCCGCGACGCTTAGCTCCCAGCCCACCCGGCCCGCCGGGACCCACGAATTGACGCCGACCGCTTCCGTCCAGCCGTCCCATCCCGGCCGCTGCGCCTCGTCATAGCCGGGAAAATCAATCGCGCTCAGCGCAGTGCCAGCCTCCTGCACAAGACGCCTGACCAGCACTGGCAGCAGCGATCGAGCACTGAAACGGTCAGCCCACTCGGCAATGTCGAGAGCGGTGATGTTGAGCGGCGCCGGCAAGCGAGATATGTATGATGGTTCGCTAATTGTTCAAACTGGCTGCCATCGCGGTGCCCGCACGTTTGGATGAAGGAATGACCGAAGCCGGTGCAGAGGAATCTCGGCGTGAACGGCCGTAAGTGGGTCGCCGTGCCCAAGGTTGAGGTGGGCCATCCTTCAGGGCCGAGCGCCTGAAGCAGATCTTCCGTGAGGTTCGTCCGAAAAGCGCCGGTCGGACAGTCCGACCGGCGCTCCCTGATCCATCAGGCGCCGTGGTGCTCGGCGTGGTGACGGCTCGCCTGTTCGCCGTGCTCGCGCGCGTGACTTGCATGCCCGCCAGCAGCCGCTGCGTGGTGGCCGGCCTTCTCGTGGTTTCCTGCCTCGTGCTGCTCGGCAGCCGACCGGTGATGCTTCGCGGCATGCTCGTGGTGCTCAGCGGCCGTGCGATGATGTTCCGCGCCCTTATGTTCAGCCATCGGCTCTCTCCTTCATATAGTAGGGACAACATACCCATCATGGGCTTATCTCGCGTCGCATGACGAAAGCATGACGCTTTCATCTTTTTACGCGCAAATAACTCGCCCGATCATCAACATTGTTGTTCGCATGGAGCCGCCCACAGGGGGATAAATGCATAACCAATAGTCAGCCGAAACATGAATTTCGCGTGAGGCGCCGCCTACAATTTGGATGGATCAAATTCTTACTTCGGTACCGATTTCGACAAGCTGCAGCGACGGGATGCAGAAGGAGCTGCCGTTGGGGGCGGTGTTGCGCTGCATGGAGACGAACAACCGCTCGCGCCAGTGCGCCATCCCCGTGATCTTAGCGTCCGCGATCACCGTTTCGCGACCGATGTAGTAGCTGATGTGGCCACTCGCCTCGTCATCGAGAAGTCCGGCGGTGCGAAGCCCTGAGGGGACGTCAAAATGCTCCATAAAGCCGAAGTGCAGGATCACGCGGTCCACATCGTCCGACAGCTTGATAACCTCGGCCCGTTCACCGTCCGTCAGGTGCGGCTTCTCCACTGTGCCGACGGAAACCAGGATCACCCGCTTCTGCAACGATCGGCTGTGACGCACATAGTGTGTGAGCGACAGCGGAATGCCCGTCTGCCCGGCGCTGAGGAAAGCGCCAATCCCGTCGGTGCGGCACGGAGCCGCATGGGCTAGGTCGCGGAGGAACGCATCTTCGTCGTCGCGCATGTGCGCACGTGCGTTCTCGACGAGGAAAACGCCTTCACGCCAGGTCAGCATCAAGAGGCCCAGAACGGCAGCGATCACGAGCGGAAACCATCCGCCTTCCATCAGCTTGACGGCATTTGCCGAAAAGAAGATGAGATCGAGTATGAAAAAGGCACCGTTGATCAGCGCCACCAGGCCGAGATTGTAGCCCCAGCGGCGGGCTATCAGTGCCGCGAGGAAGGTCGAGATTGCCATCAAGCCCGAGACCGCGATGCCGTAGGCGCCCGCCAGCGCGTCCGACGACCGGAACACCAAGACAGCGGTCAGCGTCGCGACCGCAAGAGTCCAGTTTGCCAGCGGCAAGTAGACCTGCCCTTCCTGGTCGGGGGCGGTGTGCCGGATGAAGAGACGGGGCAGGAAGCCAAGCTGTATCGCCTGCTGCGTCATCGAAAAGACGCCGGAAATGATCGCCTGGCTGGCGATGACGGTAGCGGCCGTCGCAAAGATGACGAGCGGATAATGCGCCCACCCTGGTGCCAGCCCGTAAAAGGGATTGGCGAGCGCCGCCGGCCGGCTCGCTATCAGCGCTGCCTGCCCCAGATAATTCAGGGCGAGCGACGGTAGGGCAACCGAGAACCAGGCCAGCCGAATTGGGAAGCGACCGAAATGCCCCATGTCGGCGTACATCGCCTCGCCCCCGGTGACCGCGAGGAATACGGCGCCGAGAACCGTGAATCCGACGCCAAGTGGTGCTTGCAGCAGGAAGCCGATCGCGCGCACGGGACTGAACGCGACCAGCACGGCTGGGTCGCGCACGATCCCCCCGATGCCGAGCAGGGCGATCGCGCCAAACCAGATCAGCATGACCGGGCCGAAGATCCGCCCGATGAAGCCAGTGCCCTTCGCCTGAACGACGAACAGGACGATGAGGATGACAATGGTAATGGGCAAAACCAGCGGTGCGAGGTGGGGCGCATCAAGTTTCAGGCCCTCGACTGCGCTCAGCACCGAGATTGCCGGCGTGATTGCGCCGTCGCCATAGAGTAGGGCCGCGCCAAGCAGGCCAAGGACCAGAAGCGCCGCTTGCCGGCTGCGTGGTCTGGCATCGTGCACGCCGAGCAGGGCGAGCATCGCGACCACGCCGCCTTCGCCGCGATTGTCGGCGCGCATGATCAGGATCGCATATTTCAATGAAACGACGAGGAAGAGGGACCATAGGACAAGTGAGGCGACGCCGACCGCTGCCTGGGATCCGCCGCCGGCAGCCTGCACCGCGACCTTGAAGGCGTAGAGGGGGCTTGTGCCGATGTCGCCGTAGACGACGCCCAACGCGGCGAGGCCGAGCGCGACACTGTAATTAGTCGTCTCTCGGCCCAAAAGCGCGTACTCCTTGAAGATGTCGGGACGGGCAGACCGTCCCAACGCATAGGCTACGTCCAGCCCGCCTTACTTCTTCATCTTTGCGGCTTTCTTCGCATAGTGGTGATGCGACAGCGCACATCCTGCTGCCGCACCGGCCATGCCATGGCCCTTGCCTACCATGTGGCCGGCAACGCCGCCGGCCGCTGCCCCGCGGACGCAACCCTTCGCGTAGACCGGACTGGCGCTCAGGGTTGCGGCGGCGATGATGGCGAGTGCGATGCGCATGTGAAAGCTCCGATGGTGAACGTGAGCTACCTCAAGCCGTGATCAATGCGCGCCGTTCCATGACAAATGCGTCATCACCGCCGGCCATCAGCGGCTTTTCGGCCAACGCTTAAAAAACGCTTTCTAAAGCCGACAGCGCGCTCAGTAGCAGAAAATCGTAGCCCCTCATTTGTCGGCGTCCTGCTAACGCGCGACGCAACAGAGACCTGACGATCCGTTTCGACCACAGCGCGAGCCGCGCCGCCTAGGAACGATCTTGGCAAGCAGGGCCGTCGAACGCGCTTGGGAGCTTCGTGCTCAACGGCCCACCCGGTTCTCGCCAGGCCCCTTTATATATCACGTCACTGGGGTGGCGGCCATTGCTATGGGGCATATTGCCTGTGAACGCGAATGGCGCGATGCAAAGGCGGCTGCGAAGTGCAGCGTCTAGAGAGGGGACCATCGTGAACAAGAAGTTGATCTGCGCTGCTTTGGGCAGCCTGGCACTCCTGAGTGCGTGCAATCACAATACGCA
Source organism: Sphingomonas sp. FARSPH (assembly GCF_003355005.1). Lineage (NCBI taxonomy): Bacteria > Pseudomonadati > Pseudomonadota > Alphaproteobacteria > Sphingomonadales > Sphingomonadaceae > Sphingomonas > Sphingomonas sp. FARSPH. The sequence continues at coordinate 3,061,706 of NZ_CP029985.1, read as the reverse complement.
AGGCGCGGACAATGTGCTCTCGGTCGCCGATAACAAGGCCGATGCCATGCAGGACAACGCCAGCGCGATGCGTGACGAAGCGAACAACATGGGTGGTGCAGCCGCCAACAAAATGGACAACGCCGCCGCAGCTCTCGACAACCGTGCAGACCAGGTTCGCAGCGATGCCGCCAACCAGGCGGACGCGCTCAACGACGCCGTCAAGAAGTAACCGCTGAGCGGGATCGAGCGGTGGCGCATGTTCGCGCCCTCGATCCTGCTACTTCAGGGAGCGTGAACGAGCTCGCCTAGGTCGGCCGGGTCCGCGAACGCTGCCTTAAGGTGACGTCAGTCCGTCGTAGAGCCAAGTCACCGGACGGCAATCATCGCCACTGCGGCGGCCACCAACACCCCGGTCGCGGGCCAACTAGAAAATATAAGCGGTCTGGACGCGGTCAATGCGCCCATCTGATTACGCCGGGACACGACCACCATCATCGCGGCCACGATCGGCACAGCGACGACGCTGATCACGGCGCTCCAGAATAGTGCCTTCATCGGCTCGATCGGGGATCCGCCAGCACCTGGGACCCTTCGGCCCGACCTGATCTGATCAGGCCGATGCCGATCAGCACGCCTATCGCCAGCACGACGATCGAGCCTTCAGCGAACCAGCGGCCGGTCACGGCGAAATGGCCGATGGGCGTACGCCATTCCCGCGTCCCCGACAGCCAGTAGGGAATCACGAGCAGCCCTCTGGCCACGAAGAGCGCTGCCGCGACGCCGAGGATGTGCCGCCGCCTGCCCGCACCGCGATCGACGACCGAAACCGACCGGCAGCAGAGGGCGAGGCCGACGAGGATGGCGACGATGACGCTGGTGCCGATGGCGGCGGCGGGGCTCCTTGCTGCAGTGGAAGCGACGATCGAAGATGGGGCGCCGAGCGCCTCGACCCATGACGGACCGGCTGTCCAGGCAGCGAGGTGGATCGCCGCGCCTCCAGCTAGCCCAACCTCAGCAAAGAAGAGGGGCTTCCTGCCGGGACGGCGTGTATTACGCATGCATGACAGAATAGGGCGATTGCGCCTTGGGGCAAGGGAGCAGGTGGGCCGACGTGGCCGGACAATGGGACGATGCAGATTGCCCGAATCTGGTAGCTGCGGTGGGGTGTGTTGGCTCGAGGTAACGCTCGCCGAGCGCCTCGATTTGAAGCTGGCATCATCTGCGGTGGGTATGCCTCGTTGCGCCCCGGATGCCGGCGATCAGTCGTGCCCGCCGCCATGTCGTCCGCCCGCTCTTCGCGGCACGAGAAGGATCAGGAGCACGATCGCGGTCGCCAGGACCGCGGTGGCCAGCGACCGACTGAATTCGAGACCGCCCTTCGCGACGGGCTTGTCCAGGAAGTCTCCGACGGTCGCGCCGAGCGGCCGGGTGAGGATGAAGGCCGCCCAGAAGAGGATCACGCGGGAGACGGCGTTGCTGAAATGGAGCACGGCCAGCATCACGAGCGCCGCGCCGAAGAGTAGCGCCGCGCCGGAATATCCGAGTGGGCCATCGGCCACCCAGTCCCCCAACGCCGTGCCCAGCGTCTGCGAGAACGTGATCGTGATCCAGTAGAACGTCTCGGCCCGGGGGTTGTCGACGGCGTCGACGTCGACCGTCCCGAGCGCGCGGTGCCAGGTGAACAGCGAGGCGAGCACGAGGCCGAGCAGCAGCATTGATCCGCCGGGATAGCCGAGGCCGATCGAGCGGGTGGCGAAGTCCGCCAGCGTGGTTCCGGCGGTGGTCGATGCGATGATGGTGGCCCAGTAGAGCCACGGATTGAAGCGCCGCGCCCGGATCTGCAGGGCTGCCAGGGCGACGAGCAGCACGCCGAAGATCGCGGTTCCGACGAGATAGCCGTTGAGTCCGTTGCTGCCGGCCTCGGGCGTGGTCTCGCCGAGCCAGCTCATGCTGACGGCGTCGCCGCCCGTCTCGCCGAGCGTCGTCGCGAGTATCTTGATGACCCAGAAGCCCAGGGTCACCGCGGGGACCTTGCTGATCGTCGACCGCCGTCCGTCCATGTATCCGACCTCCATACCCTCGGGCGCCGCCACCCTACTAGCCGCCGCCTGTCGTCCGCAATCAGACGACGGGCGTCCAGTTCGATGATCGTCGACCATCGCGTCCCGGCCGTTCCCTGCATCGACGGGCATGCGCGTGAAAATGTTGCCAAAGACTCGGCAACCGCGTTGACGATGGCAACAACCGCGTCATCCCTGCGCGACGTCGGCGTCATTCATACCAGAACAGGAGAACAGCTTGATGGCGTCTCTGCCTGGATTTCAAGTGCCCGCTGCTGTGACAGGGTTGACCTAAGGGGGCCGATCGCGGCCGGTCGACGTTTGGCGTGGCAGGATCAGGCGCACGGGGACGGCGGAGCCGCTGCGGCGATAGTGGAGGCCCTAGTAACGCAGATGAAGGACCGATTTGGAGAGCGAGCGGCGGGAGCTCTGCCGGCACGGCGCAGGCCGAAGCTTTGCACCGGCGAAGCCTTCGCGGCGACGCGCTGCGTTTGCGAGGCGGCCGTTGCGGCTTGCCATTTCGTGTGGGAGGGTCGGCAATGAGGGCAATCGACGCTCTGATCTCGTCGCTCGCCATGTGGATCGTCGCGGCTATCTCGGCCGGAGGCTATCTCGGCATTCTCGGACTTATGGCGATCGAAAGCGCCTGCATTCCGCTTCCCTCCGAGGTCGTCATGCCGTTCGGGGGCTATCTGGTCTCGACGGGTCGGCTGGACCTCTGGCTGGTCGCGACCGCGGGAGCGCTGGGCTGCAATCTCGGATCCGTGCTTGCCTACGAGGCGGGCCGTCACGGCGGCCGCCCCTTCGTCGAACGCTACGGTCGATGGCTGCTTCTGACGACGCATGACGTCGACCGCGCCGAACGCTTCTTCGGAAGGTACGGCGGCGCCGCGGTGATCGTCGGCCGCCTGCTTCCCGGCATCCGTTCGTTCATCGCGCTGCCGGCCGGGATCGCGAGGATGCCGTTGGTTCGCTTCCACCTCTACACCTTTGTGGTGTCGTGGCCCTGGTGCTTCGCGCTGGCCTACATCGGCATGATGCTCGGACGCAGTTGGAACAGCGATCCGCGCTTGTCCCCGCTATTCCACAAGTTTGATGCGGCGCTGGCGGCGGTCCTCCTTGCCGGCGTGATCTGGTTCGTCTGGCACCGCCTGCGGGGCCGGCGCGGATGAGCGTGCCGCCTCGGCCGGACGCCCAGCGCCCGGTGCTGGAGCGCGCCATCGGGCTTCAAGTGGTCGTCTGCGCCTCAGCCGCTCTCTGCCTCGCGCTTGCGTCGCGTCTCGTTTTTGGGGACTTCGGCGCGCTCGACCGCATCCTGCTGGTTGCCGTCCGTCACGCGATCGATCACCCGGGCGCCGGCTGGGCTGCGTTGAAGCACATCATGCTGCTGGCGACGGCGGCGGGCGCCTTCCCGACCTTGGCGGCCTTGACGCTGATCGGGGCGGCGCTCCTGGCGATGGCACGACGCGGCGCGGCTGCGGTCCGGCTCGTCCTGTGCGCCGGAACGGGAGTCGCCGTGGCCAATCTCGTAAAGTACGTGTTCGTCCGGGCCCGGCCGGAGGTCGTTCCGCATTGGGTCCAGGTGTCGAGCCTGAGCTTTCCCAGTGGACACTCCGCCGACGCCTCGATCGTCTATCTGCTTCTGGCGGGCCTCGCGCTCGACCGCGTCGGTCGTCCGCCTGTCCGTCGAGGGATTGCGTCTGCGGCCTTCGTGTTCGTCCTGCTGATCGGCCTCTCGCGAGTGTATCTGGGGGTGCACTGGCCGACCGACGTCCTGGCCGGCTGGGCATTCGGGGCGGCCTGGACGTATGTCGCCGCCCCGATCGTGACGAGGCGCCCGGAGCCGCCGGATCTCCGCCGGGCCGACCCTGTCCCACGCGCCAGGGGCTGACGCTATACAGGTCATGGCCGCCGTCCGATGTCCGCCGCGCCTAAGGCGTCGACGTCGGCGGGCGGCCCCCTGTCGTTCCGGTCGGCATCGGACGCGCGCCGCGCGCGCGATGCCGAGGTCAAGCTGCGGTCCTGCCCGCCACGGTCTTGTGTGGCAGAACGCCATTCATTGTCGAGCGTGTTCAGCGGACCCTAGCGCACGGTCACCATGGTCACCAATCTGGCCGGCACGCCAGCGAAAGGCGCCGGTCCGTCGGCTGCGCGCCGTCGAGCCGGATCGGAACGAACAGGTCTTTTCGCCCGAACTCGATCCTAGTGTCGATGCGGTCGGCGGTCAGGGTCTCGGCGGTGGCGATGCGGCCGGAGGCGCCGGCCAGCGTCGCGGCGATGGGTGCCGCCTGGTCGGGGTGCAAATTGACGATCGACAGGTGCAGCACGCCGTCTGCGTCCCGGCTCGCCGAGACTGCGCTCGAACGACGCGCCGGGAGACGGCGTCGTTCGAACTCCCGAGAGGCTGACGTCGTCCGGCGCGGAGCTAGAGCCTGATCTTGACGCCCGCCTCGAAGGTCTGCCGGTAGACCTCGCGCTGGATCGGCCTGTCCGCAGAACCCTCGTAGAACCGGAGCGGCGTGTCGAGCAGGTTGCGCGCCGTGGCGTAGACCGCGACGCGAGGGGTCAGGTCCCGGTTCGCATACAGGTCGAGGGTGAATCGCTTGTCCTGGAACACGTCGGTTCCCGGGCTTCCGCCGATGCCGAACAGCGCCTTCGACTCGTAGAGGCCCGAAAGCCGGATCTGGGTGCCGCCGCGTTCATAGAACAGGGCTGCGTTGCCGCTGAAGTGGAAGGTGCCGGGCAGCGCCCTGCTCGCCTCGCCGTCACGCAGGGCGACACCGGAATCGACGTAGGTGGCGTTGGCGTCGAGGCCGAACGCGTCGAACGGCGCGGGAAGGCCGCGGAAGCGGTCGACGAAGCTCGCCTCAACGCCCCGCGCGTAGGCGCCCGAGACGTTCTGGAAGGACTGGTAGGTAAAGATGGTGGTCGGGCTGTAGGGCAGATACGGCGCGCGGAACGTGCGTGAGACGATGTAATCCCGGAACTGCTTGTCGAACACGCCGAGGGAGATGATCCCGTTCTCCGGCAGGTAGTATTCCAGCGCCGCGTCGAAGTTGTTGCCGTAGGTGGGGCGCAGGTTCGGATTGCCGGTCGTCACGATCTGGTTTCCGACGTCGACCTGCCCGCTCTGGATCGTCTGCAGGAAGCCCGGCCGCGCGATGCCCGTGGAATAGGTGGCACGTGCCACGAGCTGGCCAGTGAGATCGTAGCGGAGCTGCACGGTCGGAAAGACGTTGGTGTAGGTCTTGCGGATGTCGTTGAACTGCGTCGTCGATCCGCCGTTTGCGTCCGTGAGCGTGACGAAGCCGCCGTAGCGGGAGACGGTATGCTCGACGCGGGCGCCCGCAAGCACGCCTAGCTTGCCGAACCGGCCGGTGTATTGCGCATAGCCGGCGGTCACGTCCTCGCGGTCGTCGAAGCTCAGCTGGTCGCGGCCGAGATCGAGAGCGGCGAGCTGACCGCCGAAGCGGGACGCGATGGCGCCGGGGTCGATGAGGGGACCAATGTCGTAGCGTCTGTCGTAAAAGACGACGCCGCTTCCGCCGGCGAAGTCCGACAGGGGGGCGCCTCTATCCATCGCGGACGTCTGTGATCGCGCCGAGACGTAGGACAGCTTCCCACGCAGGCGAAGCTTGCCGCCGATCTTGATCTCGTCTCCGTCGACGAGGCCGGGCGAGATCGCCAAGTTCGCGGCGAAGCTGTGTTCGAGGTCCCGGTCGTATTCGATCTGGTTCGAGACGCCCGAGAGGATGTAGTTGGCCGGATCGGCGAGGTTGACGCGGCCCGTCGAGAAAACGGGGGCGTTCGGGTCCGAGGTGTTGTCGTAGGTGATGGGGAACGTGGCCGCGGGGTTGGCGCCGTCGCCTGGCCCGGAGAAGGTCGCGTTGCGGTCCCGGTATTTCTGGTAGGTGGAGCGTGCGAGCGCCGCGAACCAGTCGAACTTCACGTTTGGCGCGATGCGGTGTTCGCCGCCGACCTGAAGCAGCAGGTTGCGGTGAGCCTCCTCCTCGTCGCGCAGCGTCTTGACCGCCGACGCGTCGGACACGGCGAAGCCGTTCGGATTCGTGGCGGCCATCGCGACGACGCCGCTGCCGTTCGATCCGTCCAGGCCGTCGATCTCCAGCCGCTGCCGCCAGACGCGCTCCGTGTAGCCCGCGATGCTCCCGCGAAGGAAGATGCGCTGGCCGCTGTCCGGGGTGACGTCGATCTCGCCCGTGGCGCCGTAGCGCCGCCGGAAATACTGATATCGCCGAAGCTCGAGCGCCGAGAAGGCCTTGCCTGGAATGGTGGGCTGCTGGTCGGCATAGGCCGCTTCGACGTCGTCGACGCCGCGTCGGTCATCATGTCGGAAGAGGTTTGCGACGACGTGGAATAGAGGATCCCCGACGGCGTTGACCCCGAAGCTGCCGCCCGCCGTGACGTCCGCCCGGTAGAGGCCGGTATGTCGCAGCGACTCGTAGCCGCCACCCAGCGTCATGTCGAGGAAGGGACGGTTTCGTCCGATGGCGCTTCGAGGCGTCAACTCGACCGATCCTCCGAGGCCTTCGGCATCGTGGTCGGGAAGACCCGTCTTTATCACCGAGATCCGGTCCACCGCCCCGATCGGCACCGTGTCGAACTCGACCGCCCGTCCGGCCGCATTGAAGTAGGTGCCGCCTGGCTGCGTGTTCAGCAGGACGACACCGCCGAACGTTGCGCCGTTGAGGTTGCCGTCGAGACCGCGGACGTTGACGAACCGCCCCTCTCCGGTATCGATCGAGAGCGAGACGCCTGGGATGCGCCCAAGCGCCTCGGCCGCATTGTAATCAGGATACTTCGCGATCGTCTCGGCGGACTGCACGTTCACGATGTTGGCGGCGTCCCGCTGTTCGGCGCGGGCCGTCTGCGCCGAGCGGGCAGTGACCAGGATGTCCTGGGATGAGTCGGCGCTCGCACCGGAGACCGCCTGGGTGGTCGGGATGGTCTGGGCGCGGGCGGACTCCGACGTCATGTTCGACATGACGAAAAGGGTGCTCGTCGCTGCGAGCAGAGCGTGCTTGTTCAAGTTGGAAACTCCGTCGGTCTCGCGGCGACGGCTATGTGCGCTGTGTGACGTTTCAAATGATTGGCAAAATTTAATGAGGTCCGTCCCGGACCCAAGCTGCTCTGCTCCACGGTGAACGGCAGTCACTCGTGCAGGAAGCCCACTACGTTTGGGTCCGCGCCCGACGTCTACCGTTCGACTTCGACTCCCGGCGGGAAGATTGTCCGTGCTCGGTGCATGCATGGCTGCATACTCTGGTTGCCCGTCATCCAGGGCGTGGAACGGGAGAGCGACAGCCGGAGCGCGAGCTCCGATCAGTGCAGCGGCGAGGGACCGCCCGCAGGCGGAGCCAGCCGTCGTAGCGCCTGCCGGTCAGTTATGGTGCTGCCATGTATGAACTGGGTTGCGGCGACAGTCAGGAGATCGGTCGCTGGGCCGGGTGGAGAACAGTCACCTGCCGTTCCCACGACGAGAGCGAGCGACGCTGCGGATTCGACAGATGAAGATCTTGCAAAAGTTCGCATCGGTCCATGCCAGCATCCACGACGACTTCCGCCTGAAGCGCCACCTTATCGACCGACAAACTTACCGGGAACGACGGTCCGCCGCGCGGGCCGAGTGGCAGGTGCTCGCGAGCTAAGCCGCGAGCATTGCAGCCCGACCTGCATCGTGTGGCGAGCGATTCGCGTTAGACTGACAGCACCCTTCGGACGGCTCTCGGCGCGACTAGCAGGGCCGCCTTCCCGCTATGGGGTCCCAATCGACAACGGATGGTGAGCGCGATCGGCGACGCCCACCACAGCGTTCAACCGGGTGAAGCCGCAGAGCCGGCGAGTAAGCCGCCGTCGATGTTGACCTCCGTGCCGGTGACATAGGTCGCTTCGTCCGAGGCAAGCATCAGGGCGATGGCCGCGACTTCGTCAGGCATCCCGAACCGCTTGAGCGGCGTGTCCGCGACGAGCGCCTGCATCTTGGCGTCCCGATCGGAACCAGTGCCCAGCATCGGCTCCCAGATCGGCGTGAGGATCGCGGCCGGATGGATCGAGTTGCAGCGAATTTTCCAACCCTGCTGCGCGCAGTAGAGCGCGACCGTCTTGCTATGGTTGCGGATCGCCGCCTTGGACGAGGCATAGGCCGCCGCGCCGGGGATGCCGACCAGCCCAGAGCGGGATGATATGTTGATGATCGAGCCTGTTCCCGCGCCTTTCATCGCGCCGATGGCGTAACGACAGCCGAGGAACGTCCCATCAAGATTGACGCGGTGCACCTCGCGCCAATCCGCGAGGCTGGCGTGTTCCGGGTCGTGCGGGGCCATGCCGGCCTCGAACCCGGTCACGCCGGCATTGTTGACCATCACGTCGGCCACCGGAATGACGCCCGCCAAACGCGACCAGTCGCCTTCCTCACGCACGTCTAGCCGTTCGAACCGACATCCGATCTTGGCAGCAGTAGCCGCCCCTACCGCTTCGTCTATGTCGGTGACGATGACGATAGCGCCTTCGTCATGAAAGCGGGCAGCAATGGCGCGGCCAATGCCACGCGCCGCGCCAGTGACGACGCACGTCTTATTATTCAATCTTTGCATGATGTTCTCGAAACCAGAGTCCAGTCGGCGGATCACTCCGCTGGCGTGTGCCTTTCCGCTTAGCGGTGACGCTGGAGCATTTCGAAAAACTCCCGAGAACGCGAATTTCCTACGGCAATGAGCCGCTAGCTGCAATTCCCGATATTCGATTCCCGTCGGGAACGAGGCGGTGCTACGCTTTGTCGGCTATCGCCACCGTTGTTCCCGCAAGCGGTCGTTCCGCTCCCCCAATGCCAGACGTTCGGTCATCCAAATGTGCGGTGGAAGAGGCGGCTCTTGCAAGGTGAACGAACGGCAGAAACCGAGACGCGGCAAGGTCGAGATGAATGACCGCAACTGGGTCGTTGAGGCAAAAGGGTAGGGGCCGCTTACGCCCAATTGTGGTCATTCCCTGCCAAATGCCGGCTCGTCGACTTCGGTCATTCATTCACGCTGGCGCGTGCCTGTCCCTTCCGAGACTACCCTCTCGACGTTCAAGTCACCAAAGTGGCCAATGATCTGCCAACGGCGGCGTTATCGCGCATTTCACGTTCGACATTTTTTGCCAGATCGCTAGCCAATGCCCGAGTAAACGCTCGCGCATCGGAAACGCAGTGCCTGGGGCGGCCAGCACTTTGAAGGGCGTATTGGTACTTACTCTTCACCCAAACCCTCGCGGATAATCAGCGCGAAGCCGGCTCGAACCGAGTATTCTGTCGAAGGGCACGGGACTTGGATGTGCTGCAGATCACTATCTAAGACAGCCTGTTTAGCAGGCAATCCGTTCAGGGTGCGAAAAATGGCCTGCAGCACTTCGATCATCGTGCCGGGGCCGTTGATGGTCGTGGCCAGGGCTGGCCTGCCATCGCGGTGCTCCACCCGCCAACACCGCCACAGACAGGCGATCCACTGCGGGGCGATCTTTGACGCGATGGCCCTTGCCGCCTGTCCCGTTACCAGTGCCCGGGCTCCGTAAATCAACGGAATTGCGGCGACGACGGTTCAGCAGCAGCATGGCGTCGCGGACCTTCTGTCGTCCGCTCTTGCCATTGGTCCGCGCCAGGAAGCCACATCGCATGTCTACTCAAATGGCTCCGATATATCTGACAATCCAATGGAAGGACTTGCCCGTTTCCGCGCGCCTGATCGATCAGTCGAGCGACCAATCTAACGGGACTCAAGCCGCCGGCCCTTCACAAAAAGACAGCTCCAATGTCCGTGTCACCTTCCCGATCCCGGCGACGACCGATGATGGCAAAGCCGTGCAACTGCTACTCGAAGCCGCCGACGATCGCTACCTCGCATCTGTTACGCAAGATGAGGCGGTTCATCGGTCACGCAACCTGGTGTCGCTTGCCATCGCACTCGCCCGTCTTTCGCTGTCCCCCCTCGAAGCCAACCCAATGGTCACGGCCTTCATCGATCGTTTGCGCAGCCTTGACGCGGTTGCCCGGATTGGTTGTGAAGTGACGGGGGACTATTGCTCGATGGGGAACGTGATAGGCCAGGTCACCGCTCGGTTCGATGATCCGCTGCGACCGCGCATAGCGCAGTCTGGATCGGCGATCGCCCTCGCTGCGCGCTGGGCGAACCTTATCGCGATTGTCATCCACGAGCTATGTGCCAACGCAATCCGGCATGGCGCCCTCACTAACCTCGTCGGGCGCGTCGGCGTGCGCTGGACCCTGATACGGAATGACGCGACGGATGACGAGCTATGCCTGACATGGCGCGAGCTAGACGGCCCGACGGTGTCGATGCCGGCCAAGGTCGGGTTCGGATCTCGCCTGTTGCAAGACCTGATCGCATCCAATCGGCGGTGCAAAGCAACCTTGCGTCTGCCGCCCAGCGGGCTGGTCTACACCCTCAGCATCAGGCTCATGCGCCACGAATGGCGCGAATAGCCCAGCCTTGGTACGCTATTTGGGCACTTGCCGGCCGAGCCCAGCCTCCAAGCCCATACGGACGAGATGCGACAAGCTGTTGGCCTGCATCTTCGCCATCAGGTTGGCACGATATATTTCCACGGTCCGCGGACTGATCGCCAGTCGATACGCGATCTGCTTATTGGTTGCGCCTTCGACCAGGCATTCGAAGACCTCGAATTCTCGCTTCGACAGGGCGCTCATTTGCGGATGGAGAGCGCGTGGATGGGACGCGACTTGTTGCTGGTTCAGATGTTCGATCACGGCCAGCAAATTGTCGGTTTCGAAAGGCTTTTCAAGAAAATCGGCCGCGCCTGCCTTCAGTGCCTGAACGGCCAACGGAACATCGGCATGGCCCGTGACGACAACAATCGGATCAGGGCGTGCGCGTGCCCGCATCGCTGCGATCAACATCAACCCATCGGTACCGGGCATGCAGATATCGGTAATCACCGTTCCCGGCGCCAGCAGGTCGAGGTCCACCAGAAACGCGTCGGACGATGGCCAGGTCCGAGGTGCAAGCCCTTTCATGGTTTGCAGCAGCCGGGTCAGCGACCGACACACCTCGTCATCGTCGTCGATGATGTAGATGGGGCGTTCAGGCTGCATCGCTGACATCGATGGCGTCACGATGGCGCAGCGTGAAACAGAACCGCGTCCCCCTTGCGACGGACTCATCGAGCCAGAGTCGTCCGCCATGCGCTTCGACGATCGATCGCGATATTGCAAGACCGACGCCCAAACCGTTGTGCTTGGTTGACGAAAACGGCTTGAACAAATGGTCCCGCGCCAATGGCGCTATACCAGGGCCGCTGTCCGTCAGCATGACGATGGCCAGATCATGATCTCCGCGCACGACGGCGAGTTGCAGATGTCGCTCGGTACAGTCCGTCATGGCCTGCGTCGCATTGACGATCAGGTTTAAAAGGACCTGTTGGATCTGGACACGATCGACCATCACATATTCGACATCGGACGCGATCTCGATACCGAGCACCACGCCGGCGTGGCGCACCGGCAATTGCACAAGGTGCGCGGCTTCGGAAATCACTTGGCGCACATCGATCCATTGCGCTTCGTGCTCGGCGGAGCCAACGAACTGTCGAAGAGATTTAAGGATGGCGCTGGCGCGAAAAATCTGTCCGATCGATTCGGATACGAGCGCATCGACCTTGCCGACGGGCTGCCCGCCTACGAGCAATCGGCGCGCGGCACCCGCGTAATTTGCCGCGGAGGCAAGAGGCTGGTTCAGTTCATGGGCGATCGCGCTTCCTAATTGCCCCAGCGCCGTCGCGCGGCTCATTTGCTGAACCTCCATTTGCAGTTCGGCGTGGTCCAGCGCGGCTTTTCGCGTTAGGCTTTCATCTCGGACATAGAGCGTGATCAATTGCTGGGCGCCGACCGAAATCTCCGCCATCGAGAGCGCAATTTCGAACGGGGATCCATTGCGACGGATGCCGATCGCCAAGTCTCCGCTCAAACGATATCGCGCGATGGCCGTCGCAAGTTCATCGATCGCCCGGTGGTCGCGCCTGAGCGCAATCAACCGGTTGATCGGCTCGCCCGCCAACTCCTCGGACGTATAGTCGAACAGCGTCGCCGCGGCCTGATTGCACGTCAAGATTTTGTCGTCGTGGGCGATCACCAACATCGCAGCTGGCGACGTGGCGAAGACCGACTGGAGATACGCTTTGCGTTGAGATAGTTGCCAGGCGTAGGCGTCGGCACGTGCACGGAGGCGAAGGAGTGCTTCGCCAGCGACGGCGGTCGCCAACGAAAACAGCGCGATCGTGGTGACGTTCGTCGGCGTGACAACTGGAGAGACTGGCCCAAAATAGACGGTTCCAATCAGGCCGATGACCGTGGCGGTAACAGCTGGTGCGAATCCGTGACGCAGAGCGGTGAACAGCACCGCCGCCAATCCGAAAATGAACGGAAGATGGACGCGGGACACGAGTGCGATGCCCACCGACAGGCAAACCCCAAGCACGCTGACGCCCACGGCTTCCAGATAGGCGCCCCGGCTGGTCAGCCGGCGCGGTGCCGCGCTATCGATGGCGGTCCAAAGGCGATGCACGGTTAACCCCTTCCTGGAGGCCGAGATTATAGACCGCTGACGCGATCGGCAATCGTTTGCCACGGGGGAAGATTACCCAGTGCCGCTCCATGAACCATGCGCCCCCCCCCAAACTCCCCGAAACATTCATTGTGGGACAACCTACGGAAAAATACGGAATAGAACCAGAAGCCGGATTGGCGCAGGAAACGCCGCGTTCACCGTCTTTGACCGGCATTGAGAAAGGATGCGCTTCTCGAATTTGCGCCCATCCACCTTCCGACGCTCACACGCCATACTCATAAAAACAGGAGAGCATGAAATGGCAAACGTAGAAAACCAGGCCGTCGTGTTGACTCAACGGGAAACGCAAGTTCTGACACTGGTATCGGATGGATACTCCGCAAAGGAAATCGCAAAGCGCATCTGCATTGCTCCCCGGACAGTCGAGCGCCATATAGAAAACATCAGGTTGAAGGTCCGGGCGCGAAATCGCGCGCATATGGTGACATGTGCCCTTACCTTGGGATTGATGGCAACGCCGATACGTTTCATGCCCCTTGCGACGCAGCAAGATGTGCACCCCTTGCTTTATTCGACACTGTAAATCCTGTCTGGGCAATATTACTGAGTAGGAGACGCGATAGCCCGGCCCGGACACTTCGCCGCATGATGATTTCAAGGTCGTGGAATCGACGACAACCTTGAAATAGCAGTGAGGCTGGGATGCATATCGTCAGGACAAATCGTCCGCGTCTCCATCTGAAAGACAGCGTGATCTGTTCGCGAGACGCCGGCGCGGCAACGCCGCTGGTCGTCGATGGAGGCTTGGCACGGCTTTGCCTCTACCTGCCGGACGGGCAACGCGTCGTCGCCGGGTTCGCCTTCGCAGGCGAAGTTGTCGGACTCGCGCAGCCGCAGCCGTCCATGGTCGTCGAAGCGGTGACGACGACATGGACCCATGAATGGTCCAATGGCGACGACGCGGTCGCGATCGACGAAGCGCAGATGTTGTCTGCTGCGCTGTCCCGCGCGATGGCGGTGCTGGCCATGCGTTCCCGACACCATGCGCATGCCCGCCTTGCGGCCTTTCTGGTCGACCTCATCGACCGCGGGTTCGGAACGTCATTCGCCTTGCCGATAGCCCGATCGGATATCGGCGATCACTTGGGACTGACGGTTCATACGGTCAGCCGCATCTTATCCGATTTCAAGCGTTGCGGCTTGATAGACGCCGGGCCGTCCCGGATACTGTCGTTCGATCGCATCGCTCTGCAAGCGGTGGCGGATCAGGGCGGTCAGTTGCCCCACCTTGCATCGATCGATGCCTTGCCGGGCATGGTGCACTGATGGCGCAGCGAGCAAAGCGGATCGCGAGCCTTTTGGCGGCGACCTTCGTCTTCATGCCGGTGATCGCGTTAGCCGCCGAATTGCCCGCAGAGCAGGACATGCAAAAGCAGCTCGATGCGCTTGCGGCGCGGGTCGCGGCCCAGCAGGCGCAGATCGATGCACAGCAGCAGCAGATTGCCGCCGATCAAATCGAGATACGCAACCTCAAGGCGCGCCCGTTGCCCTTTGCGTTGCTCGATTCGGAACGCGCGATGGGAGAGCCGGCACCGAGTGCGCAGCAACAGACCGTCGGAGCGTCGCTCGGGGCGCCGAAAGCGAATATTGCCGAACGAACGCAAGCGGTGCCACAAGGACAAGGCGTGCTGACCCCAGCGGGCCGCACGACGATCCAGTCGTCGCTCACCTATATTCGCTCGCAGAACGATCGCCTGGTCTTCGCCGGCATCGAACTCGTACCGGGGTTGCAGATCGGATCGATCCAGGCGTCAACGGCCGATCGCAACGCGGTCATTGATGCCCTGACGATCTGGCACGGTTTCAGCAGCCGCCTGGAAGGCGAGATCACCATACCGGCGCTGTTCCGTAACGACAGCATCCATCTGGCGCAGGTTCGCAATGGTACGGTGACAGAAGGTTTCGACCTCAGCCGACATGCCATCGGCGATATCGAAGGCGCGCTGCGCTATCAACTCAATGCGCCGACCAAGCCGGACGAGCCAATCTTCGTCGCGGGCCTGCGCGTGAAGAGCAATACCGGCGTCAGTCCGTTTTCGATCACCTATGACGAGTTCGGCATTGCGCAGGGCCTGGCGACAGGTTCCGGTTTCTGGGGCGTTCAGCCCGGCCTGACGATGTTGCTGCCATCCGATCCCGTGGTGATCTACGCCGGTGTATCGTACCTGTATCAGATTCCGCGGAATATTAACCGCACCGTCGGCGGTACGCTGATCGGAAGGGTGACGCCGGGGGGCACCGCATCCGCCAATGTCGGGTTCGGATTTTCCATCAATCCGCGCTTTTCCTTTTCGCTGGGATACAGCCACAGCTACATATTTCCGACATCCACGGAACTGAACGGCAGCCGGCAGAGGTCCACGTCATCCACGGTCGGAGCGCTTGACTTTGGCCTGTCCTATCGGCTGAGTGCACGATCGTCGGTAAATCTGGCGTTTCAGTTCGGCGTCACGCAGGATGCGCCCAACGATTCGATCACCGTGCGGATACCGTTCACGTTCTGACGCACGGACAATGGGTCAGCGACCGATGCCGACGATCTGGGCGCTCAGTGCATTGCCCAATGCCTGCGAATGCAATGCCGACGCGAACGAAGCATAATTGCCGATCGACAGCGTGGCGTTCGTTACTTGTGATGCGTTCAGACCGGCCGCACTGTTCAACAGGATGTTCTGAAGACCCTGATTAGCGCCCTGGATCAGTGCGGTTTGGCCAGCATTGGCCAGGAAGACCTGGTTACCCGCGACGGACGCCGGAATATTCAAGCCGCGCCCCATTTGCGATTGGAGTTGCGCCAATGTGGCAGGCGTCACGCCCCCGCCCGACGTGGTCACCGTCGACGCCCCGGTATCCGACCATCGTACGACGGTCTGAAGGGCAAGCTGTCCGTTGAGAAAGGTTTGCGTGTCGGCGCCAAAGCTGATCGACATACCGCCCCACGAAAACCCGCCCCGCGCCGCATCGAGTTGCGTATCGCTTAGCGGAACGATCGGTCGCGGCATCGCCCCTGCCACAGCCGTGGCCGGTAGCGCACACAGACCCATTACGTACAGCGGCATGGTCACGATCGCGACGCGGCGCAGATGGCGGATCATTTGATACCTCCGACAGGAATTATGTACGGCAGGATCGACGTTTCGATCTGGTAGATCGGCGGCAAGTTATCGGTGATGCTGGTGATCGTCCGCTCGCCCTGAAACGTCCGGATCGGCGACGGCGACCATGGATCCCAGTCGCGCGCCAGATTGAAACCCGTCGTGACATTGGTGGGCGGCTTCATCACGATCAGCGCAAGCCCACCCCAGATCTTCTTGAAGTCGGCGTCGGGAACGGACATCAATCCGCGCGCGGGATCGCCGATCAGGACATGGCCGGATCGCACGCCCTTGACCACGACGAAATGCGCATAACCGCCGATCGTCACCAAGGCGATGAGCGGGCGGCCGAGCGCGCGCATGTCATCGATGTCGAGGCTATAGCCTTCCGCGGGAAGGCCACGGGTCTGCAGATACCGCTTCATGTCGAGAAGCGAGAAACCGAATTTGCGGATTTTTGCCTGGTCGCCTTGTTCGAACATCGCCTTGAACGGCGTCGTTTCATCGGTCGGCATATCGTATTGATAGGTCAACAGGGTCGCGATCGCGGCCGATCCGCAGCTGAAATCGAACCGTTGGCGTACGATCGTACGAAACGGGATGTCCGACCAGCTTCTCACGGTGACGCCAAAGCCGGGCGCTCGGCCCGGCTGGTCAACCAGCATCTGTGCCGACGCGGGCCTTGCCACGAGCGTGGCCAAGGCCAGCGCGGTCGCGAGCGGGCGGGTTTGCATGGCAACGTCCCTTCGGCGCTATTTGCCCAGGTTGATCGTCAGGTTCATCGCGCTCTGCAGGTTCGCCTGCGCGCCGGTGTTGACGACGACATTGCCCAGGCCGTTGAAGTTGGACAGCGCATTGTCGGAAAAGGTAATCGCACCTGCAGCGTAATTGCCGTTGATCGTGCTGCCGGAAATCGTGCTGGTCAGCGACTGGTTTCCGATCACCACGACTTGGCCGCCACGCGTCGTCGCCATGTCCGAGTCATCGAGTGCTTTGGGCACAGGTTGCGCGCGGATCATGTCCGGGCGGCCATCGCTAGGCGCGGTAGCGGTTTGAGCCAGGACCGGGGTCGCAAGCCCGCAGGCCGCGGCAAGCAGAATGCTGCGGCGCAACGTTCCGATCAGCGAGAGCATGGCTACCTCCATCGGCAGAAAGAAGAAAGTCCCGGACGGGGGGGGGGGGAGCCGTCCGGGACAGGCAGGGAGAAACGTTCAGCGGGTCGAGAAGGTCGTCGAGCCCTGCGCGGCGATGTTGGTCGCACTGGCTGCGTTGCTGTTGATGCCCGTGTTCCATCCCTGGTTCAGGATGCCGGAGAACGCCGCGAACGCCGAACCGTTGACGGTGTTGCTGCCGCTGGAATAATCGCTGCTGCGACCGTTGAAGTTCACCGCGCCCCGGTTGCTGATGCTCTGATTGAGGCTCTGATCAGCGACCAGGCGCAGGTTGCCGTTCCGTTGAGAGTTGTCGGCATAGGACAGGTTCATCGACCGGTTCGAATTGCTGACCTTGGTGACGTTGCTCACCTCCGTGCTCGTCCGGGAGGCATTCAGGTTGATGTTGTTCTGCTCGGTCCGAACCGAGGTGTCGCCACGGCCGCCGTTAACGTTCGAGCCGGCGCTTTGCGCCAAGGCGGGGGTCCCAAGACCCAGGGCGAGGGTGGCTGCGGCACCAAGAAGAAGCTTGCTGTTCATGTCGCGGTTCCTTGTGTTTGCTCGTCCGCTCATTGCGGCACAAAGGAATTACGCGCTTCGACATCGCAAAGGCGTGCGCTAGCGCACGGAATTACTGATGATTTAGCTAGGGAAAAACCGCCTCGCAGAACGCCTCAATAGGCAAAACGCCCAAAGTCGGTCATTCAGCCGTCGACCCTCACTTCGCAGGACTTGCCATTCGACACATCACCTGGGAACGGCAGAAATGTCCCAAATCTCGCCGTTTAGCGTCGGGAGACCCGTGGGCCATTGAGACCAATCCAAAATATGAATGAATGGCAGAAGTCGGGAAGCCGGGATGGCGGCCTGAACGACCGGGTTTGGGTCACAGCCACCCGTTCTGCCGAGCCGTGCGGCCGGCTTCGATGCGGTTCGCCGCTCCGAGCTTTCCTGCCGCATCGGACAGGTAATTGCGGACCGTGCCAGGCGACAGGCCAAGCCGATCGGCGATGGCCTTATTAGACAGCCCCTCCTCTGCGAGGCGCAACGTATCGCGTTCGCGGTCGGTGAGCGGATCGCGACCGATCTCGCCGGCGGCTGCGGCAAGATCGACGGGGATTACCCGACCGCCGCCCGCAACAGCGCGGATCGCGGCCGCAAGGTCGTCAACCGGTGCGTCCTTCAGCAGATAGCCGCGCACCCCGGCACTTTTGGCCCGGGTGAGATAGCCAGGCCGTGCGAAGGTCGTCACGATAACGACGGCGGTCTGCAACCGGTCGTCGGCCAGTCGCCGCGCCAGGTCGAGGCCGGTTAAACCGGGCATCTCAATGTCTGTCAGTAATACGTCGGGCGCGAGGTCTCGCACCATCGCAAGCGCCGCGTCGCCATCGGCCGCGCGGCCGACGATCGTGAAGTCCGGCTCCAGCGACAGCAACGCGGCGATGGCACCGAGCACCAGCGTCTGATCCTCTGCGATCACGATACGAATGGATGTCATGCCGGTACGCTCGCCTGAAGGCGGGTGCCGTGTCGAGCAGAGGAAAGGTGCAAAGCTCCGCCGGCAGCGACCAGTCGCTGGCGCATGCCGGTGAGCCCGTTGCCCTCAGGGCTGGACAGGCCGACGCCGTCGTCCTCGACGACGAGGCGGGCGTTGGCGGGGTCGATGACGATGTGGATCGTGCAATGGCGCGCGCTGGCGTGGCGGATGACGTTGGTGACGGCCTCCCGCAGCGTCATCGCCAACACCGCGCCGGCATTGGTAGGGACATCGGCGGCTTCGCCGGTCAGCGTTCCATGGACGCCAGCCGTGCGCAGCGCGGCGATCGATGCGGAGACTTCCTGCGCCAGGCCGCCGCCCGCTTGCCCTGCCAGCGCCGCGCGGACATCGGCAAGGCCCGCGCGTGCGGCGGCGGCGATCGCCTCCACCTCCGCGCGCGTCGCATCCGTGTCCCGATCGAGCAGCCGGCCGGCAAGATCGGCCTTGAGCGCGACGAGCGTCAACGTGCGGCCGACGACGTCGTGCAGATCGCGGGCGATCCGCTCGCGTTCGGCCGTGCCAGCGAGACGGCGGACTTCCTCCTGCGTGGCCAGCAACGCCTGGGTGCGTTCATAAAAGGCTTCGCGCGAGATGGTCGCGCCGCCAGTCATGGCGACCAGGAGTGTGCCCGGAAGCCACCATAAGGTCGGTTGGGTCAGCATGAGACCGGTCAGCGTCGTCGCCACGGCGATCGCGGCGATGCCGAGTATCGCAACAGACCGTGGACGGGCATGTCCCATTGCTGACGCGGCGTAGATGGGGAAGACGGTCCACCCGACCGGCGCGGCGGCAAGGGCGACGCCGATCGCGGTGATCGCGGCGCAGGCACCGATCAGCTTCGGGCCCTGCCAGCGATGCGCCGCGACATAAAGGGGAAGGAATGCCGCCACCGCCAGCGCCGATGCGAACAGTGTCGCCGCATCCGGAAACTTCCATAGCCAGGGAAGGGGTAGGAAGACGAGGTAGACGAGCCATGGCCACGGCCCGTCCCACCATCGTTGTTCCGCCGTGCGCATCGCCCAACTCTCGGCGGTGTCGGCGCGTTTGGTCAAGCCGGGCTCCGCCGCCACCCGGACCAGGCCCATGCAACTCCCGCGGCGGTCATCGCAGCGACCGCCATTGCATGCGCGAAGGGTGAACCGAGCGTGTCGACGCCGACGATCCCGCGCGCGAGCTGACCGAGATGGTAGGAGGGTGTGACCTGCCCCAGCGTCCGCATCCAGCCGGGCAGCATGAGGGTCGGAATCCACAGGCCGCCAAGCACCGATCCGCCGAGGAACAGGGCATTGGCCATCGCCACCGCACCCTTTCCGCTCATGCGCATGCCCATGCCGAACCCGAT
The DNA here is from genome assembly GCF_003355005.1 of Sphingomonas sp. FARSPH. NCBI lineage: Bacteria > Pseudomonadati > Pseudomonadota > Alphaproteobacteria > Sphingomonadales > Sphingomonadaceae > Sphingomonas > Sphingomonas sp. FARSPH. The sequence continues at coordinate 3,041,884 of NZ_CP029985.1, read as the reverse complement.
CAGCGCGAACGGGATTGCCGAGCCGAGATGCAGGAGCGTCAGCGCGATCCAGGTTGCCGCGGACAAGCGCACGCCCGCGACGATCGCCAGTGCATCGATCAGCACCAGCGCCAGCGCAGTGGTGGCGACGGCAGCGACCAGCTTCGCCGCAACATAGGCGCCAGCCGGCATCGGCGAGACGCGCTTCAATTCGATCAGGCCCTGTTCGCGCTCCATGGCGACGCCCGCGCCGAAGCCGAACAGCGCCGGACCCGTTGCCGCGAACACGCCATAGCCCGCCAGCGTCCCGAGCGCATATTCGGGGGAGGGGGACTTGGCCACCGCCAGCGTAAACAGTCCGTAGAAAGCGGCGGGGGTCAGCACGGTCGGCACGAGAAACTGCGGCAGTCGCGACGTGCGCTTGAGTTCGGCGACCGCTTCGCGCAGCCACACGCCGGTCGGGGGTGCGACGAGCGCGGTCATGCGGCGATCCTTTCCGGCTGGGCGACAAGCAGGGCGGCGATCGCATCCTCCAGCGTCGCATCGGCGACGCGCAGATCGGCGAGCGCGGCATCGGTATCGAGGAGCGCGCGCACCGTGGCGGCGGCATCCGAGGTGACGATGCGCAGGTCCGCTCCGTCCATGCCGGCATCCCTGACCGCGGGTGCCGACGCGGCGCGGTCCGGGGTCAGGCGGCTGCGGCAGCGGATCACTGATCCTCCGGCGCGTGCGCGCAGGGCGGCGGGCGTGTCGTCTGCGACGATCCGCCCGGTGTCCATCACCACGATCCGATCGGCAAGCGCGTCGGCCTCCGCCAGATCGTGGCTGGTCAGCAGTACAGCCGTTCCAATATTGGCGAGGCCGCGCACGGTGCTCCACAGCATGCGGGCGGATGCGCGATCCATGGCGGCGGTAGGTTCGTCAAGGACAAGGAGGTCGGGGCGGCCGCAGATAGCCAGCGCATAGTGAACGCGTCGTGCCTGACCGCCCGACAGGGCTGCGCAGCGGCGGCCGGCGAGATCGGCGAGCCCTGCAAGCGCCAGCGTCTCGTCCAGCGGCCGCGGGTCAGGGTAATAGCCCGACTGCAGCGTCAACAGCTCGGCGACCGTCAGCACGTCCGGCAGGCCGGCGCTTTGCAGCATAACGCCTAGGCGGCGTCGTGCGGCGGGCCGGCGCGGGTCGAGCCCGAAAAGCTCCGCCGTTCCCGCATCCGGCGCGATGCGTCCGGTCAGCAGCGACACGGAGGTCGTCTTGCCCGCGCCGTTCGGGCCAAGCAGTGCGGTGACTTCATCGGCGCGAACGGCGAGATCCAGGTCGGCAAGGACATTGCGTCCGCCGAGTTGTTTGGACACGCCCGTCAACCGCGCGACATCGGACAGATCGCCGCTCATCGATCAGTCCCCGGCGTCAGCGCGGCATCGAGCGCGGCCAGGACTCTCGGCCAGCCGTCGACCCGAGCGGCGCGGTTGCCGGCCGCACTCCCGCCGAGCGGAGCCGCCATGCCAGCGGCCTGCGATGCAGGGTCGGGGGGAGGGCCGAAGGCGGCATGGCCTGCGTCGGGATAGGCAAGCACCATGACGGGATGCCTATACCCGGCGGCCTTCAACCGCGTCTCGACGGCGCGCGCCATTGGGCAGGACGGCCACAGCCCGTCCGCTTCGCCACAGACCATCACGATGGCGGCCTGCGCACGCTCGGCCGGGATGGCGCCCGCCGCGGCTTTGGCCGGATCGGCCAGCGCGTCGGCGTACAAGGCATGGATGCCGTGCCATTCCCCCGTCCACCCGTAAGGCGTGAACGGCACCGCCTTGCCACCCGCGGTCCATGAGCTTTCTGTGACCAGTCCTTCCCGGTCGATCCCCGGCCAGACGACGCTGGAGGGCACGCCGAGTACCGCGATCTTGAGATCGGTTCGGCGCGAGGCAACGAGCAACGCTGCCTCGGCGCCTTTGGACGTACCGACGATGCCGATGCGATCGCCCGCTACCCCTGGCTGCGCCTTCAACCAGTCGAGCGCGCGCGTGAAGGTTTCGAGTTCAATGGACTTCAGGGCGACAGGCTGGCCGGGGCTGCCGAAATATGAAAGCTGGAAAACGATATAGCCATGGGCCGCCAGCGCCGCGGCCTGCACAGCGGCGGCGTTGCCAAGGCCGCCCTCCGATCCGCCGAGGAGCAGGATCGCTGGGGCTCGGCCGGCGCGCGCGGGCCGATAGAGATCGCCGACCATGCCGCCGTCGCGAATGTGTTGCGGGGCGACAGCTACCAGCGCTGTCGTTGTAGGGGCGGCAGCCGCAGTGTGCGGCAGAGCAGCTGCAAGTGCGAAGGCGGTCAGTAGCATCGTTCAACCTCGTCGATGAGGTTCGTTTCATGCGGCATGCGATGTGGGCCGCGTAGTGACAGATGTCATGGGTCGGAATGGCCGAACCCAATTTGCCGGGCGGCATCGGGCTATACACCTACGAAGAATGTCAAACGACGGGCGCGTCCGCTTCGATCTCAGCCGCTGGTTCTCCTGGAGACATGCGTGCGGGGTCCGCCACTTGCACGATTAACGAATGACCGTAGCCGGGTACCGGCAGAGGAGCTCGATACGTCTGCTTCTGGGTCCAAGCAGTAGAATGAGCATAGTCGGAATTTTCGTGATCGCAGAGATTTTCGGCCGCCCGTATTGCTCCAGCATCACGGCAGTAGGTTCGGCCTGTACCCCTTCCAGTCCAAGGCCCATGGCCGGGTCAAGCAACCTTCAGATTCATCCGAGCTACGGCCAAGTCTGAGACTTTCAACATGATTTTCTTTATACGCTTGTCGGTCGGATCGAGCTTCCTGAGCCGAGCTGCTTCCTTGAGATGAAGTTGAATTGCGATCGTAAGAGATGTGCTGTTTGGTTCGCTATCGCTCATTCTGAGAGATTAGCGTTTGGAGATGACACTGCAACCACCCGGATGACCATAACCTAATTTGCCGATCGCCCGCTTGTATGATGTTGTCGATCAACAAGCTTGGGAACGACTAACGAATGGCCGGTTTCAGATCGCGCTCAAAGGCGCTCGAACTACCGACATTGGGTCCTTTGCGACGCACAAGGAGAACGCCATCGGCGACTGGACTGGCCTCACACTTGGCTTGGGGCGGCCCCGCCGGACGCGGCATCGAGCGCATTCGTCTGGTTAAAAGCAGGCTTGGACGACAAGCGGTTCGCTATCGTTACGAACCATTGATGCCTGGATGGTCTGATGCCCGCGGAGGGCGGCTGCGGCCGCGGCGCCGGTTCGTCAACAAACGTCCGCGTGGGTCGAGGCGCCATCACCCTTCCAATTACAATGCCTGGCGGCACTGGATCACTCGCAGCGATGTTGCTTCGATACACGCTCTGCATCAGCAACATTCCGCCAAGCATATCTAAATTGCTTCTGTCATCCTTAGATCCAGATCATCATCCGGGTATGAAACGTTCGCTAACTGAAACCATCGACCTCAAAGCCGGCAAAGTGCACGGACGCATCGAAGGCGCGGTGGAAACCTATCGCGGTATTCCCTATGCGGCCGCACCGATGGGGGAGAGGCGTTTCCAGCCGCCGCAGCCCCCGGCGCCGTGGTACGACGTCCGTGCGGCGACGGAGGAAGGGCCGAACGCACCGCAACGGACACGCAAGCTGCCGGGCCTCGATGCCGCGCCACTGATCGGCCACGGCTGGAGAGCGGGCGACGAATATCTCACCCTGGACGTGCTTCGCCCTGCGGACGGCGGTGCCGGCCTGCCGGTCATGGTCTTCATCCACGGCGGCGGCTTCGTGGTCGGCAGCAAGGACGCGTCCGTGCAAGATGGACGGACCTTCGCGCGCGACGGCATCGTCTATGTCGCGATCAACTATCGCCTAGGCGTCGATGGCTTCCTGCCCATTCCCGGCGTGCCGACGAACCTCGGCCTTCGCGACATGATCGCGGCGTTGCGCTGGGTGCAGGACGAGATCGCCAAGTTCGGCGGCGATCCGGCCAACGTCACCGTGTTCGGCGAGAGCGCCGGGGCGATGGCGATCGCGGATCTTATCGCCTCGCCTCTTGCCATCGGCCTTTTTCGGCGGGCGATCGTTCAGAGCGGCCACGGCGCGATGACCCGCGACATCGGCGTCGCCGAGCGCCTCGTGCGCAAGCTCGCCAAGCTGTTGGACGTGACCCCGGATCGGGCGGGGTTCGCCGCCGTGCCGCCCGGGGACAGGCTGCTCGACGCCGTGGACACGGTTTCGCTGCCCACCACCCGGCTGGACCTTCGGGGGACGGACGGGCGCGAGCCGGTATTCGGCATCAGCCGGTTCATACCCGTACATGGCGACGACGTCCTGCCGGTCGAGCCGCTGGAAGCGTTGCGTCGCGGTGCGGGTGCCGAGGTCGATCTTCTGATCGGAAGCAACGCCGACGAGATGAACCTGTATTTCGTGCCGAGCGGTATCCGCGACAAGCTCAACGGCATTCTCGCCTGGATCGTCCTTCGCAAGTCCCAGCCGCGCGCCCGCGCGGTCCTGAAAGCCTATCGTTCGCCCGGCAAGAAGGCGGGCCAGGTGTTGATGGAGGCATTGAGCGACCTCGTCTTCCGCTGGCCCGCGCGCCGTTTTGCGGAGGAGCATCGGGGACGGACCCATGTCTATGAGTTCGACTGGCGCTCCCCGCGCTATGAGGGCGGACTCGGCGCGTCCCACGGCATGGAGCTGCCCTTCGTGTTCGACAGCCTTGCGACATGTACCGGGGGAGAGGGGCTGTGCGGGACCGCGCCTCCTCAGGAACTCGCCGACCGCGTCCATGCCATCTGGGTGCAGTTCGCTCGGGACGGCTCGCTGCCCTGGGCCCCGTTCGATCGGCAGACAAGGACCGTCTACCGGCTTGCCTCCGGAGAGGCGATCCACGAGCCGCGCATGCCTGCGGCCGACTTCCTGCCCTGAACCCGGAGCTTTCGATGTATCTCGACCGCCTGCGCCTCGACGGGCGCACTGCCTTCGTCACCGGCGGCGCGCAGGGAATTGGCTATTGCTGCGCCGACGCTCTTGCGGAAGCCGGGGCCCGCGTGACAATCGCCGACCGCGATGCGGACGCGATCGCGGCGGCGCTGGCTTCGCTCGGGGCGAAGGGCCATCAGGTGGACGGCGTTGCTCTCGATGTCACGGACAGTGCGCGTGTGACCGAAGTCGCCGACAGCGCCAGAGCGTTCGACATTCTGGTCAACAACGCCGGCATCGCGCGCAGTGACACCCCGGCGGAGGACGTGGCAGACGAGCATTGGCGCAACGTCCTGGACGTCAACCTCAACGGCACCTTCTGGTGCGCGCGATCCTTCGGCCGGCACATGCTGGCGGCGGGACGGGGAAGCATCGTCAATGTCGGTTCGATGTCGGGCTTCATCGTCAACCGGCCGCAGCCCCAGAGCTACTACAATGCCAGCAAGGCCGCGGTTCATCAGCTGACCAGGAGCCTCGCCGCGGAATGGGCCTCGCGCGGCGTCCGGGTCAACGCCGTGGCGCCGACCTATATCGCCACGCCGCTCAACGCCTTCGCCGACAAGAACGGGGAGATGTACCGGCGCTGGATCGACTCCACGCCCCAAGGCCGTCTCGGGACGCCCGAGGAGGTTGCGTCGATCGTCCACTTCCTCGCGTCGGACGCGGCCAGCCTCATGACCGGCAGCATCGTTTTGGCGGACGGCGGATATACCTGCTGGTAATGGCGCCCGGCTATCCTTCCGGGATACGGCGCGCGCCGTTCAGCGGCTCCTGTCGTTCCTCTCGAAGACGTCGCTGATCGACTTGGCGAAATGGGCATCCATCAGCGTTTCGGCCGAAGCGGCATCCCTGTCCGCGACGGCTTCCGCGATCCGACAGTGGATAACGAACACGGCGTCCCTTTCGGCCGATGTCGACCGCGTATCCCAGGCCGTCGGGACGGCGATCCGCATCAGCTGCTCGAAGGAGCGCACGATCTGATGGAACAGCGCATTGCCGCCGGCGCGGGCGATCGCCTGATGGAAGGCGATGTCATGGCCAATCAGCCGATCCACGTCGCCATCGCTGGCCGTCATCTCGCGGGCGTGCTTGGTGATCTCGACCGCGTCCGCGTCAGTGCGGTTGGCGGCCGCGAGGGCGACGGTGCGCAGCTCCAGGGACCGGCGAACGTCCCAGACTTCCGCCGTCGTGATCTGCGCCGTCGCGACCGCATGATCGATCGACGCCGCCATCACCGATCCGTCGATCGCGCCGACGCGGGCCTTGCGGCCGTTGCCGACGTCGATCAGCCGCAGCGCGGCCAGCGCACCGAACGCCTCGCGCATGACGGCGCGGCTGACGCCCAGGTCGGCGGCGAACTGCCCCTCGCCGGGCAGGGTATCGCCGACTTTCAGATCGCGCTCGCGAATGTGCTGGCGGACGCGCCGGACAGCCTGGTCGACGAGCGATCCGGCGACGGCGGCGGTCATGCCGCGAGGCGCCCGGTCCGGAAGTGAGACGGCGTCTGGCCAAAGCGGCGCGAGAAGGCACGGCTGAAGCTGGCGTTGTTGAGATACCCGCACCGGTAGCCGATCGACGACACCGGCAGGTCGGTGACCAGCAGCAGCTCGCGTGCGCCGCCCAGCCGCCGTTCCACGATCGCATCGGCAACGCTCATGTCGAACATGCTCCGGAATCCGCGGGTCAATTTGACCCTGTTGATGCCGCAGGAGCGGGCGATGGAATCGAGCGTGAGTTTCTCGTTCCAGCGCTCGTCGATCAGACGGCGGGCGGCGGCGATGCGCTGCGCCTCGGTCGCGGAGAGGTCGCCGGCGCCATCGGCAGGGATGAGGCTTTGGTCCGAGAACTTCTCGAACGCCACGCAGAGAAGCTCGATGCTCTTGGCCATCCGCAGAGTGTTGCTGGCGGTGCAGTCCGACCGGCTTTCGAGGATCGCCAGAGCGATCGCCCGCATGTCGCTGGGCAGATGCCACATCGCTTCCTCGTCAGGGCTGCCGCCGAACACCCGGAGGCAGCCTTCGACCGTGACGATGAAGACGATGTCGAAGTCCGCGGCATCATCGTCCGCGACCGGCCCCGGACTATAGGCGAAGGTGGCGTCGGACAGTCGGAAGCCGAAGACGACCGCATCCCGCAGGCGGTCGCCGGCGGGCATCGGTCCCGCGCCCAGAAACGCCTCCATCTCCGAGGACACCTCGATCCGCGTCTTCATCGTCACCTCTCGCGTCCTGCTCTCGTCAGATTGGCTGTAGCCTATAGCTATCAGATAGCTTCGGCAAGAGCTTTCAGATAGGCTGTGCGGTGGCGGAACGAGGTGCCCGCCGCATCGCCAGCACGAAGGCGAGCAGCGACATGGCGCTGGTGATGATGCCGACGGTCGCCAGCCCCTGATCGAGGTGCCGTTCGCCGCCGAACAGGCCGCTGGCCGCGGCGACCATTATCGGCGCCAGGCCGAAGCCGATGAGACCGGCGATGGCGATGAAGGCGCCAATGCAGAGGCCACGCAACTCATTGGGAATGAGCACGGTCAGCGCAACGGACGTCACGACCCCCGTGATCGATCCGCAGAGCATCAGCATCCCAAGCGCCATGGCGAACAGCGGCACCGAAGGTGCCACGGGGAAGAGCGCGGCGGGTATGCCCACGGCCGCGGCCGCGACGGCGCCCAGCAGGAGGCCACCGGGCCGGGCCCGCCGTTGCCCCCAGTCGGCGGAGACGCCGCCGACGATCGCGCCCATGACGCCCGCCGCAAAGATCAGTGGCCCCATCCAGGCAGCGAACTGGTCGGGCTGCAGCTGGAAGCGGCGCGACAGCACCGGCGCCGCCCAGATCCCCGCCGCCGCATCCGCCATCACGACGCTGACCTGACCCAGGAACAGCGGCAGCAGAAAGGCACGTCGTGCCCAGAGTTCGGCAACGACGATACGAAATGGAGCATGCGTGCTGGCAGCGACCTCGTGCCGTGGTGGTTCCCGCATCAGGAACAGCGGCAGTGCCACGACGACGCCGATCACTGCCAGCGCCAGATGCGCGCTGCGCCACGGTGCGCCATAGGAGAGCCAGTCCGGCGCGGCCTTGTGCACGGATAGGCCGAACAAGGCACCGGTAAGACCGAAGGCCATCGCCTGGCCCAGCGACTTGCCGAGATTCACGACGAGCAGCGCCCGTCCGCGCTGGGTGGGCGCGCAAAGGTCGGCGCACAGCGACAGGGCGGCGGTCAGCGCCCCCGTGGTGCCTATGCCAGTCAGCATGCGGCCGACGAACAGCGTCCATACGCCTGGTGCGACCGCGGTGAGCAGCGTTCCCGCCACGAAAGTGGCGACGAGGGCGATCATGATCACGATGCGGTTGCGCCGATCGACTAGGATGCCGATCGGGATGGAGAAGAGGGCGAGGGGCAGGGCGGCGCTGACGCCCTGGATCAGGCTCAGCGTATAGTCGCTGAGATGAAGCTCGGCCTTAGCGCCCTCCTGCACCGTGCCGAACGACCCCATCATCGTGAAGCCCAACGTCATCGCAAGGGCGAGAGCGAGCAGGGGAAGCAGCGACGCTCCGAACGAGCGCTCCGTCGTCGTCATGCGGTCACCTGGAAGCTGATGAGCGGACAGGATGCGGCCCTCCCGGCTCTGGCGGTGGCGAAACGGACGCAATCACGATGGGAAACGCTGGGGGTCATAGGCTGAAAATTTTGCCCGGATTGAAGAGATCCTGAGGGTCGAGAGCGCGCTTCAGCGTCCGCATGACGTCCACGGACTCGCCCAGCTCCTGCACCAGCCAGTCCTGCTTGCCGATGCCGATGCCATGTTCGCCGGTGCAGGTGCCGTCCATCGCCAGGGCGCGCGCCACGAGGCGGGCGTTCAGCGCCTTCACCTCCCTCATCTCGTCGGCCGAATCTGGGTCCATGGCGAAGATGACGTGGAAATTTCCGTCGCCGACATGGCCGAGGATCGTTGCGGGCATGCTGGCCCCGGCGAGATCCCGCTTGGTCTCGATGATGCATTCCGGCAGGCGGCTGATCGGCACGCAGACGTCGGTGGTCCAGCCGACGGCGCGGGGACGCAACGCGACCGCGGCATAATAGGCTTCATGCCGCGCCTTCCACAGCCTGGCGCGCTCTTCGGGAAGGTTGGACCAGTCGAAACTGCCGCCGCCGTTCTCGGCCGCCAGCATTCCCACCAGCTCGATCTGCTCGGCGACGCCGCCGGGCGAGCCGTGGAATTCGAAGAAGAGGGTGGTGACCTCGGGCAGGGACAGTTTGGACCAGGCGTTGACCGCGCGGATCTGCATGTCGTCCAATATCTCGACACGAGCCAGCGGCACGCCGGACTGGATCGACTGGACGACGGTGGTGACCGCGCCCTCGAGCGTCTCGAAGCCGCAGACCGCGGCGGAGATCGTCTCGGGGATCGGGTGGAGCCGCAGCGTCACCTCGGTGATGATGCCCAGCGTGCCCTCGCTGCCGACATACAGGCGGGTCAGGTCGTAGCCGGCCGCTGACTTGCGGGCGCGGCGGGCGGTCGTGATGACCTTGCCCTCGGGGGTGACGACCTTAAGGCTGAGGACAGCCTCGCGCATGGTTCCGTAGCGTACGGCGTTGGTGCCGCTGGCACGGGTCGAGGCCATGCCGCCGATCGTCGCATTGGCGCCGGGATCGATCGGAAAGAACAGGCCGGTGTCGCGCAGATGCTCGTTCAGCTTCTCGCGCCGGCACCCCGCCTGCACGGTGCAGTCGAAATCCTCGGCATGGACCGCGAGGATCGCATCCATCTCCGAAAGGTTGACGCTGACGCCGCCGCGGATCGGTAGCGCATTGCCCTCGATGGACGTGCCCGCGCCGAATGGGACGATGGGAATATGCGCGGCGACGCAGAGATTGACGAGATCGACGACGTCCTCGGTCGACCGCGCGAAGACCACCGCATCCGGCAGCACGACGTCGAAATGGGCCTCGTTCGAACCATGCTGGCGCAGCATCGCCTCGCCGAAGTGCAGGTCCTTGCCGAACCTGCTCTGCAGCCGCTCGATAAAGGCGGCGTCGAGCGGCTGGCGCGTGACGGGGGTTCCCAGGTCCATGACCGTTCCTAGAACCTGAAGCTCGCGCGGGCGCCGTAGCGTCGGCGGTCGCCCTGGATCGCGAGGTTTGAGCCGATGATCGGCCCAAGGGCCGGCCCCAGCGCCCGATCAAGGGCGGAGCGGTCGATATAGCTTTCGATGTATTTCTCGTTCAGCAGGTTGGTGCCGAAGGCGGCGATCTCGAACCCGCTCGAAAAGCGCAGCGCGATCGACCCGTTGACCAGCGCATAGGGGGACAGCCGCGGCACGACATTGGGGTTGAGGGACGAACCGATCCGGCTCCCCTTGCCGACCACCCCGCCGTCTAAGACCAAGGCGCTGCTGCCGATCGGCACCGTATAGGTGGTGCTCGCGTTGAAATTATAGTCGGGGGTGAATATCACGCGGTCGGAGGAGACGTGCACGCCGGTCGTGGCGAAATACTGGCTGTCGTCGGTGATTCGGGAGTGGAGATAGGCGGCGCCGGCGTCGATGCGCCATTGATCGGTCAGCCGCAGATGCGCCTCGATCTCGGCACCGTAGCTTTCGACATGGCCGGTGTTGAGGTTGATGGCGACGAAGCCTGCGCCGGTCGAGCTCGGCGCCAGCGAGTTCTGGCCGATGAAGTCGTTATAGTCGTTGTAGAAGATGTCGGCGTTGACGGTCAGCCGGCTGTTCATGCCGCTGAACTTCGTGCCGAGCTCGTAGGTCCAGACATTGTCGCCGCGATAGGTCGCGTCTTGGGGCCGGGTGCCCGGGCCGTTCTGGCCGCCGCCGCGGATGCCCTTCGCGACCGAGGCGTAGGTCATGAAGTCCGGTGTCCACCGTTCCGTTAGGGTGACGCGCGGCTGGAAGGCGTTCTTGTTGTAGGCGGGGGCGGTGTAGAAGGACGGTGTGCCGCCGATGGTGGTCCGGCTGACCTGGCTGGCCTCGAGCGCCTGGTGATCGTACCGGCCGCCGACGGCGAGATCGGTCTTCGATCCGAGCTTTACGAAGATCGTCCCGAACAGCGCGCGGGTGTCGTTCCTGGCGTAGGTGCTGCTTGGCGACCGTTGGGCGGGGAGGGGCAAGCCGAGGGCGGCGAAGTTCAGCGTGCTGAGGTTGTCGGCCGTCTGGACATAGCGGTTCCCGTAGACACCGATCAGGGTCGAGATGGCGTCCGTCCATTGCGTGTCGAACCGCGCCTCCACCGTCTTGGTGACGAGCCGTGATCCGCCCATGGTGCGCAGCAGGTCAATCGGCCCGAAGTCGCCGTCGCCTGCAGCCGACGACGTCTTGCGGTTGTAGGCGAGGATGACCGTCGCCTTGGTCTTCAGCCGGTCGGACGTGAATTCGCTTTTCAGGTTTGCGCCGTAATAGTCGATGGTGGCGAGGCTGCGCTGATTGGTCGCGCCGGTGAGCGTATAATCCGTCGGGCCCGCGACATGGATGTAGCCGGTGTTGCCGCCGAAGGTGCGGTCGTAATTGCCGTTGGCGGTAAAGGTCGCCCAGCGCGCCGGCGTGAAGCGCAGCGTGCCGTTGACGCTCTTCTGCTCCAGCGGGTTCTGATTGCCCACATCCAGCGTGTTGCGCATGAAGCCGTTCTGGACGTGGTAGGAGGCACCGACCCGGAAGGCGAGCACGTCCTTGACCAGCGGGCCGCTGATGCTGCCCGACACGGAGGCATAATTGTCCGGCCCGGCGACCGCGGAATCGAAGCGGCCTTCCCATGCGTTGCCCGGCTGGCGCGTGACGATGTTGATCGCGCCGCCGAGCGTGTTGTTGCCGAACAGCGTACCCTGCGGCCCGCGCAGCACCTCGATCCGGGCGATGTCGACGATCGGCGAGTTCAGATAGCTGGTGTTGGGCTGGTAGATGCCGTCGATGAAGATGCCCACGCCCGGCTGGACGGTATCGATCAGCGTGGTGCCGATGCCACGGATGGTCACGAAGGCCCGGCCGACGCTGTCCGAGTTGATGCTGAGGCCCGGCGTATAGTTGGCGATGTCCTTGACGGTGTTGACCTGCAGCTCCTTCAGCCGGTCGCCCGTGATCGCGGTCACCGCGATCGGAACGTTCTTAAGCGATTCCTCCCGCCGGCGCGCGGTGACCACGATATCGTCCGGGTTGGAATTCGCGCCGGTCTGCGCGCTGGCGTCCGGGCTGGTCTGCGCCTCTCCCGGCACGGCCTGCGCTGCCGCTACAGCGGGAAGCGCGAGGGCGACCGACGTAGATAGGGCGAGCACGGAGATAAAGCGCATCGATGATCCTCTCTAATGCGGCGGATCTCTGTCCACCTGTCTGAAAGGTATCATGAGCGGTTGACGACCTGTCGGAAAGGTCATCAACTTTGCACATTGGATCAGACAGTTGATCGATTGGAGCAAAAAGCTGGGGACCTCCGATCATTTTCGGCGATCACGCAGCCTCCTGATGCAGTGCGAGATCAGCGTGACGTGTGTGCAGGCAAGTGACGCTGCGGAGGGGATGCCCACACCAATCCGCGGTAATTTGCGACGGGCGCGAAGTTGATGATCGCTTTGACGGGGCCAGTGTTAGCGCGGGCATCACGCTCTGAAGCAGAGCGCCTGCGCCTTGAGCTGGCACACCATCGGCAGCTATCAGCTTTCCGCACTTCCGTTACCTGCGAGGCAGAAGTATCTCAGTCCAGGCCGCTCCGGCTGGTCCGCCATAGGTACGGAAGCGATTCGCTAAGTCCAGATGCACACAAGTCCGGTGTCGCGGGACGATAGCAGGCGCACGAACGTCTGTAACTGGGTGGTCACAACCTCCGTCGGGCTCATGCTTTCGCACTTTTGACACTTGAGCGACTTGCCGCTGCTCGGCATAGGGCGGCTCGCGACATCCGTCGCCTTCACCCCACAGAATGAATTTGACCACATTCTGTGGGGTGATTGATGCATCTCTCGGCAAGTTGGTCGACCTGCTCTCGCGGGTGAACGCGAATCCAAAATTTTGGAGGATCGAAACCTCCCAATACCCGACGCTCGGTCGTCCAATTTGGCGGGCGAACAGGCTTCTTTTCTCGCGTGAACGAATGGCAGAAATCAGGCTGCGTCAATCTCGCGCGGAATGACCGCATCTGGGTCCGGTTCACCGTATTGCCGTAGTTCATTCTCTACTGCGAGGGGGCGGTTGGGTGGTTGGGGCCCGCGCTCGAAGTGGCGTTGCCGGACCTGCTGGCCGGTCCTTTCGAAATCAAAAGGGAACGGCTGCGTTAAGCTGCTCGTGTCACTACTTCGTTGAGAGCGCGATCTGCCGTTTGAAATTGGTGCATTGGCCGCGTTGGAAAATCAGACGGCAAGGTACGATCGCCGACCAGCTTGAATCTGTCCCCATCGACCATCACCTGCGGGCTTATCGGGCGAGAGTTGTAGCTTGAGGCCATCGCTGCGCCATACGCACCGGTGGCATGGAAAACGGCCAGGTCCCCGCGTTCAACGTTATCGATCGTCCGATCGATACCGAACATGTCACCAGTTTCGCAGATGGGCCCGGCGATGTTAGCAACCATCGTTCTCCCATCCGGACGAACGGCCGAGAAGCGGTGATATGCGTCGTAGAGCGCGGGGCGCGCCAGATCGTTCATTGCGGCATCGACGATGACGAACGGACGGCTCGGACCCGGCTTCACCCAAATCACCCGTGTTAGCAGCACGCCGGTCAGACCGGTGATGATGCGACCAGGTTCGAAAGTGAGGCTGACGTTCCAGTCGCGCGTTACACGCGCAACCATCGCCGCATAGTCGGCGAGCGACGGCATCACGTCTCCAGGCCGATATGCAATGCCGAGCCCACCACCCAGATCGACACGGGTGATCGTGTGCCCGCGTGCGCGCAGTTCGAGCACCAAGGCGCCGATCCGCCGGTACGCGGCCTCTAATGGCCCCAGATCGCTGATCTGACTGCCGATGTGAAGCGCGATCCCTTGCAGATCGAGGTTCTCCTGCCGCGCTAGCCGGTCATACATGTCCGGCGCGCCACCGATATCGACACCGAATTTGCTCGTCCGCCTCCCCGTCGTGATCTTGGCGTGCGTTCCGCCGTCGACATCGGGGTTCACGCGCAACACCGCAGGTGCACGCATGCCGCGTCGCCGCGCCAACTGCGCCAGAACGCGACCCTCTTCCTCCAGTTCAAGGTTGAATTGGCCAATGCCGGTCTCCAGCGCGTCGATCAGCTCCTGGTCGGTCTTCCCGACGCCGGAGAAGACCACATCCCTAGGCGCGATCCCTGCATCCAGGGCTCGGCGCAGCTCGCCCCCCGACACGATGTCGGCGCCGTAGCCGCACTCAGCGAGCAGCCGAAGGACTGCGCCATTGGGATTAGCCTTGACCGCAAAGGCGAATCGGGCGGACGGCAGACCTTGCAGGGCTGACGTGAATGCATCAGCGGCCTGCCGGAGCGCGCTCACCGAATAGATGTGGACGGGCGTGCCGACCGCATCGGCAATAGCGGGCAGGGGGACGCCCTCGGCGCACAGGATGCCGTCACGATAGTCGAAAAAGCTCATCACAGGTGACCTTGCGTATCAGTGGCCGAAGCCATCGTCCGCCTGCCCGCGGCGACGCACCCGGGCGGCATGGACGACTTCGGCGGTGTGGCTGTGCCCGCGCCGCTCGGCACGGAGCAATTGTCCGACCCGCTTGCCATGGATCATCAGCGGCAAGCCGAGCAGGGCAAGTGGAAAGAAGACGATCATCGCCGGCGAACCGTCGAGCGCCAGGCACATCGCACAGGAGGAGGCCAGCAGTGCAAAGCCGCCGGCTTTCCATTGGAGATCGCGACGGGTCATGCCGCCCGCACCTGATCACGGTCGGCGATGAGCAAGTCGCCGGCATTGACGAGGCTTTCACGTAGGCCTGGCCGGTCGTTGATTGCGCGGCTGCCGTGCCACAGGACGATATCTGCCGGGAAATCGGCCTCGCCTGCCAGCGCGTCGACTATGTCCGCGACCTCGAAGGTGAGCCCAATCGCCGGTTCATGCAGACGGGCGGCTGCTGTACGCGCCCGCCCGATCATCGCCGGTGAGCCATCAATGCCGCGGACTTCGATCGCCGTGAAGCCGAGCGTCCTGGCATGACGCGCTGCCTCGATCAGCAAGGTGCCGCAGGAGCAGTCAGCGTCGACGATACGGACGGAATGGCGCCCTCGCTCGCGCAGGGCATCAAGCGCGGCGCAGATGTCAGTCCAGCGCGCATCGTTATGGGCGGCACGACTGCCCAGGATCGTGGACGGAGTAACCCTTGATGTGGACGACAGACGATTAGCCGTGACGGACGGCTTCAGTTTCGGTGTCATAGGTAATCCTCAGGCGGCGCGGCGCAGTGCGTGCTCGGCCGGGCTCACCGGCTCGAAGGAGATAAACGGAACCAACGGTACCGAGACGATCTCGAGACTCGCGTGGTAAATCTGCCGCTCCGCTTCGGCGAAGCTGAGCGCTGCGCCGCGTGAGACGAACCGGCCCTCCATCTTGTGGCCGCTATCCTGCACGAGCCAGTGGCCTGCTTTGTCCTGACCGACGTAGATAATCGTCCCGCGGTAGTCGGGCTCCGGAGTGGGTTCAGACGACATATCGCCTTTCAAACCTTCAATAATCGAGCGTCCAGCGCCCGCATTTCGGAGGTACGGGGCACCGCATAGTGTTTCGATATCGATTCCGGGAAATTGCATAGTGCGCGCGTAAGCGTGACAACGGCTCGTCGCATTCGGGCTGGTGTGCGGACGGTCTACAACCAACGCGCCTTTCGAAAGCGCCAGTACAGCGCCGAACAGATCGTCAGGATCACCCCTATGGTTATGGGATAACCATAGGGGCTTCGCAGCTCGGGCATATGCTCGAAGTTCATCCCGTAGATGCCGGCGATAGCAGTCGGTACGGCTAGGATTGCTGCCCACGCTGCAAGCTGGCGTGTGATGGCGCCGGTGCGCTGCTGCTCGATAAGATTGCTGAACTCGAACACCGATGACAGCAGATCGCGCAAGCCGCTCGCCATCGTCTCTACCCTGCGGACGTGATCCAGCACGTCGCGGAAGTACAGCCGAGCCTCGGCATCGACGCACGGCAGCTCGTTCTTGGACAGCTTGCGGGCAACCTCCTCCATCGGCACCAGAATGCGATCGAAGCGCATCAGCTCACGCCTTAGCGAAAAGATGCGGGCGATCTCGGCGCGATCGAGGAAGGTGTCGAGCATCCGCTGTTCCATGCTCGCGACCTCCTCCTCAAGGGCCGTCATTAGCGGCAGATAGCCGTCGACGATGAAGTCGAGGATGGCGTGGAGGACATAGTCGCCGCCCTTGCCCAGCAGGTCGGGTGCGGCCTCCAGATGCTCGCGCAGCGGCTTGTACGACCTTGTCGAGGCCTGCCGTACAGTGATGATATGGCTGTGGCCGAGGAAGGCTGCCGTCTGCCCATAGACGATATGCCCGTCGCATAGATGGGCAGTTCGGCCGATGACGAACAACTGATCGCCGTAGACGTCAACCTTCGGCAGCTGCCCGTCCTTCAGTGCGTCTTCGACCGCCAGCGGGTGGAGGTCGTAGAGACGCTGCAGCGTGTCGATCTCATCAGCACTCGGGTCGGTCAGCCCGATCCAGACGAACTCCGATCGGTCGGAGGGGCAATCGACCCGTTCGTCGGTCGCGATCTCGCGAACACGGCGGCCATGGTGGTACAGATAGGCGGCGATGACAGGCATAAGTTCTTGATCAGCGCCGAGGAGCCAATGTCCAGTCAATCAGGGTCCAATCGGACTTCCGGGCGTTGGATTCGGCGATCAATTGAGCGCGCCGCGACAGACCCATCCGGTGCCGCGTCTGCATCATTGAAGCGCCTTGACGCGTATCGAACGCGCGACCCTGTGGTGTGATCGGCGCTTTCAGGCGCGCACGGAACGCGGTTCTAACACGTTGCTCGGCACTGGGGAGGCGATCAGGCGCCGGCTTGAACAGCCTGGCGCCATAGACCAGCAGTAGCATGCCGGTGCTGGCGAGGATGAACGTCAGCAGGGCAAGGCCGAACTCGGCGGCCTGCGCAGGACCATGCCGCGCCGCCTCGTAAACATTGCGATGGACCAACGTCGATCCGCCGAAACACCCAAGCAGCACGACGCCAAGCAACCGTGGAGGTAGCTTACCCAAGGCCCACACCGCTTTTCAGCGTCCGATCGCTGACGAGGCTCAGCCGTCCCTCAATCCGGTGCGGGGCCCCCGCTGACGTCGCAACTGAAATCGATGTTCGTCCACGCCGCTCCGCTTCGGCAAAGCGCTGCGCTGCCTGTGCCGATGAGAAGCGCCCCAGGAGCATTCCAGCGCTCTCACGGACGGTCCAGTCACCATCAATGTCACGGCCTACGACCAGCATGGCCGGTTCCGGGATGTCCATCGCAATGCTACCTTCTGACGGAGGGAAGACATCTAGGTCGGGGCGCCCCCGCCAGCGGGCGCTCACCTCGATTTCATCGAAAAGATGGTGACCGAGGATGGTCAGTGCGCTGCCGGCACTCGCGGCCATGAAGCCGACCGCGGCAATCCCGTAGGCAAGGACGCCAGCTTTCTGTGGCGGAACGTGCATGGCGAAGAGCCGCAAAATCGCGGTGTAACTCACCCAGCAAAGAAGAAGTCCGGTGGCGCGCAGAACGATGTCGGCGCGCCGCGACCGATGCCACGCTACCATGCCACAACCCTTGATGTGGCAATCCAGTTATCGCCCTCGACATAGCATTTCGAGATCGATTCCAGCTAATTACATAGCGCCCGCATAGTGCTGCGATCATGCCCGCCCCACCGCATCGCGGGCTGCCGAGCGTGGTGTGGCCCGAAGAAGGTCGCCGACGTGCCAAGAAGACAGAGCATCATGCCGGAATATCCACATGGTCCGCGCGGGCAAGCCGAAGGCCGAGCACCTGCTCCGATGCACCATGAATACGCGGCAAGAGTTGGCAAGGTGAAGAGAGGCAGCGAATGACCGATTCTGGGTCGGCTCAGACCTCAGTGCGTTCGGCCAGTTCCAAAGCGTCCTCGATGTCGACACCCAGGTAGCGGACAGTGCTGTCGATCTTGGCATGGCCGAGAAGAATTTGAACGGCGCGGAGGTTGCCGGTCGCCTTGTAGATGATTGATGCTTTCGTACGCCGAAGCGAGTGCGTCCCGTAATCTTGAGCCGGAAGACCGATGCCGACCACCCACTCGTGTACGAGGCGGGCATATTGCCGGGTGCTCATGTGGGCCATGTAGTTGTTTCGGCTCGGGAAGACGAAGTCGTTCAGTGTGCCGCCACGACGCTCCAGCCATGCCCGCATTGTCTTACGTGCCGTGTCCATCATCTCGAACTGGACCGGCCGTCTAGTCTTCTGCTGAACCACGACGGCGCGGTCACGGACGCGCCCGCCAGAAACTACATCTCAGATCCGTACTCTGACCACGTCACAGCCGCGCAGCTTGCTGTCGATGGCGAAGTCGAACAGCGCTCGGTCACGCAACCGTTTATGCTGGTCGAGCCAAAAGCGAATGGCCCAGACCTGTTGCTGCTTCAGCGCGCGCTTTGCACCGATCAGCCGACCTTCGTTCCAAGGTCGAAGTTCGTCAAAGGCGGGGTCCATCGACGAGTGACCCATCGATCATCTCCATCGGGCCAGATTGCCAGGTTAGCGTACGCAGCCGCGGTAAACCGGCGGTTCGGAAATAAGGTTGATCGGCCAGCGGTAAAGCTGAACGTGCGGCAGGTTTCTGGTGCCGCTTCGGAATGTGTGATGGACCTAGCCTGAGCCTTTTGAGCCGTGTAGCTGACGTTCCGCTACCGCCCAATTGCGGCCATTCCGTTGGCGTGCAAGCATGCTTAAATGAAAGTCTTGCTCTCCTTGGCGTTGTTCATGATCGGCGCAGCACCGGTCGACCACCCACGAAGCTACCTACTGTCGATCGGGCGGATATCGCTGAAAGACACGGAGAGCATCGAGGCTTTTGCGATCGAAACCTGGGGTGTGCATATTAAGTCTGTCTGCCGCATTCCGAACGGCTGGCGGATCAAAGCTGGAAGCAGTGCCACACCCAATGGCGTTATCGAGGGAAATGGTAGCCAAGGTGCCACTTGGTTCAACCACGGTAGTCCGAAAGAACTTCGCTCCTTCATCCTCGTCACTCTCTACGCTCCGGTGCAGCGGGCTGACATCGGTCGACCGGGCAACGGCATCCCAGCCACGTTCAAGGGGACCGCAACCATCGCTACTGACGATGGCGATATCGAGCGGCCCCTTTCCTACCGAAATATCACCTTAACGCCGGCAAGTCGCTGCCCGAGGATTTAATGTCCGCTAACCCCCCAATGCCAGACGTTCGATCAGCGTAAGCGTCCGGTCTTCTCCACCTTGCTGACGAGGTGATGCGCAAGCCACAGGTTCGGCACTGTGGCAGACACCGGTGCGGCATCATGGCGACGCGAATTATCGAGATGGTTGGGCCTGAACCGCGCCGGCGGTTCAGCGAAGATGACAAGGCGCGGATCGTGTCGGAGGCGATGATGCCGGGTGCCAGCGTGCTGGAGGTGGCGCGGCGACACCGGGTGTGCACGTCGCTGGTGTATCGCTGGCGACGCACGCTGCTGCGCGACGGGGTGGCGAGCGAAGCATTGCCGTTGCCGGGGCCGGCATTCATTCCGGTCGAGGTGGCGGGCGCGCCCATGGTGCCGCATTCGGAGCCGCTCGGACCGGGTGTGGTGGAAGTGGTCGGCCCGGCCGGGCAACGCATCCGCCTGGCACCTCCCATCGACGCGCGGGTGCTCAAGACCGTGCTGGCGGGGTTTGCTTGATCGGGCCGCCGGGCGGTGTCCGGGTGTATCTGGCGGCCGGGGTCACGGACATGCGCAAGGGCTTCGACGGGCTGGCCGCGCTGGTACAGCAGCGGCTGCGCCAGGATCCGTTTGGCGGTGCGGTGTACGCCTTCCGGGGCAAGCGTGGCGATCTGGTCAAGCTGCTGTGGTGGGATGGTCAGGGTCTCGTGCTCCATGCCAAGCGTCTGGAGCGGGGCCGGTTCACCTGGCCGGCGACCGCGGACGGCGTCGCGGTGCTGACCCCGGCGCAGCTGTCGATGCTGCTCGAAGGGGTGGACTGGCGGCATCCGATCCGGTCCTCGCAGCCGACCTTGGCCTGGTAAAAAGTACGGTTTCCTGCGGCTTTCGCGTGTATCGGCACGGGGGTTCTGGTATAAGCGGGCGTGTCGCCCGATGCCGCCTCGCTGCCCGACGATATCGCCCTTCTGAAGGCCATGCTCATTGCTGCCGGCGCCGAGCTGGAGCAGTTGCGGATGCAGGTCGCGCGGCTGCGGCGCATGGCCTTCGGCCGTTCGTCGGAGAAGCTGACGCACCAGGCTGACCAGCTGGAACTCGGGCTGGAAGAGCGCGAGGCGGAAGCCGCCACTGCGGCGATGCCGGTGGTCACCCGGACACGGGAGACCGCCAGGCCGTATCGACAGCCGCTGCCCGATCATCTGCCCCGCACCGAGGTCGTGCATGAGGCACCGTGCGTCTGCCCCGACTGCGGTGGTGCCATGCGGCGCATGGGCGAGGACGTTACGGAACAGCTCGACTATGTGCCCGCCTCGTTCCGGGTCGTGCGCCACGTCCGGCCGCGGCTCAGCTGCCGGTCATGCGAGCGCATAGTGCAGGCGCCGTTGCCGTCCATGCCCATCGAGCGCGGTCGACCCGGTGCGGGGCTGCTCGCCCATGTGCTGGTGTCCAAATACGCCAACCATCTGCCGCTCTACCGCCAGTCGGGCATCTATGCTCGCCAGGGCGTCGACCTTGCCCGCTCCACGCTCGCCGACTGGGTCGGGCGCTCGGCCGCGCTCCTCGGCCCCTTGGTCGACGCGCTCGAGCGCCACGTCATGGGCGGCGCGACCCTCCATGCCGACGACACGCCGGTGCCGGTACTGGCCCCTGGTGCCGGTCGCACCAGGACGGGCAGGCTGTGGACCTATGTACGCGACGAGCGCGGGGCTGGCGGCGAGGCTCCGCCCGCCGTGCTGTTCCACTACGCGCCCGACCGCAAGGGCGAACGACCCGCCGGACATCTTGCCCGGTTCCGGGGCGATCTGCACGCCGATGGCTATGCCGGGTTCGACCGCCTCTATGGCGACCGCATCGCAGAGGTGGCCTGCTGGGCGCATGTCAGGCGCAAGTTCTTCGACGTCCATGCCGCAACCGGCTCCCCCACGGCCCGCGAGGCACTGGACCATATCGCCGGCCTCTATGCCGTCGAACGGGATGTGCGTGGCCGGCTCCCTGACGAGCGACGGCACGCGCGCCAGGCCAGGGCCGGACCGCTGCTCGATGCCTTCCGCCAGTGGCTCGACGCGACCGGACCGAAGCTGTCCCGGCGCTCCGACCTTGCGGTCGCCATCCGCTATGCGCTCGCCCGCTGGCAGGCGCTGACCCGCTATGCCGACGATGGTCGCCTGGAGATCGACAACAATGCCGCCGAGCGCTCGCTGCGCGGTATCGCCGTCGGGCGCAAAAACTGGCTATTCGCGGGCTCCGACCAGGGCGGGCACCGCGCCGCCAGCATCTACAGCCTGGTGGAAACCGCCAGGCTCAACGGCGTCGACCCCGAGGCCTGGCTGGCCGACACCATCAGACGCATCGCAGACCATCCGGCCCGCCGGGTCGCTGAACTGCTGCCGTGGAACTACCGGCCCGTTTGAGGTGACGCCGTCACCGGACGCTTACCGATCAGCTGATTTCGCCGTGAAAGAAGCGCATGTAGCGAGGTGAACAAACGGCAGAAATCGGGAAGCGGCAAGGCCATGATGGATGACGGCAATTGGGTCTCCTCGTTCGGCAGTTGTCGACCAGATGTTGCCGTTCATCAGGTGCGACTCGAACGTCCGGATCAGATAAAATCGGCCTCCTGCTCCAGCGATAAGTAAGAAGGCCAGTATCGGCTTTTTGCGTCGAGCCGTCGGCCTTTCGAACATGAAATATGGTCCACAGCTTCGTTCATGCCCTATGAACCCAAACTTCCCATCAGTCTGAGTGCCATTGCGTCCATGTCGAAGTTGCCAGCTTGTAAGCTAGTTAGGCAGGACGACGCCAGCGGCGGTGTCCCCCGGCGATATGCCGAGGAAACTCTCGTCACTAGAGAAGGGTTGGGCTCGGGTCACCATCCTTCTTGTCGTGCGTCGGCGCCGCATCGGGTGATTCGGCAGGCTGCGAAACCTCGCTCTCGCTATCTTCCGCCGCCGTGCCGTCAGCCGGACCCATCGCCTTGACCGCAGTCGGCGGGGGCAGCGGCGAGCCAGTGGCAGCCTTCGTATTGGCGGGCACAGGTGGAGGCGGCGGCCACGAACTCGCTGCTCAAAAGGGCTGTGCGCTTGGCACCGACGAAGTCTGCGAAGACACCAATGATCGACTTAGCCTCGACCGAGAGCCCAATCAGGCTCTCGCGAGACCGGGCGTGGGCTCGACCCTCTAGTTCGCGCGCGACTGGGAACAGGTGCGCCGCGTTCTGCTCCTTGGCGAAGAACTCGGCGATGATCTCAGCACGCACCCCGGCGAACATCTCCTCCAGTGCGTCGCTCGTCTGACGGGCCAGCGCCGGACCGTTCTTTACGCCCCTCGATATGACTGAAAGGACGGTGTCGATGCTGCTCTGCACGCGGTTGTCTCCCGCGTCGCCGTAGGTGACGCCGGAGTAGAGCAAGTTGTAGCGCGCCTTCGGTTCCTCGAAGGACAGCTTCTCCAGCGCTGCGTCGAGCGCCATGCAGGCCAGAGCTGCCGATAGAAACGCGCCACGGAGTGCCTGCTCGCGGTGCTGGGGACGGGTGGCGGCGCGCTCGGCGAAGAAACGGAAAGACGCAATTGCCTTGTTGAAGGCGGGGTACGGGGCCAGGCTGACCACCGCGGACTTTGCCGCGGCAATCTGCTTAAGCCAATCGCCGTCCTGCTTGTGACCGGTGTAGGACTGGATGCTCGACGTCAGCTCTTCGAGGCTCAGTCGCTCCTTCAAGACGTCGTCGCCGCCCGACCAGTTGCGGAGGTAGGCGGCCGTCAGCAAAGCGACCTTCTGTTGCTGCGCGAAGCGCGTCACCTTCGTGTTGGTGTCAGTGGTGGCGACCACCGCCCGGTCGCAGTTGAGGGCCAACTGCATACCGCGAGCCCACATTATGCGCTCAAACGCCTTGGGAGACTTCTTGTCCTTCACGTCGACGAGCGCCCGCGTCCGAACACCGCCGCCCTGCCGCCCGTACAGCCAGACGTCCACGTCGGTGACCTCCTCCTCTTCGAACTGTATCGAGACGCTGCGGATGGCAACGAAGCCCTGCCGCGCGAAATACGCCCGCGCTAATTCCTCAAGACCAGCGCCCTTCGCCAAAGCCATCAACCTTCACTCCTCAGCCGGTCAAGCGTGTCGTGCACGAACCGCTTGTCGGCAATATCGTTCTTGACCCGTACCTCGTTTCGGCTTGCATGAGGACCCTTGAAGGCGCGCGCCGGGGAGCCGTCCATCAGCACTGCGTCTTGGGCCGCCGCTCCGCCGCGGACGATGGTCAGGGCCAACTCACCAACGTCCTTCTTTAGGAGACGCATGGTGAATCGTCCCCGGCTCTGTTCAGTCGTCTCCACGACCTGCCGCGCCTCCAACTCTCGATAGTCCTCCCCAATCGCGCGGATACCGCCAGCCCCAGCGGCAAGCTCGTCGCCGCGGACAAGGGTGCGGATCAGTGCTTCGGGCATCGTAATCCGACCGCGCACGGAGTTGCTGCGCGTCTGACCGTAGGTCAGCGACGCGATAAGCGCTTTCGCGTCGTCAATGGGGTCCTCCTCGAATGGGCGGCCGTATTTCTGGAAGTCATTAGGCGACGCGATGTAGCCGACGGACTCGGTGCTGTTGCTGACCTCCATGCGGTCGAACAGGCCGACGCTGACCAGCCGCTTGTACAGGTCCGGGCCGAGCATCTTCTCGACCTCCGCCTCATACATCGCGCCGCGGCGCGACAGCATGTCCTGAACCTCGGTCAGCCTGGTGCGCTCGTCGGCCTTGAGCTGTTCCAGCACCCGGTGGGCCTTCTCCGCGTACTTGCCGTCGCGGAAGGTGTGCGAATTAAAGAGGAGGCCGTTGCCGCGCTCACCCTCCTCGTCGATCAGCGCCGTCTTCTTCGACAGATCTACGAGGGTAGTCGCGTCGGCCTTCATCAGCTTGTGCGTGTCGGAGATGTACTCCTCGGCTTCGGCGCGCTTCATCGGCTTCCCTGACACCCGCTCAGAAAGGTCGATGATTGCCTGCTCGTCGGAACTGGGGCCCTGATCGTCGAAGATTTCAACGGTCGCCTCCAAAACCGCCTGCGTAGTTGCGCCCAGCACGGCAACCGATCCGTCGCCCGCGACGTCGATGCGGCCCGCGTCCTTCAGGATTTGCAGTCCGTCGCGGCGCGCCGACTTGTCGATACCGTTCAACTGACACGCGTTGTCCACGATCTGCTTGGAGATTGTGAACGTGTTTTGCTCGTCTGACTGCCGGCGGAGCAAGTTGTAGAGGCGGCCAACCTTTCCGGAATACGAGATGTTCTCAAGGCGAGCGGCACCGGCGCCGGAATAGCCGTCCAAACTTTTAGACTGGGCGAGAAGCCAAGCCCCCTTCGTCTTGTTGTCCATCCCGATTCGGGTCCTCGCCCCCTCCCTGTTGATCTGGAGAGGTAGTCACGGCGATCGCAATGCGCCAGAGAGCAGGATAGGCCACATAGAAAGCTCCTCCAATGTCCTCTCCTGGCTAGAGCTGACCCTCACTACCGGACCGCCAACCGGCAGTTTCGTCACAGATTTCGTCATCCCACGGTTGCCGCTCGAGATACCGACCGGACATGAACGAATGTCTGAAATTGGGGGGCGGGAATGGGATCCGGAATGTCTGCAAATGGGTCATTGCGATCCCATGGAACTTCCGCCCTGCGTTCGTTGCAAGCTAAGTAAAGGCTTGAAGCGATGCTACCGCTGGTTCGAAAGCTCCGCGTGGCCTCTGTCTGCGAGCAACTCCATCCCCGTCGAGAAGCTGCTGTCGTCAGAAGCGAGGAAGAGGGCAGCCGCCGCAAGTTCGTCTGGTCGACCTAGTCGGTTCATCGGCGTCACTGAAGCGGCGTAGGCTCGGAAGCGCAGATCGCTTCCAGGTAGGTGAGGAACACAGCTTCACGTTTTGGAAGGCTTCGATTCCTAGACCAAACGGCGCTGATAGGTACGATAGGGCACTCGTATCCGGTCAGAAGCCTGCGGACCTCGCCGGATACGAGTTCGTCCTTAAACAGCCAGCTAGCGGCATGGGCGATCCCTAGACCACATTTCACAGCGCCTAGGGTGAGTTCGACGTCGTCCGACTGGATCGAGCCATGCGGATCGATCGTCACGCACTCCTGACCACGACGGAAGGTCCCGGAGCGGGATTTCCCATTGCGGGCCGAGGCGATCAGCGAATGATCGCGCTACTCGTAACGCGTCGTCGGTTCGCCTCGCTCGGGGAGGTAGGCTGCGGAGGCGACAACGATCGCTTCCGCCGTGCCGACCTGACGCGAACGCATCTCGGAATCCTCAAGATCTCCAAACCGGATCGCGAGGTCGATCCCCTCCTTGACGAGATTAAGATTGCCCTGGGACACGACGAAGTCGAGCGAAATCTTAGGAAGCTCCGCTCTGAACGCGCCGAGCCGCGGCAGCAGGTATGACGTGGCCAGCCCCGGCGGACATGTCAGGCGTAAGACGCCAGCCGGTGTACGCTCGTGCTCACCAACCGTCTCGTCCAATTGCTCGAACGCATCTACCAAGCGTAGCGCTTCATCATAGTAGCGCTGCCCGGCCAATGTCAGGGCAAGGCCGCGCGACGTCCGTCGCAATAGATGAGCGCCGAGCCGCTTCTCAAGGCTGGCGATCCGTTTGCTCGCTGTCGATTGTGCGATGCCACTCTGCTGCGCCGCCTTGGAGAAGCTGCCCGCCTCGGCAACTCGAACAAAGAGGTTCAAGACGTCCAGCCTATCTATCGCGCAAACCTAGCGGATGGTGCGTCCGAGCAGCAACAGGGGGTTAATAGCGACTGAGGTCACGTGGGTAGCGTTGGCGAACGATCGACCGGTTTCTGGGAACTGCAATCACCGCCTGAATGGCGGATCGTGGGTCTCGCCAGCCTCAAATAACTGCGCAACTCAGCCCATGGTGAACTCCGTGGCCATCACGTCGAAGGCTTCACGCAGGATCCCGTCAAAAGGCCGGGCGCCGTTCTCCCGGCTAAAGGTCTCGGACGCGAGCCGGGTGGCGCCGACGGCAACCATAGCCACCACCCGCAGCCGCGTTTCCCGCTCGGGTTCGGGCCAGCGCTCGCGCAGCGAAGAGAAGAGCGCCTCTTCCTGCTGGCGATAGCTCGCCTGCTTGCGGGCCTGCACCGAGGCGCTTCCACGCATCAGCCGGTCCAGAGCCAGCATATCGTCATGTGGGAACGACGCGCAGACGGTCAACGCCGCGTTGCGGACCATTTCAAACGGGGTATCAGCGAGCGGTGCCCTGCGGACCTCCGCAGCAAAGACCTCGCCAATGTCGCTCTGCAACGAGAGCAGGATGTCGTCCTTGGAGTCAAAGTAGTGGAAGAAGGTGCGCCGCGAGATGCCCGCCGCGGCGGCGACCTCGTCTACCGTCGTGCCGTCGAAGCCTTTCTCGATGAACAGGCGCACGCCAGCGTCGGTGATCCGCCGTAGCGTCTCGCGCCGTTTGCGTTCCCGAACGCCGGTCGGCGGAGCAACATCAGATGCATCGGCCACACGCTCACCTTGAAAAAATAGTTGCACCGAGTGCATGTAACAAGTTACACCGGGTGCAGATTTTATTTGAAAGGCACAAACATGGCAAGGTGGACACAGGACGATATTCCCCCGCAGCGCGGCCGAACGGCGATCGTGACCGGAACCGGCGGGCTCGGGTTCGAGGATGCCGTCGCACTGGCGCGGGCGGGCGCGTGCGTCGTTCTTGCCGGCCGGAATGGGGCCAAGGGTGCCGAGGCAGTGAACCGTATCAGAACGATGCTCCCCGTCGCCGACGTCCGCTTCGAAGAGCTGGACCTTGCCAGCCTCGCTTCGGTCACGGCGTTCGCCGACCGCATCGCCGCGCGTCACGAAACGATCGACATGCTGATCAACAACGCTGGCGTGATGGTCCCGCCGCGGCGCGAGGTAACCGCCGACGGCTTCGAACTGCAGCTTGGGACCAACCACCTCGGCCACTTCGCCCTCACGGCGCACCTTCTGCCGATGCTGCCCGCGGGCGCGCGCGTGGTCTCGCTGTCGAGCGTGGCTGCGCGTACGGGCGTCATCGACTTCGACGACCTGAACTCCGCGCGCGGCTATAAGGCG
Source organism: Sphingomonas sp. FARSPH (assembly GCF_003355005.1). NCBI lineage: Bacteria > Pseudomonadati > Pseudomonadota > Alphaproteobacteria > Sphingomonadales > Sphingomonadaceae > Sphingomonas > Sphingomonas sp. FARSPH. Next base: position 3,014,492 of record NZ_CP029985.1, on the reverse strand, counting down.
ATGAAGGCGTATAGCCAGTCGAAGCTCGCCTGCCTGTTGTTTGCGCTGGAGCTCCAGCGGCGAAGCGACGCCGCAGGTATGGGCATCGTCAGCATCGCCGCGCATCCTGGCATCGCGCGGACGGACTTGCTTCACAACGGTCCCGGCCGCCGCAGCGCCCACGGGCTCGCGAGGACGCTGCTGCCATTCCTGTTCCAGCCGGCCGACCGCGGCGCGTTGCCGACGCTCTACGCGGCGACCGCGCCGGATGCGGCCGGGGGCGCCTATTACGGGCCGGACGGCATCGGCGAGGTACGCGGCTATCCGACGTCCGCGACGATTCCGCCGCAGGCGCTGGATCAGGACGTGGCGGTGCACCTCTGGCAGGTTTCCGAGGAGCTGACCGGGGCTCGATTCCTGAACGAACCACCCCACCAGCATGCCGTGTGAAAGGTACGGTTGATGCTGTTTGGGTCCACGACCCGCGCAACACGGAAGGAAAGTCCGATGATAATCGACGGTGCGGTGGTGGCGATTACCGGGGCAAGCGGCGGAATGGGCGAGGCGACAGCCCGATATCTCGCCGAACGAGGCGCGAAGGTGGTGTTAGGCGCGCGGAACCAGAACCGGCTGCGGCGCCTTGTCGACGAGATCACCGCGAGCGGCGGAGCTGCGACCTTCGTTCCCGTCGACGTCCGGCGGCGCGAGGACGTGGCCATGTTGGCGCAGCATGCGGTCACGACCTACGGTCGACTCGACGTCTTCGTCGCCAATGCGGGCGCGATGCCGATCGGCCCGGTCGACGCGCTTGCGCTCGACGATTGGGAGACGATGGTGGACGTTAACGTCAAGGGCGTCCTGTGGAGCATCGCTGCGGCCCTGCCGATCTTCCGTAGCCAACGTTCCGGCCACTTCATCGCGGTGGCGTCAACGGCGGCGCGCAAGATCGTCCCCAACATGGCGGTCTACTCAGGTACGAAGGCGGCCGTGGTCGCGATCTGCGACGGGCTGCGCCAGGAGCTTGCCGGCAACCTCCGCGTCACCACCCTCACGCCCGGCTTTACGGCGACCGGCTTCGCCGACCACATCCGCGATGAGACCCTACGGGAGCAGATCGCAGCAGGCGGATCGATCGCCATGCCGCCGGAGACCATCGCCGAGGCTATCGCCTACGCCATTAGACAGCCGGCGGGCGTCAACGTCGGCGAGATCGTGATCAGGCCCACCGCTCAGGCATGACTACGGCCCACGTGCTGGCCGCGGGCCGACCGACCTAGCTGTAGGCCAAGCCAGTCTGTTCGAAAAAAGGGTGATTGGCGGGGGCTTTGCGTCCACTTGGACCAGCGTCTGCTTTCAAGTAATCCGACTTCCGCTTGAACGGGAGTTTTTCGGATTAGAGGGGCGGTCAACATCGCGGGCGTTCTCTACAGCTGCTGACACTTTAGATGTAGCCTTACTGCACCTGTTGCGATGCGGACCGCCGGCCATAGTGCGAGCGACGGCATCTAGACGCTAGAATCGCGCGCCGCGGGTGGTCTTCCGAATCGATTGCCGCCCGCCGCCAGGCCAGGCGGGCGGCGACGCGCGTGCGTCAGCGGCAGACCCGGACGCGCCGATGATGGCGGTAGACGACGCGGCAGCGATCGTGCTGTCCATAAGCATGGTAGCGACCGCGCGGACCCCTGTCGCGATCGAACCGGTCGGGGCCGCGATGGTCTCGATGCTCGAGGCGATCCGGTCCGTGGCGCTGTGCCTGCGCGGCGCCGGAAACGCTGATGCTGACAGCGAGCATGCCGATGGCTGCGACTAGCGTCTTAAGCTCCACGGTTCCTCCTGTTGAGCCGTCATTAAAGCGTACTGGTGACATTTACATCAACGGAACGACAATGTTCCTGACCCGCTGCGGCGTGGAGGTGGTTGCGTCTTCCTCCGTCTATCGTAAGTCTTACTAAGCGGAAGAGCGGCCTCGGTCCGCATCGCCAAGGTTGCCGAGCGGGCGTGCCGATGCGATAGCGGGGGCGGGTGTCTGCGGCGTCATGGTGCTGCAGGCAGGTATCTCACGCTGGTCGGGCCGCCAGCGGCCCTGATCTGCGTCCGGACTACAGGCCATGCAACACCACTCCGCGCACTCGAGCGCAATCCGCCGTTTCCTCCACGCGCAGTCGTCGGCGGGGCTCGTTCTTATGGCTGCGGCGGTCGTCGCGCTCGCCATCGCCAACTCGCCGGTTGGACCAGGCTACGCCACGATGCTGCACGCGTATCTCGGCCCGCTTTCCCTGGTGCACTGGATCAACGATGGCCTGATGGCCCTGTTCTTCCTGCTTGTCGGACTGGAGATCAAGCGTGAGATGCTGGACGGCCAGCTCTCGACCTGGCCCCGGCGGATCCTTCCGGGGATAGCAGCGACGGGCGGGATGCTGGCGCCGGCGCTGATCTATCTCGCCTTCAACCGCGGACCGACGGCGGCGGGGTGGGCGATCCCGGCCGCGACCGACATCGCCTTCGCGCTCGGGGTCGTCGCGCTGCTCGGCAAGCGGGTGCCGGCGTCGCTGCGCATCTTCCTGGCTGCGCTGGCGATCATCGACGACCTGGGAGCGGTGCTGATCATCGCGCTGTTCTACACGGCGGGGCTCTCGCTGCCCGACCTCGCCGGGGCGGGAGCCGCGCTGGTCGTGCTGATCGGCCTCAACCGGTTTGGGGTTCGTCGACTGACGCCATACATGCTCGTCGGTCTGGTTCTGTGGGTGCTTGTCCTGCGCTCCGGCGTTCATGCGACGTTGGCGGGGGTGATGCTCGCGTTCACCATCCCGATGGACCGCACGCCGAGCCGTTCCGATGCCGACTGTGCGAGTCCGCTCCACCGGCTGGAGCGCCTGCTTCATCTTCCGGTCGCCTTCCTCGTGGTGCCCATATTCGGTCTGGCCAACGCTGCGGTGCCGGTCCTGGGTCTGCCTCCGGGTGCGCTGGTGGCGCCCGTCACCATCGGCGTCGCGGCCGGGCTGCTGATCGGCAAGATCGTCGGCGTCTTCGGGTTCGCGGCGATCGCAGTCCGCCTCGGCCTCGCGGACATGCCCGCCCATGCCGGCCGGCTCCAGCTGCTCGGCGTCGCATGCCTGTGCGGGATCGGCTTCACCATGAGCATCTTCATCACGCTGCTGGCCTTCCCGTCGAGCCCCCTCCTGCAGACGGAGGCGAAGATCGGCGTCCTCGCAGGATCGCTGGCGGCGGGACTGCTCGGCTTCGTGCTTCTACGTCGAGCTGGGACGGCGACGGGATCGTCGAGTGCGACCGGCTGAAGGGGGACCGTCAGGCCTGATCAGGTCTGGGCCGCGCGTCTGCTCGCCTGCGAAGCTCGGCGCCGGGTCACGATCCTGCGGCGCCAGAGAAGATCGACCGTCGCGAACCCGAGCAGTGCGCCGACGACGGCCATGCAGATAAGTCCGACGACGGTCGACGCCACCGCCGATGGGCGGTCGCCGCCTGCGATGGCCGTGATGACCGATCCGCCTAGCCTGTAGGCGAGCAGGTAGATCGGTCCGCACGTTACCGGGTTGCTGACGAGAGTCGCGGTCGTCGCGGCGATCAAATTGGCTCTGCGCGGCAGGGCGGCGACCACGGCCAGCGGCATCTGCCCGACGGGAACGACCAGCCCGCAAAACAGGCCGATCGCCACCCCCGATCGGACGGGCCTGCGGCGGAAGCGCCATAGCGCCGGATCGGCGAGCCGATGCGCGATCGGCCGGAGCAGCCTGTTCTCCAATATGGCGCGACGCGTCGGGACGAGCGACGCCGCCCATCGCCGGACGCGTTGCGGGGCCGGGTCCTCCCGGATGACCGATAGTCTCGGGCGCATCGGCTCCATCTGATCGGTCGATGCGTCGTGGCTGCAAGCGACGTGATCGTGGCGCCTGCCGCGCGGATGCCGGGGCCAGCGACCGGTCGCTCGAGTCCTCCGCCTGATCACGGGCTGCTATGGCGTGAAGCCCGGCCCGACAACGGCGGCGCCGGCTGCTGTCGAGGTAAGCTGATCAGCGGACCCGCCTGAGCACAACGGCTGGCGTCGCCAGGCATCTGCAGCCGGTAGGTCCGCGCGGCCGCGATCACGAGACCGCCAGGCGATAGCCGACGCCCGGTTCGGTCAGGATGAGCTTCGGCTCGCTCGGCTCGGCCTCGAGCTTCTGACGCAGGAGGCCGATGTAGACGCGCAGATACTGGCCGTCCCCCTTCTCGTCGCCCCAGCCCGCGGCGAGCAGCTTGCGATGGGTCACCACCTGGCCCGCGCTGAGCGCCAGTGCCTTTAGGATCTCGAACTCCTTGGGCGACATCTTCACCGGGTCGCCCTCGAGCGTCACGGTCCTCGTGCGGAAGTCGATGACCAGCGGACCGCCAGCAAACCGGCCGGCGCGCGCCGTCTGGTTCGCGTGACGGCGCGTCGCCGCACGGATACGCGCCGTCAGCTCGCCGATCTCGAAAGGCTTGTTGACGTAGTCGTCGGCACCGCCGTCCAACGCCGCGATCTTCTCGGTCTCCTGATGCCGCGCCGAGATGACGATGATGGGCACGTCGCTGCGCGACCGCACCTCGCCGATAACGCTGTGGCCGTCCCTGTCGGGAAGCCCGAGGTCGAGGAGGATCGCGTCCGGCTCCCGGTCCTCCAACGCCCGGATCGCGGCGGCGGCGCTTGCGGCGGTCGTCACGGCATAGCCGGCGGCGGAGAGTACCGGTTCCAGGACCGCGATGAGGGCAGGTTCGTCATCTACGAGCAGCAGGCTGATCACGCTTCCGGTCCCTTCGTCACTCTCGGCAGCTCGATGACGATCTCGGTCCCCCGGTCGCCGATCCCGGGGGTCCTTGCCTCGATCGAACCGCCCATCGCCTCCACGAAGCCCTTCGCGATAGCGAGGCCAAGCCCGCTGCCGCGAGCAGCGCGGTCGGAGTGCGGCACGCGATGGAAGCGGCCGAAGACGCGGCCGAGCTCGGCCTCCGGTATGCCCCAGCCCTGATCGGCGACGCGGACACGGCACGTCTTGTCCGAGGCGTCGCTTGATACGACGATCTGCGTCCCGTCGTCGCTGTAGGAGACCGAGTTCTCGAGCACGTTGACCAGCACGAGCTCGAACAAGGCGGCGTTGGCGTTGACGAGTGCTCCGTCCTGCGCCGCGTCCACCCGGATGACGCGCTCGCCAGAGCGCGACCTGATTCGCTGCACCGCGACCGCGATCATCTCCGCGACGCCGAGCGCCTGCGCACCGACCATTCCCTGGCCGGCCTCCAGCCGGCTCATCTCGAGCAGGTTGGCCGTGTAGCGGTTCAGCCGCTCGCATTCGTCGACGATCCCCTTCAACAGCATCGCCGAAGTCTCGCGGTCGAGGCGGTCGCCGTAGTCGAGCAAGCTCGAGGCCGAGGCGCTGATCGTCGTCAGGGGCGTTCGGAAGTCGTGGCTCACAGAGGAGAGCAGCGCCGTGCGCAGCCCTTCCGCCTTGAAGTCCGCCTCCCGCTCCGCGACCCGTTCGGCGAGCGCGGCGCGTTCCAAGGCCAGCGTGACGAGCCGAGCGAGCGCCTCGGTGAGGCTCTTCCCCAGCTTGGAAGCAGCATCGCCATCCAGGACGATCTCTCCGAGCCCGCCCGAGGTTCCCTCGAGCGTCAGGCGTGTCGCGTCCGCCGCTCCGCCAGATGCCTCGGGACGCGGCTCAGGCGGGTTACCTGGCCGATCGCCTCCGCCGGCGCTCCGGAGTTCCGCACGCACGCCCAGCGTCCGCTCGGCGACATTGCTGAGGGTGGCCGCGACGTCCTCGGCGGAAGCGGCGGACTGCAGCGCGCGGCTGAAGGCGAGCAGCTGGCCGAGACGCATGTTGCTGGCACGCGCGGCGGCCGTCTGGTCGCGCAGCCGGCCGGCGAGCACGCCGGACAGAATGCCGACAAGGCTGAACACGACGAGCGGGGTCACGTCCCGCCCGTTGGCGAGACGCAAGGTTAGCACCGGCTCGGCGATGAGGAAGTTGAAGACGAGGAACGAGGCGGCCGAAGCGACGAGCGCGCATACGAGGCCGCCGACCGCGCCAGTAACGACGATGCCGAGCACGAGGATCAGGGCGGCGGCGACTTCGCCGTAGGCGTCGGCGACCAGGTTCGCGACGAGGCACGCGAAGACGGTGAGGCCGGCGCTGAGGGCGTAGTCGCGAACGCTGAAGGGGACGGGACCGCCTTCGGCCGCCGCCATCAGATATTCGTCATCCTTCACCGTCTTGGCACCGTCCCGCTGGTCCGCTGCGACGGGCAGGTTGACGGGGGAGCTTGGCGCGCCCGCCGCAGCGGTGATGGTGCGATCGAGGGTAGAGCTGACGCCCCACGCCCCGTCCGCCACTCCCTTCTAGGCCCGTGAAAAGCGGGGTCCATGCATATAAAACCTATAGTAACACCCATGCTCCGATCGCCTCTACGCCGTGCCCGAGGAGAAGGACGGCCATGCGGTATGCGGTGCGGACGGCGGTGATGCTGGGAGCGGTTCTGGTCGCGGGATGCGCCCACAAGCGGGTTCCCTCGGGCGCCATGCCGCCGCTGCAGAACGACGGCAGCCAGAACGTCGGCGATCAGGGGGAGGGCGGCGCGCAGGATGTCAGTGCGCGGCTTCAGGTCGACCTCGCGCGAGAGGCGGGAAGCGATCGCGTGTTCTTCGCACTCGACTCCTCCTCGCTCGACGAGGCGTCGCGATCGACACTGCTTCGACAGGCCGGGTGGCTCCGTGCCCACCCGGGCGTCTCGTTCACGATCGAGGGCCACTGCGACGAGCGCGGCACCCGCGAATACAACATCGCGCTCGGCGACCGCCGCGTCAAGGCAGCCGCCGACTTCCTGATCGGGCAGGGCATCGCCCCGGCCAGAATCACCATGATCTCCTTCGGGAAGGAGCGGCCCGAGGCCCTTGGTTCCGACGAGATGTCTTGGGGACGCAACCGCCGCGCGGTCTCCATCGTCGTCGCGCCGAACGGCTGAAGGGCGATGTCGTCGCCGGGCGGCAGGCACTCCTGCATGGGCTATCTCCCCTTCGTCGCGGCATCGGCGGCGCTGCTCCTCGCGTGCGCGGCCTCCGAGCCTGCAGAGAGCTCGGACGAGATCCGACGCTACGAGTGCGCGATGGGCATCGGCTTCGAGGCGATGATCAGCGGATCGCAAGCGACCGTGAAGACGAAGTCGAGCATCTATGTCCTGGAACGGCGCCGGTCATCGATCGGGGAACGCTTCGCGAGCGGCGACGTCGCGCTCGCTCAGGACGAGGAGCGCGCCGTTCTGATTGGCGCTGACGAGGGGCCTTATCGCGACTGTCGCGAGAGGGACCGCGGCTCCCATTAAACCATCGCAGGTCCGGTGGTCGCATGTCGGCCGCGGACGGACCATGATCCGGACACCATCTTGCAGACCACGCCCCTCATGCTCATTCCGCTCGCACACGTCGATGCCGACGAGGCAACCAGCGTGTTCCACGACTTCGCAGAAGAGTGGGAACGACGACGGCTGAATACATTCGTCAGGCACTGCGACCGGCGGCGCTACGCCCATGCTCATGGCGCGATGCGGCTCGCCCTTTCGCAGGTGCTGCGGCGCCCAACGGCCGACGTGACGCTCCGCAGGACGCGCACCGGCAAGCCCTACCTTCGCGGCGGTCCGGCCTTCAGCCTCAGCTACGTTGATGGCGACGCCTGGCTCGCGATCGGCCTCGAGGATGCCCTCGGCCTCGATGTGGTTGATCTCGGCCCCGCTGAGGGGGAGCTGGACGAGCTCGTCGCGCCCCAAGCCGAGAAGCACGCCGTGGCCCTGGTCATGCCGTCGCTCGCGAGACCGGACGTCGTGGTCTGGGCCGCGAAGGAGGCGGCGGCCAAGCTGGCCGACCGGGTCGAGGTCGCGCCGGAGGACTGGCGCGTGCGTTTCACCCACTGCCTCGAGGTGTCGGCCGACGGTGTTCCGGCGGCAAGGGTGGACATCGTGCGCATGGATGCGGCTCTCGTCGCGGCGATCGCCCGCCCGTTGCAACCGGGCGACGCCGCGACGTCCGGCACGCAGGTCGCGTCGTGACGGGCAGCGAGAGCGTCGCCTTCGGCCCCGCACGGCCGGACCTCATCCGCGACGAGACCCTCGCCGACCTGTTCGGCGCGAGCGTGGCGGCGCACTCGAGCCGGCCCGCGATCTCCGACGCGCGGGGCGCGCTGACCTATCGCGAGCTCGACGAAGCGACCGCTCGGCTCGCGGGCGCGCTGCGGCGCCGCGGTGCGGGCCCCGGCGCATTCGTCGGGCTGTGGATACCGCGCGGCCGCGACGTGCTGATCGCGCAGATCGCGATCGCGAGGACGGGCGCAGCGTGGCTGCCCTTCGACGCCGACGTTCCGCCGGAGAGGATCCGGGAATGCCTCGCCGACGTGGGAGCGCTCGGCATCCTCCTGCCGCAGCGGTGGAGCGCTCGTCTTCCAACGGACACGCTGGTCTTCGAATACGAGGCACTGGCGGATGAAGCGCCCGAGCCGTTCCTGCCCTCCGCTCGTCCCGACGATCCTGCCTACGTCATCTACACGTCGGGTTCGACGGGCCGGCCCAAGGGCATCCTCGTCGCCAACCGCAGCATCTGCCACTTCCTCCGATCAGCCGCGCTCGCCTACGGCCTCGACGAGAAGGACGCGATGCTGCAGGCCGGATCGATCGCGTTCGACCTGTCGCTGGAGGAAATCTGGCTGCCGCTGCACGTCGGCGCCCGGCTGGAGGTCTGTCCGGCGGACGTCCTGGCCGATCCGGAACGCCTCGCGGCCCTGGCCCGGGAGCGGGGCGTCACGGCCATGGACGTCGTCCCGACGCTGCTCGGGATGATCGAGGAAGACCTCGACGGCGTGCGGCTGATCATCGTCGGTGGCGAAGCGTGCCCCGAGGCGATCGTCCGCCGCTTCGCGACGCCCGGTCGGCGGCTTGTCAACAGCTACGGACCCTCCGAGGCGACCGTCGTCGCCACCGCCACCGACCTCGAGCCCGGTCGGGCGGTGACCATCGGACGCCCGCTCGCCAACGTCTCGGTCCACGTCGTCGACGATGCGCTGCGCCCCGTCCCGAGAGGCTGCCAGGGCGAGCTGCTCATCGGAGGTCCGGGGGTCGCGCTGGGGTACGTAGGGCGGCCGGATCTTACGCGGGAGAAGTTCGTGCCGAACCCGCGCCACGAGGGAACGGGGCACGACCCGGTGCTGTATCGCACCGGCGACGCGGTCGAGATGACGGCGGAAGGCGATCTCCTCTTCCGCGGCCGGATCGACGACCAGGTCAAGATCCGTGGCTTCCGCATCGAGCTCGGCGAGGTCGAGGAGCGGCTGGCCCGAGCCGAGGGCGTCACGCAGGCGGCGGTCGTCGTCAGCCGCGCTTCCGCAAACGATCAGCTGGTCGGATACGTGCTGCTCGAGCCGGGTGCCGCAGCGAACGTGGCGGCTTGGAAGGCAATGCTTGCCGAGCAACTGCCGCCCTACATGATCCCGGCGGTTATTATCGCGATCGATACGCTTCCCCGCCTGGCCGCCTCGGGAAAGGTCAACCGCGCCGCGCTCTCCGACCGGCCGCTGCCCGGGGTCGACGTCGGCGCCATGGAGGATGTGGACGGGACGGACACGGAGAGGAGGCTGCTGGAACTCGCGGCACCGCTTTTCTCCGGCCAGCCGGTCGCGCTGGACGCCGACTTCTTCCTGGATCTCGGCGGACATTCGCTTCTCGCCGCGCAATTCGTGTCCGCCGCCCGGCGGGGCGGCATCGAGGGGCTCTCGCTCAACCAGATCTATCAGGTCCGGACGCTGCGGCGCATCGCCCAGCTGGTCGACGAGAGCGCCGCGGTTGGTTCCGTAGCGCCGCCCGCTCCACCGGAGCGCGCCCCTGCAGGTCGACGTTATCTCTGCGGTCTCGCGCAGCTTGCCGTGATGCCGCTCCTCCTGACGATGCAAGCCGCGCCCTGGCTTGCGATCTTCATCAGCTACACGTTAATCGACAGCGACAATGCCGCCATCGTCACCGATCTGCTTCAGGTGTTCTTCGCCTACGCAGGCATCAACCTCGCGCTGGCGCTGTTCGCGATCGCAACGAAGTGGCTGATTGTCGGTCGGACGAAGCCGGGGCGCTACCCCTTGTGGGGCGCCTACTACTTTCGGGTGTGGCTGGTTCAGCGCGTTCTGTCGCTCGTCCACATGAAGTGGATGCAGAACTCGCCGATCCTACCGCTCTACCTAAGGGCGCTCGGGGCGAAGGTCGGACGCGACGTTCTCCTGTCTGACTTCGACGCGGGAGCGATCGACCTTCTGGAGTTCGGCGACCACGCGAGTGTGGGAAGCAAGACCGTCTTCGCCAACGCCCGCATCGACGGCACCCACATGGTGGTCGGCCGCGTCCGCCTAGGTGCGGACGTCGCGGTGGGCTCCTCCTGCGCGATCGAAGGCGACGTGCTGGTCGGCCGCGCTTCCGAACTTGCTGACCTGACGGCGCTTCGCGCCGGCACAACCGTTCCGGACGGCGAGATATGGGACGGCGCCCCGGCTGGAAAGGTCGGCGAGGCGAAGCCGGAAGACCTGGCGCCTCCGCCCGTGCAAACGACTCTGGGGCGCGGCGCTCGCGGCCTCGCCTATCTGGCGATGCTGCTCGTTCTGCCGGCCATCGCAATCCTTCCGATAGTCCCCGCCTTCAGGCTGATGGAATGGCTGGACGGATTCGTGCACCCGGTCATCGGCGTCTCCTATCTCTGGTATATGCCCATTCTGGCGCTCTCCGCCGGGGCGGGGCTGATCGCCATCACCATGGTCCTGATCGTCGCTATCCGGTGGGTCGTGCTTCCGAGGGTGCGACCCGGCCGCTACCCGGTGTCCGGCCTGTTCTATCTCCGCCGCTGGGGCGTCGGACTGATGGTGGACGCCGCGCTCGACACGCTCTCCTCGCTGTTCGCCACGCTCTACATGCGCGGCTGGTATCGCCTGATGGGCTGCCGGATCGGCAAGGGCACGGAGATATCGACGAGCTTCGCCGGTCGATACGAGCTCATCCGCCTCGGCGCCGGCAACTTCATCGCCGACGACGTCGTGTTCGCCGACGACCATCTCCGCCGTGGCTGGCTGGAGCTCGAACGCACCGAGACGGGCGATCAGGTGTTCGTCGGCAACGAGGCGGTCATCCCGCAGGGCATCCATATCGGAACGGGCGCGCTGGTCGGCGTGAAGTCCAAGCCCCCCGCCGGAAAAGACATCGGGGCGGGCGAGACCTGGTTCGGCTCCCCGGCGCTCGGCCTGCCGACGCGCCAGCGCTTCGATCACGATGTCCGCGAGACGTTCGATCCGCCGCTGCGGCGCAAGATCGGCCGTGCGGCGTTCGAGGCGTTCAACATCACGTTGCCGACCGCGCTGTTCATCACGCTCGTCACCATCGTCATGGAGGTGCTCGCACCGGTCTTCGATCGTCAGAACTGGGGCAAGGCCCTCTGGATCTGCGTGCTCGCCAGCACGCTCATCTCACTCGTTCAGCTGGCGGTAGGTGCCGCCTATAAGTGGCTGCTTATGGGACGCTACCGACCGACGGTGCGGCCGATGTGGAGCTGGTGGGCGCTCCGCACCGAGGCCGTGGCTGTCATGTATTGGGCCATGGCCGGCAAGGCGCTGCTGGATCTTCTGCGGGGCACGCCCTTCCTCCCGGTCGCGCTACGGCTCTTCGGCGTCAGGACGGGCAGAGGCGCCTATCTCGATAGCGCCGACATCACCGAGTTCGACTGCGTCGTGATCGGCGACGACGCGGTCCTCAACAACCATGCGGTCCTGCAGACCCACCTCTACGAGGACCGGCTGATGAAGGTGGGTTACATCCGCGTCGGCAATGGCGTCGTCATCGGCGCGGGCTCTACCGTCCTCTACGACACGGCTCTCGGCGACGACGCTCGCTTGGGGCCTTTGACCCTCGTCATGAAAGGAGAGGAAATTCCTTCCTCCTCTAGCTTCGAAGGCGCGCCGGCCCGCCAGACGTTCTACGCGTCGTGAGGGGAGCCGAACGGTTCGGCCGGAGATGGGATAGGCAGCACGTCGACTTGGCCGAACCCCACCCGACATTGATCTCGCACGTGGAGAACGCAGCTTGGCCTCATCGTTGTTTTGATCGAGGGGTCTCCATCCTGCGGTTCCTGATCAATGCTCCGCATCGTCTGCGCCGGTCAGCTTCCAACGACGCAACAGCCGAGGCATCGTCAGTCCTTGCGCGAAAATCGAGAAGGCGACGACGCCGAAGGTGATAATGACGATCTGTCCGCGCTCGGCGACGCTCGCTGGCACGGCCAACGCCAGCGCCAATCCCACTGCCCCGCGCAGTCCGCCCCATACCAAGACATGCTGGTAAGTGGCGGGGAGCCGCAGTTTCGACTGCGCGAATGGCAGTGCGAGCGGGTAGACCGCGGCAGCACGGCCGACCAGCGTCAGGACAATGGCGATGACCAGCGGCATGGAGACAAATGCGATCGGCTGGTGCGCCTCGTGGCTGCCGATCAGGAGGAATAGGCACGAATTGGCAAGAAAGGCGGCATAGGCCCAGAAGTCTTGGACATGCTGTCGACCGGCAACCGAGATCGAACCGCGCGGCCCGATATTGCCCACGATCAGCCCTGCCGCCAGTGCCGCGAACACGCCCGATGCGTGGATATGCTCGGCAAGCAGGAACGAACCCCAGGCGACCACGGTCGTCAGCGTCACCTCGACGAGATGATCCGTTGTCCGGCCAGCGACGGTCAGCACGAGGAAGCCGATCGCCGCACCGATAACGAGCCCACCCGCTACGGTCCAAAGCAGCGCGAGCGAGGCCCCCGACGCGGTTAGCCCATCACCATTGGCGATACCGACAAGGATCGCGAACCCCACTGCTGCGACGCCGTCGTTGAGCAGGCTTTCTGACTCCACCACCATGCTGAGCCGCGGCTCTGCCTTCATCTCCTTGAACGCGGCGATGACCGATACGGGATCTGTCGCTGCGATCAGCACCCCGAAGAAGGCCGCGCCGAGCAGGCTCCAGCCGAGCAGCACGTGCATGCCGCCCGCGACGACGCCGGCGCTGATCGCCACGCCAAGAAAGGCGAGTACGACGGTCAGTGGCATCTCCGCCTTGAAGCGAGACCATCGCAGCTGCATTGCCGCCTCGAAGATCAGCGGCGGCAGGAATATATTGAAGATCAACTCGCGCGACAGCGGCAGGTCGGCACCGACTGGCAAATAGGCGAGGCCGATCCCGGCAAGCACAAGGCCGGCCGTGTAAGGAAGGCCGATCCGCCGTGATATCATTGCCACCAACGAAGCCACGATGAGAAGCGTGCCGAGTTCGGTCAGACCGATATCACCATTCATTGGGCAGTCTCCGCGACCGGCGTCAAAACGAACTGCTTCCCCGTCGACTGGGCGGGCCGCACGGCGATGCCGTGCTGTCGCAACAGCGCGGCGACGGTTAGCGCGCGACGTTGGCGGAGGTTAGGTGAGGTCGGTGGCTCACCGGCGGGCAGACCCGGCACCGCCAACGTGCTGACATTCCACCGATGAGCGGCCCAGGCAGCGGTAACCAAGGCGTCCTTTGCCGCGGCATCGAGCGTGTCGCCACCGCTGGGGAAGACGATTTTTGGCAAGGGACCCTGGGGGGGATGATGGCGACGTCCCAGTCGTCGCTCTGCTCCGCGGCCCGTTTCTCCAGCGCCCGATAGGTGGCGATGCTCGCTCCTGGCAGCAATGCGGCAGCGGCCACCGCACGATGGTGGTCACGATCGATCGTCACTGCGTCGGGTGTGATGCCGGTGATCAGCGCGATGCCGTTCGCAAGATCGGTGACCTTTTCCGCCGCGGTGTTCGTTGCTTCACCGGCCTGCCGCAGTTCTTCTCGTTGGGCGGCAAGGGCGTCGGCACCGGCGCCGAGCAGAATCTGATCAAGGTTCAGCCGGACCGGCCGGCCGAGTTGCTTCGCGAGGGCTGTCTGTATCGCACTCGTCTTTTGCATGGAGCGCCGTGGCGTGATTACGACCGCGCGAACCACGATCGGCTCGGCCGTAAAGTCGATGTCTAATTGGGTCACGCGCGCTTCGGCGCCGAACCGGTCGGACAGGAACGAGCGCGTCTGCGACGTCGCCACGGCCTCACGGCCGATCCGATTGAGGGAAATGCCGAGCGGGATGACCATCATGACGAAAACGAGCGTGAGGATGATGGTTTGCATCCAACCCTGCCGCCGCGACAGATGGTGGGCGAAGCCATAGAAACGCGCCATCAGCGTTGCCGACAACGCGATGGTGATGAAATTCGTCACGAATAGCGCAAAGGCGCCCAGGCCGACCGGCGCATTGCGGGTCGCGATGCCATATCCCACCACCGCCAGCGGCGGCATGAGCGCAGTGGCGATTGCAACGCCGACGATCGTGTCGCCGCGCCCACGGATGATGGCGAACGTTCCTGCGAGCGCGGCGAATAGCGCGACGGCAAGGTCGAACAGGTTCGGGCGGGTCCGCGCCACGATTTCGGCCGTCGGCGCCTGCAGCGGCGAAACGAGCACCAGCAGCGAGGTGAACGCTACCGCTGCAACGGCGCCGATCGCCAGCGCCTTCAACGACCGACGCAGCTCGCGGAAGTCGAAGAGCGCGAGACTGAAACCGAAACCGAGAATGGGGCTCATAAGCGGCGAGATGAGCATCGCGCCGATCACCACCGCCGGCGATGAGAGCAGGAGCCCGAGAACGGCGATGCCTGCGGACATCATCGTCATGAAGGCAAAGCGCGGGCTCCAGCCGCTCTCTTCCACAACGCGGGCAAGCACCGCCTCATGATCGATCGGGTCGACGATCGATCGACGCCACCAGCGATACAAAGCGATCCGGCCGAGCCGACTGGTCGAATTTCTCGAGCCGGTTGCGGTTGAGCCGTTCAAGAGGGTCGGCCCGCCGGTACGATCTCGACAATGCGATCTCTTGGTTCGAGCCGCTCCGCGCCCTTCTCCCAAAAGCCGATGGCGGTGCCGTCGCGATGGATGCGCACGCCGAGTCCGGTGGTGAGCGCCGACAGTGGCTTGCCGCACTCGGTCGGCGCGACGTCGCGTTCGTGCAGCGCCACGCGCCCGCCATGCGCTGAGAGGTCGGCGATGTAGTCTGCCAAATGTTCGCCATAGGTCGAGCCTGCCAGCAGCAATCCCGCAAAGCTTGCCGGATTGATCACCGTGGTCGCTCCCGCTTGGCGCGCCAGGGGTTCATTGTCCTCCGATCGAATGACGACGCTGAGCGGCACCCCGGGGGCAAGGCGGCGTGCGGTGAGGAGGATCAGAATAGATGTATCGTCTCGTCCCGCCGATACGATCACTGCCCTGGCGCGAGCGACCTGAACCGCCTCGAGCGTTGCATTGCGGCTGGCGTCGCCTTGCATGACGTTCACGCCCAAGGCTTCGGCCACCTCGATCGCCGCCGCGTGCTCGTCGATAACAACGATGGTCGCAGGATCAGTCCCCCGCCGCATCATCTCCGCGACTGCCTCACTGCCGGACGTGCCGAAGCCAGTGACGATCGTGTGCCCACTCAGCCGCTGCTGGATCATTTTCATGCGCCAGCGGTCCCAGACGCGTCGGAGGAGAAAGTCATAGGCGGTACCCAGAAAGATGAGCCACACAAATAGACGGATCGGCGTGACAACGAACGTGTCGAACAGCCGAGCGCCCTCCGTCACCGGCACGATGTCTCCATAACCGACCGTCGTGATGGTAATCATTGTAAAGTATAGAACGTCGGCAAAGCTGATATGGCCGTCGATGTTGTCGCGCAGTCCGCCCCGGTCGGGCCAATGGCCCGCCAGTGCGACGCCGATCAGCGCCAAGACGAGGGCAATGCGCCATAGCAGCGACAGCCAGATGGGCATCCCAAGTCGCCGTCGTAGCGATGGCGCGGTCGCCGTACGATGACGTTCCTTTCCCTGGCCACGCATAATCCTAGCAGTCAACCCGCGCTTCGGCGTGGGGCAATGCGAATGGCAAGTCGCCGGGAGTTCCGAAGTAAGAAAGCAAAGCGGGCAGGCGCTTGAGCAAAGCGAGTGCATGCAAATTGTACATATGCGGTCCAGGTCACAGGCAATCGGCGCTGGCGGCCCGACCAACGTGATGACCCTGCGCCTTCGAACCGAAGCTCGCACCCGAAGGCCGGTATCGCAGCCACGGCCACATGTAGCAACCTTCGATCAATCCGTAGTTCGGATTACCGACGAGGAGACGCTGATCGCGAGCGCTCCTTCCGCTGCGTGCCTTGTACGTGACGCAGTAGCGCAAGATGAACGAGCGGCAGAAGTTGGGGCGTCGTCAAGTTACCTCGAATGACGGGTTCTGGGTCGTCTCGGCGGGAGAGCAGGGCGACCGCTCTCGCCCAAAATCAGATATTCAGGCTCGCGATCAATACGAGCGGCTCAAGGACGCACTCTTAACCGCGTTGAAACCGAAACGGATCCATCGTTCCTTGATGGCCAATCAGAATCGTCCTGCAGCTCATGCCGCAGACGCCACCCGCCTCTGGCTCCTTGCAGCTTCCCTCTACTTTGTCTCTGCCTCCGCGATGATCCATTTGACGAGCAACGGTCGCGACATCGCCACGATCTGGCCCGCCAACGCCGTTCTCCTTGCCTTGCTGCTCGTTGACGGCAAGCCGCGCTGGCTGACCATATTGAGCGCCGGTTTTATCGCCAACGTTGCTGCCAACCTGATAACGCGAGATACGATCGCCGGTCCACTGCTCTATTCCGCGGCCAACGTCATCGAAGTCGCAATTGCTGCGCGTCTGATCTGTCCCGCGCGTACAATCGACGGGCTTTTGCAATCCCCCGGGGCGACGCTGCGCTTTATTGGGACGGCAGGCGTCATCGCGCCATGTGTGAGCGGGCTGGTAGGTGCGGCGACAGCCTTCCTGGTTTTCGGCGAGGCTATTGGATCGTCGTTTTCAATCTGGGCGCTGAGCGACGGGCTTGGCCTGCTCGTCTTCACCCCAGTCTTGCTGGCGACCTTTCGCGGTGAGTTCGTCGCGTGCTTTCGGAGCAAGACTTGGCGACTGCGGCTCGAGACGTTCACACTGCTGACGTTCACCGCGCTGGTCGCCTATGGGGTCTTCTTCGTAGCGGATCGCCCACTGTTGTTTTTGCTGTTTCCGCCCATAATGCTTACTACGTTCCGCACCGGTCGGCTCGGAACCAAGGCGGCCGTGGTCATCGTCGCGGTTATCGGCGGGATTGCGACAATGTATACTCGAGGACCAATCGCAATGCTCGCCGAGGGCCCAGTAGGACAGGCGCACCTTTTTCAAGCGTTCCTCGCCATCCTTCTCCTTACTGCGCTGCCGGTCGCCGCCGAGGTGACGAAGCGCGCGCGTATTACCGCGGCGCTTGCCGAACACGACAAGGAAATGATGGAGAAGGCGATCACCGACCCGCTGACCGGTTTGTTCAACCGCGCGGGCTTTGATCTGGTAGTTGGGCACCAATTCCACCGCCGGGACGAAACGCAGCAGCTCAGCGTGATCGCCGTCGATCTTGATCATTTCAAATCGATCAACGATCGCTGGGGGCATCAGGCAGGAGACCGCGCGCTGTGCCACTTAGCACATATCCTCACGGCGCAGGTTCGCTCAAATGATGTGATCGGACGCCTTGGCGGCGACGAGTTCATGATCCTCCTGCCCGGCAGCGACCTCGATCAAGCGCACGTTATCGGGCAACGCATCGGCGCCGCCGCCCGGCGCGAGCCGCTCGCCTTTGATGAGACGGCAGTAACAATGCTTAGCCTGAGCGTCGGCGTTGCCGCTGCCCGTCCATCCGAGAGCTTTGCCGATCTCGCTCATCGAGCGGATCAGGCGCTCTACGCAGCGAAGGCGGCGGGACGCAACGCAGTTCGATTGGCGTCGTAACCCCTGAATGCCGCTCAGGCTTTGTGGACGTCCGCTTACCCCAAGACCGGCCGTCCGCGTAGTTTGGCACGTCGGTCGAAGCGGACGTTCCACTCACGCCCAATAGCGGACGTTCACGGACTGCCGGCCTCCTCGCTCAGAGTGTTGCGATCCATCGCTGAAGCCCAGCGGTGTCGGCCATCCGGCCATCCCAGGCGTGTTGAGCAACGGCAGGAACGTTGGAGCCGCGTGGGCGGTCGCGATAGACTTTCATGGGCACCCATATGACGGTACCATCGGCGAGCTTGCGCTCGCGGATCTCCATGTAATCGGTGTCCGCGTTGGTATCCTGCCCAACCTGTACGCCGCCGAGCGCGGTGAGCAGATCAACTGCGTCGAGGCATGCCGACGCGCAGGCGTAGTCGGTCAGCACGAACACCTTGCTCGCCACCGGATTGGGCGGCGCCACCGGGCGGGGCGCCCGCGATCCGTGCGGCTCGGTCCACAATGCCTGGTGATCGCGCAACGCCCCCTCCATTCCGCCGAGCGTCCTGGTCGCCCAGTTGTAGAAATTGGGATCGATCTCTCGTCGAGCGGCCGCCTGCGTCTGATAGGTTTGCATCCGCTCGATATTACCCGGCGAGACCCGCCATTCGGCGTAGCCGCCGTCGGGTCGTCTGGCGTCGACAAAAGGCTTGCTCCAGAGCGATGAAGCCAATCGGTTGATCCATGCGGACGAACCACCATTGTTGCCGCGCAAGTCGAACACGACGCGAGGAGCCGTCCGTAGTTCGCCCGCGTCTGCGTCGATCCGGCCCACCAGCGTGTCAAGCGCGCGTCCGTCGGGGGACGTGGCGTCGCTGTCGAACGACCCCAGACCGACCCAGACGGTCCCGTCAGCCAGTCGCTCCAGCGCCACGGGCGCGTGAAAGCGTTCGCGCGACCGGGCAAGCAGCTGCTTGCGCTTGGCCGCTTCGATTGGCCGCCAATGAAGAGTCACGGTCCGGCGGACGCCTCCTTGCTCGAAGGTGCACCGCCGGATGGTGCCGAGCCATGGGTTGTCGGGGGGCAGGAACAGCGTCGCCGCCTGCGCACGGCGCTGGCTGGCGAGGCTCCAGCTTCCCATGAACCGCCCGATCCGGTCTGCGGCCAAGCGGTCGACGCTCCTACCGTCGCAGCCGACCAGCAGCGCACCCGCTGAGACTCCGCCCTCTTCGGAC
Source organism: Sphingomonas sp. FARSPH (assembly GCF_003355005.1). Taxonomy (NCBI): domain Bacteria; kingdom Pseudomonadati; phylum Pseudomonadota; class Alphaproteobacteria; order Sphingomonadales; family Sphingomonadaceae; genus Sphingomonas; species Sphingomonas sp. FARSPH. The sequence goes on along the minus strand of NZ_CP029985.1, from coordinate 2,995,385 downwards.
GCCGAGACCCTGTGCCCGTCGGCGGCGAGTTCCGTCACGAACCCGGGCCATGAAAAAGCCCAGGGATAGTCAGCGTCAGCCTTTGGGTCCGGCATGATCCCGAGGTGCCCGTCGTCGAACGCCGAGGTCAGTTCAGAGAGTGCCCAGCTGTATTGCGCATAGGTTCTCGTCGTTCGCGCGCGGCGCAATGCCTGCGCGTAGGCAGCGTCAAGCCGGCTGCGAAACTGGGTGTCACGAGCGTTGACGAGGCCGGGATGAGAGTCGGTCACCTCGGCGCGAAAGGCGGCCGCGTCCGCGCGTAAGCGCCCAGCATAGTCTGGCGCAGTCGTCGCGACCGCCACCAGCGCAAAAAGACCTCCAAACATGCCGCCCAAACCCGCCTCCCAGAGAGCGCGTACGTCTTCCACCCTGCTCGGTGTTGATCGTCCTGAGCGCCGAGAGCACCGGTAACCAGCGATTACGCATGTGGTCAAGCGTCAGTAACAGAGGCATCCGCTCAGGCCGCCCGCTGGATGTACGCTTCCGCCCATATGCAGCGATTAAGGCTAGTGGTATCACGGGGGATGCCAGGAAGCGTGGACATCACCGCTCGCGTCGCGGCGGTTTGCTATACCCTCATTGTAGGGGCTGGCATGTGGTTCACCCTCGCTTGGGCGGGCACAGACGCACATTGGAAGTTGGACGAGTTGCTGGTCTTCTCGACTTTTGCGCTATCGCCCATTCCTGTGTGCGTTTTTTGCTTCAAGAGTCATTCGTAGATCGTCCGCTTCCCCCGAGGAGCGATGGTCCGCTTCCGCACAATAGCGGAAGACCTCGTTGGACTGTATAGTTGCCGGCAAGAGGAGGACGCCGATGCGATCGGAGAAAATCGATGATTGGATGTCTAAGGTCGCCTCCGGTGGCGCTACGATGAGCCAGCGCAACCTGAAATGGGTGGAGGTGAACGGCGGGGTGGCGGAGCTGATAGATGCAGCTCAGAAGCGCGGTATACATCTGGTCAGGCTGACCGACGACAAGGGGCACGAGTTATTCGCGGCTAGCCAGCACCCATTCCAGACGCTCTGCTGATCCCGTCTTCCGCAAAAGCTATGTCCGCTTTCCCCCAATGCCGGGTATTCCCTGAGCGGAGGTGACCGCGGGTCAGCGACCGTTTGCGATATGAACGAACGGCAGAAGCTGGGGAGCGGGCAAGGCACCCTGAATGGCCAGAAGTGGGTCAAGCCGTTACCGCGGCGGCGTACGACGGCCTATTCCCGGCTCATCGTAAAATGATCAAACCAGGAGGTATCAGGAACCGAGGCTGCCTTTCCTGTCCTTCCGACCTTCCCAACGGCGGCGCGGCTCCGTTTTATCGAGACGCTTTGGGGAAGGCGGCAAGCTTCGGAATATCGGCTGGGTCGTGCTGCACTATGATCGTGGCGTCGAGGTTGGATGCAAGCTTCTGCAACCGATTCATAGATGCCAAGCTGTCGGCGCGTTGCGTGTTCCAGGTCGGCACGGCCGACAATGGCCATTGCGCTTCCAGATGGACGACGTCTCCGCTCAGGAGCACGGGACCGGTCTTGGGCAGGCGTACCAGCAGTGCAGTGGAGCCGGGTGTATGTCCTGGCGTTGCGAGAATGACCACCGAGCCGTCGCCGAACACATCGCGGTCTCCTTCGATCGGGTCGACTTTGCCTTTCCCATTCAGCCAAGGCGCAAGGAGGGCTGGGTCCGCACCGAAAGGCATCTTCTTGGAATGCAACGCAGTCCAGTCTGCAGCTCCGATCATCAACGTGGCTGTGGGGAATGTCGCCGCCTGTCCCGCATGGTCAAAGTGGTAGTGGCTTAGCGCCAGCCTGGTAATATCGGATGGACGAATGCCGAGGCGAGCAAGCTGGGTCAGAAGGTCAACCGCCAAGGTAGGGCTGATCGGCTGTTGATCTATGGGCTTGCCGAGCAGCGAGGTTGGAAGGCCCGCATCCCATAGCATCAACTCCTTGCCGTGGCGGATCAGATAGCAGCCGACGCTCAGCCGACGGGATTGGCCGTCGTAGATCCCGGTATCGGATAACGGCGAGGCGTCCTTCATCACGATCTGACCGCAATCCAGGCGCCAGATCATCACCTCGGCTTTGGGCGCCGTGGCTTGAACGCCCACGCTCACGATAAGGGACAGGCACCCCGCTACGAAACGGGACCACAGCGAAACAGGCATGGCGTTCTCCTCGAATAAGATGTGACAATGCCCGGACATCGAGGAGCCTATGCGCCGGCGATGCTCGTATTTGCGCCCGAAACGCTCACTGCGTCCTTGCCGGGCCTGAGCGATCGGGCGATTGTCGTGCCATGCCGATCAGAGCCTACGATCACAAAGCGCTGCGAGCGCTACTATTGAGCCGGTTAGCTGACTTGCGTGCACCGGCAGGCGTGCAGGGCACTGTCGCTCATGGTGCGGACAGCGGCGTTCGCATCTTCGGCTATTGTATCCAGGAGCGCGAACGCATCGCCCGCAGTCGGATGGAGCATCCGGCGGTCGTGGTTGTGTTAAGCGGCACCAAGGAAGTCTGGCGCGGCGATGTGGCGCAGACATTCGCCGCAGGTGTTCCGTTCGTGATCCCGGCCGGCATGGATTTCGATCTGGTCAACAATCCCGATCCTGCATCCGGCCGATATGAATCGATCTGCATCACGGTCGACGACATTCTTCGCCGGACGTTACGCAGCAACCTGCGCCTCCCGGTGACCGGTGCCATACCCGATCGGCTCGACATTAGCCTGACGCCAGCGCTTGTCGAGGCATATGGCCACGCCGCCAGTGCGTTGACCGGGATGGATGTAGCGGTCGCCGCGACCGTGGCACGCTACCGCGTCCTGGAAATCCTGGTGCTGCTGGCGGAAACCCCGGTCGCCGGGATGCTGACGGCTGTCGGCCGGAGAGAACAGGTCGAAGCGATCATCTTGGCCGATCCGGGGCGGGCATGGCAGGTCGACGAGGTCGCGGCCGAGCTTGGCATTGGAGCGTCCACCCTTCGCCGCCAGTTGGGCAGATCGGGAACATCGTTCCGGGAGGTGTCGCTGTCCGTCCGCATGGCAACGGCGCGTGCGCTTCTGGGATCGTCCGGCTATTCCGTGATGCAGGTGGCTCAAGCAGCCGGCTATGCCTCACGATCCCATTTTGCCCGCCGTGTGCGGGCCATTCATGGCAAGACCCCTCGGCAGTTGAAAGCGGCGCTTTAGGGCCAGCCCCATTCCGAAATTTCGATGCCAATCAGGACGCTCGTGAATGGCTGCTCTCGGTTGAACCCCGTTCGACTAGACCTCGATAGATGGCGGCTTTGTCCGCTTCACGTCGTTCCGCGTCAGCCTTCGCGGCTCCTTCGGGGCCTCATCATTTCGTATGAACGAACGAGCGAAGTTGGGAAGCGCATAAAGGCCGCTGAATGACCGCAACTGGGTCAAAAGAGCCAGTTTTTGGTCGCGCTACGCGTCAAAGTACCGGAGCATTGACGCACTGTTCGGTTGCGCCTCATGAGAATGCGAATGCGGCGTTCGCGCGGACGATGACGCGATCTCCTGCGGTCACTATCGCCTCAGTTACGGCGGTCCGCTTGCCGGCGTGGATGAAGCCGGTGGTAAAGACGAGCCATTCGCCGATGTCGGCGCGGTCTAAATAGTCGATCGACAGTGACGTCGTGATCGCACCGCGTGTTGCGGGACGGCCTTCGGCGGCCAGCATCTCGCCCAGGCTGAGTCCCATCGCGTTATCCGCGAGCGCCGCGATCAGGCCGCCATGCAGCAGGCCGCGCGAGTTGGTGTGGGCAGTGCGTATCTCCAGCGCGAGGAGATAGCGCTCGGCGTGCCGTCGCGCATAGATCGGCTCCCATGGCGCGGTCAGTGGGGACGTGCGCGTGTGCAGCTCGAAGCCGTCGGGGACTGCCGTCATATCATGCTCCTCTCAACCCGCTCTTAGCATGGATGCGCGGGCGTCGGGTGTTGTCGGCGCCGCAACGGGCGTGCGCACCGCCGCGGTCTGCGGTTCGCCTCTCTAGCGGTATATCGCGGGCCGCAGACGACGGGCGGGGGAGCGGACGATGCGCACGGGGCTTTGGGCGGCACGAACGATGGCGGCCACGATGGCATGGGTTGCGGCGCCCGTCGCAGCACAGTCGACCGATCCCGCCGGATCGGCCGAACAACCGGCGGAGATTGCGCCCGGTGCGGACATCGTCGTCACCGGGACACGCTCCGTTGGACGCACCGCGCTCGCCTCCTCCGCGCCGATCGACGTCGTCTCGGGCGAGACGCTTACCGGGAGCGGCTATCCCGATCTCGGCCGCGCGCTGAACTTCCTCCAGCCCTCGATCAACTTCGCGCGTGCCGCAACCACCGCCACCGCAGCCAATACCCGCCCAGTGACGCTGCGCGGACTCTCACCCGACCAGACCCTCGTCCTGGTGAACGGCAAGCGCCGCGCCGCTAATGCGGTGCTCAACGTCAACAATTCGATCGGTCGTGGTGCCGCGGGCGTCGACCTCGACACGATACCGGAGGCGGCGATCGAGCGGATCGAGGTGCTGCGCGACGGCGCGGCTGCGCAATATGGCTCGGATGCGATCGCGGGGGTGGTGAACATTATCCTGAGGTCGAACGCTACTGGCGGCACCGGCGAGCTCATGGGCGGTGTCACGGAGGAAGGCGACGGGCTCATGGCGCTCGCCAGTGCGAGCGCTGGCCTGCCGCTTGGCGACGGCGGCCACGTCACCGGGGCTGTCAGCGCGCGGCAGATGGACCCGACCAACCGCGCTTTCGTCGATCAGCGGCTTGGACGCGTCACCTATCGCATCGGCGACCCGCGCGCGGACGTGGCAAGCGCGGCACTCGATGCCGCGCTGCCGCTTGGCGCGGCTGAACTATACGGGTTCGGCACGTACACGCGAAAGCTGTCGAACAATGCCGCCGGCTTCCGCCTACCCAGCTTCTCGATCATCTATCCGAACGGCTTTCTGCCGATCATCGCACCGCGCATCACGGACGTGGAGGCAGCCGCCGGGGTGCGCACGACCGTAGCCGGGATACGGGCGGACTTGAGCCAGAGCTTTGGCCGCAACCGGGCCGACTTCACCGTTTACGACACGGCCAACGTCTCGCTCGGTGCGGCAAGCCCCACCCGGTTCGACTCGGGTGGCGTCACCTACGACCAATATGTCACGGACCTGACGCTCGCACGCGCGCTCGACGGCGTACTGACAGGCGGCAATATCGCCGCGGGCGGCCAATATCGACACGAGCGCTATGCCGTCCGCAACGGCGAGCCCGCGGCCTATTTCGGATTGGGTGCGGACGGTTTCGCCGGCTTCAACCCGCGCACGCCGACTGACGAGAAGCGCGACGCGTGGGCGGCCTTCCTCGACGCCGAGTTGCGCCCACTCGCTGCGCTGCTGCTTGGCGGAGCAGCACGCTACGATCATTACAGCGACTTCGGCGGTCAGGCGACCTGGCGGGCGACCGCCCGGCTCGACGCCACGCCGGGGCTCGCGATCCGCGGTACGATCGGCACGGGATTCCGCGCGCCGTCGCTGCAGCAACAGTATTTCAGTGCGATACAGGGGGCGACGAGTGCCGGCCGAATGGTGACCGTAGCGACGCTGCCGGTTGCCGACCCCGTGGCTCAGGCGCTCGGTGCCACCGCGCTGAAGCCCGAGCGATCGCGCAACGTGACCGCGGGTCTCGTCATCGGACCGTTCGACGGCTTCTCCTTCACCGTCGACTATTTCCACATCCGCATTCGCGACCGAATCGCCCTCAGCGAGCAGTTGGGCGGCGCCGCAGTGGCGGCAGTGTTGGCGCGAAGCGGGATCACGGGCTTCAGTCAGGTGCGCTTCTTCACGAACGCAGTCGATACGACGACGAAGGGCGTCGAGGCGACCGCGCGTTGGGCGGGCAGCCTCGGCGCGGATACCCGACTGTCGGTCGCGGCCGGCTACAGCTACCTCAACAATCGGCTGGACACCCTGCGCGCAAACCCGGTGCTGCCCACCCTGCCACTGCTCGCGACCAAGTCGATCTTGTTCCTGACCGCGGCACAGCCACGCGCGAAGGCGACGCTGCAAGTCGACCTGACCCGCGGCCGTTTTGATCTGGGCCTCAACGCTGCGGCGTTCGGCACTTACACGTCGCAGCCGCTGGTCGCGGTGCAGACGTTCGGCGGCAAGGAGACGGTGGATCTCTCGGCTGGGTATCGCGTCCGCGAGGGCTTGCGTCTCGGCGCGGGCGTCCAGAACCTGTTCGACGCACGCCCCGACCAAATTGCGGATCAAGCGAGCGTGATCGGGTCGACCGGCGGCAGCTTTCCCACGGGAGAGGAGACGCCGATCGGTCTGAACGGCCGCAGTTATTATGCGCGGCTGTCCGCGCGTTTCTGACGCTGTCGTAAAACGGGAACGGAGCCGCGCCATAAGGTGGTCATGCTCCGCAAGACTCCACCGCTGGAGGCGATCGAGGCGTTCGTCAGCGTGGCGCACGCCGGTGGCCTGCGCGCCGGTGCGGTTGCGCTGGCGTTGAGCCCATCGGGCGCGAGCCGGCGCATCACGTCGCTTGAGGGCTTTCTCGGCGTTGCATTGTTCGACCGCAGCGGCCCTGGGCTGCGGCTGACTCCGGCGGGCGAACGCTATCTCGCGCTGATCGAACCCGCGGTGGCGTCGATCGGACGTGCGACGACGATGCTGGGCGCCGATCCCGATCGCATCACGCTCGCGACCTCGCATAGCATGGCCACCCATTGGGTCGCGCCGCGCCTTGCTCGACTGAAGCAGGAGGAGGGCATCGACCTCGACGTCGTGCCGACGCGCGATCCCGATATCCTGCGCTCGGGAGAGGCGCAGCTTGCCCTTTGGGGAGGCGTGGAGATCGCAGATTTGCAGGCAGAGCCCATCATCCATGTCGATGCGCGCCCCGTCTGTGCGCCGCATCTGGCGGACGGGCGCGCAAGCCCTGCAGAGGAAGCGGCCTTGACCGATTATCCGCTGCTCGGCGTGCGTGAGCCGCATGATATGTGGAGCCGCTGGCTCGCAGGCGCGGGGCTCGCGGGCGAGCAGCCGATCAGGAGCTTTGCGACGCTGGGCATGATGTACGAGGCGGCGGCGGCAGGGATGGGTGTGGCGCTCGCGGTGCCGATGCTATGCGAGCGACCGCTCGCTGCTGGGTTGCTGACACCGTGCGGACGCGCACTGCCGACCGGCGAGCGCTATCGCCTGTATCGCGCAGGACGGCGTGCGGCGCGCTCCCCGGCGGAGACGCGCCTAGCACATTGGCTGAAGCGCGAAGCGACAGCCTCGCGGGTCCGGTTCGACGCGCTTAGCGCGTGACGGCGGCGAGCGTCCGCGCGTAGCTGCGGATCGTCAGCAGCGTGGCGGCAAGCGCAACCGTCAGCATCAATGGCAGCAGGATCATCAGGGCATCGCCGAGACGCGCTGAGCTGCCCAGCACGTGCTCCGTCGTCACTGCAACGGCCGTCGGTCCGAGCCCCAGACCAAAGAGGCTTGCGATAAGCACCGCGATCGCGTGCTGTACCCCGCGCATCTGGTTCGGCGTGATCTCCTGGAGCGTCGCCGGTCCCGACCCGATCGCCGCGGCGAGCAGGAAGTAGAGCGGCGTCGCGCGCCACAGGAAGGCATTCGCCGTGGGCGCAGATGGCACCCAGGCGGCGAGCGGGATCGCGCCCAACAATGCGCCGCCGAGGACGATCAGCCGTCCGCCAGCATGGCCTCGCCGGCGTAGCACGTCACCGAGCTGCCCCGCCAGCAGCACGCCTGCGCAGCACGCGGTGATCAGGACCAGCCCCAAACGCTCCCCCGCTTCCGCGGTCGACAGGCCGTAGCGGCGCGACAAGAGCGCGGGTGCCCATGCGAGCAGTGCATAGGTCGCCATCGCGCCAAAGCCCGTCGCGGCATTCACTCCCGCAATCGTTGCACCATGCTGCGCGAAGTAGTGCTTGATCGCGGCCTTGTCCGGCGGCTCGGGTGTCGCGAGTCGGCGTGGCGGCTCACGCAAGGACGCAACCCAGATCGCGACAAGAAGCCCCACCGGAACAAGAAGCAAGAAGATCATCTGCCAGCTGTGGATGCTCCCGATCAGCGGCACGACGAACCCATCGGCGGGTAGCAGTCGAAGCACCGCCGCGCCGAGCAGCAGCGCCAGCCCCGAACCCGCGAACGGTCCAAGGCCATAGATCGCGGCGGCGAGTCCGAGCCGGCGATCGCTCACGTAATCGCCGATGAGCGAATAGGCACTCGGCGTCATCGTCGCCTCGCCGACGCCGACACCGATCCGCGCCAGCAGCATACCGGCAAAGCTACCCGCGAGCCCGAACGCGCCGGTACACAGCGACCACCCCGCGATACCGATGGCGAGGAGGGCGGTGCGCCGGCGTGTGTCGACGAGGCGACCGATGGGCAATCCGCCCACCGACACGAAAATGGCAAAGCTCAGTCCCTGAAGCAGGCTGATCTCGACGTCGGTAAGACCCGTGTCGCGCCTGATCGGCTCAACCAGGAGATTGAGAATCTGCCGATCCACGAACGCGACGACATAGGCGAGCAGCAGCACCGCGACCGCATAGGGCGCGTAGCGGCGCGGCAAGTGGTCATCCACGCTCGAGTAGCTCGGGGTAGACATCGGGATAGTCCGCCAGATCGAGGTCGCGCATTTGTGGTGGCTTCACGTCCTCCAAGACGTACGTATCGCCATCGAGCGTCAGGAGCGCGACACCGGTCTCCTTGCGTCCGATCGTCTGCTGCCAGCGCTTCGGGATGACAAAGGCGGTGGAGCCAATCCACGCATGCTCGACGGCGTCGACGATGCGGCGGCGGAATTGGTGGACATGACCACTCGCCACCAGCCGCAGATCGGCTCCAGCGAGCGTCGATCTTAGCGCCCTAAGCGAGGACGGCGGAACGTATCGCGTCGGAGGAAGCGATGGCTCTTCGAGTCCGGTGTCGAACCACGGCTTATGAAGAAACAGTGCGACCGGACCACGCGCAGCGCCGGCTGCCTCGGCGAGCCAGGCGATCTGCTCACGTTCGAGGTCGCTGCCAAGGACCTGCGCGTTCAGGCCGATCAGCGTCCACGCTCCGGACGTATGAACCCACCGATCGGGACCGAATGCATCGCAAAACGCATGGATCTGCTTGATCGAGAGCGGCGCCTCATGTCCGCTCGTCGGATCGCCAACGTCGTGATTGCCTGGCAGCGCGAGCAGCGGCACGCGGACCCTCCCTAGCACTTGCGCCGCCGTGGCGAATTGCTCGGGAGCTATGACGCCATTTGCGGTCACATCGCCCAGATGGATGATGAGGTCGATGTTTGCGCCCGCGATCCAATCGATGCCCTCGTCTAAATTACGTCGAAAATCGTCAGCGCCATCCGCGAGGTGGGTGTCGGTGATGATCGCGATCCTCATGGCTACCCGTATGGCCGAATAGCCTCACGGGTCCCGCCATGCTTCATGCGAACGACCGTTGCGCCCTACTCAACTCGGCGGAAGTCGCCGTTTATGAGGAGGCGATTGGGTAGCTACCAATCTTCTGACCTGGACGAATGGCAGAACCTGGAGAGCGATGGCGTTCAGGTGAACGTCCGATTGTGGGTCAGAGCAGCAGCGAGCGGCTGGTTGGCAGGTCTCACAACCGTTCGGTTGTGACCCCGGCATGCGGCGCACGCGCTTTTCGCAAAGCAGGCTCAGCCCGTAACAATCATCTGCGCTGCTGTGACCACGAGTAATCCGGCAACCAGCATCCGGAATTGCGCTAGCGGCAGCCGCTCGATGATACGCTTGCCCGCCCATGTGCCTGCGATCATCGCGATGCTCATGGCTACGGCCGAGGGCCAGAATCCGGACCCGAGGTCGATGGCAGCATCATAGACGATCCATTTGACGAGGTGCATCGCGACCGCCGTCGTAGCCTCGCTTGCGACATAGGCGACGGGGGGGAGGTTGAGCGACAGGAAGATCGCCGCGCCCAGCAATCCGGCGCTGCCAACCAGTCCGGACAGCAGCCCGACTACGGCTCCGCCGATTATCAGCAGCCGCGGCGACGGCGCGAATGTCAGCCCGCGCAATTTCAGCGCGACAAAGATCAGGATCGCGACACCCATGCCGCGTACCATCAGCGCCTTGGGAAGCTCCGCGAACCACCAGGCTCCAAGTGCGGCGGCAGGCAGCGCGGCGCTGAGAAAAAGCAGGACCGGGCGCCAGCGTATGTCGCGGATACCGAAGGCAGCCCGAGACAGGTTGCCGACAAGCTGCGCGATCGTCAGTAGCGGCACCGCCGCATTGACGCCGACGATGTGCGTGAAGAGGGGCAGGAGCCGGAGCGCACCCGCAAACCCGGCCGATCCCGAAATCGCGGCCGCCACAAACGCCCCGGCGAACAGCAGCGCATATTCGATCAAAGGTCAGCGCTTCGCGGCATCACGGATCAGTGTTCGACTGGTTGCAGACGCGACCCTACGTCACAGGCCGATTACAATCACAGCCGCAGCCCGAACCTTGGTCCGGTGAATGTCATCGCGGAATACAGCGCGATTGTCAGCACGCACCCCATCGTCAGCGCAAGCCAGAAGGGCAAGCCCTGCCGGAGCAGGACGGGGATGACGAGGAACATCGGCAGCGACGGCAGGACGTACCAGAACGTCGCCGCGGAGTGCGCAGCCATGTTCTCCGAGTCGGGCTTCGCGTTCCACAGCCAGATCATGCCCAGCACGGATACAAGAGGGAGTGACGCGATCAGCGCCCCGAAACCGGGATAGCGTTTCGCCAACTCCGAGGCGACGGCGATGAGCACCCCGGAGATAGCTGCCTTGATGGCCAGGTAGATCACGATTTGCTCGCCCGAGCCGGCGAGTCCGTCTGCGCCAGTTTCGTCAGTCGGCGGGGCAGCTCGTCCAGCACCCGGCGCGCCTCGCCGGGCCGCAAGTTGCGCCAGCGCCGCACTTCCTCGCGCGAGCGGCCGCACCCCCGGCACCAGCCACTACGACCATCAAAGCCGCATAGCTCAACGCAAGGCGATTTCATGGCTTAGCGGCGCTCGATGGTAAGGTGGGCGAGTTCGTGCACCGGCGCGAGCCGGCGCTCGATCAGCTCGCGCGTCACGTCAGGCTTTCCGACCACACTGACGATCGCGGCATGGGCTTCCGGCCCCACCCGCCAGACGTGGAGATCGGTGATTCGCGCATCGCCGGGTGTCTCGACCAGCTCGCGAATTTCGTCGGCGACATGGTTGTCAGTCCGGTCGAGCAGGATGGCCGATGTCCCGCATCAGCGTCCACGACCAACGCGCGATGACGATCGCGCCGACGATCCCCATGACCGGGTCCATCCAGACCCAGCCCAGATACCGGCCCGCCACCAAGGCAGCGATAGCGAGCACCGAGGTCAGGGCGTCGGCCAGAACATGGATGTACGCCGAGCGCAGATTGTTGTCGCCGCCATGACCATGGCCGTGGTGATGCCCGCGCCCATGATCGTGACCGTGGTGGTGCCCATGGTCATGACCGTGCCCGCCGGAAAGCAGGAAAGCGGAGGCGATGTTCACCAGCAGGCCGATTACCGCGATCCAGGTAGCTTCACCGAACGCGACGGTGATGGGCTGGAAAAGACGGGCAACAGACTCGACGCCGATCGCGAGCGATATCAGTCCCAGCACCATAGCGGATGCGAACCCGGCTAGATCGCCTACCTTGCCGGTGCCGAAACTGTACGCGGGGTTGCGGGCATGGCGCTTCGCAAAGGAATAGGCGACCGCCGCGACGGTAAGCGCACCAGCGTGGGTTGCCATGTGAAAGCCGTCCGCAAGCAGCGCCATCGAGCCCGTCACATAGCCGGCGATGATTTCGCCGATCATCATCACGGCCGTCAGCGCGACGACCCAGCGCGTGCGGCGCGCATTCTCGTCGTGCGCTGCGCCAAGGTAGACATGCTCATGGGTGTGAGCGTCGAGTTCGGACAGGGTAGCCATTAGCCGACCTACTTTGCGTAGCGGCGGATCACCGCCAGCAGTTCTTCAGCACCCTCGGCGCGTTCCTCGTCGCTCAGACCGGGACGCGCGACGTGCGCCTCCAGGTGTTCGGCAATGATCTCGTCCATCAGGCCGTTTACCGCACCGCGAACGGCTGCGACGAGGTGCAGCACCTTCGTGCATGACGCGTCAGCCGTCAGTTCGCGCTCCACGGCATTCACTTGACCTGCGATGCGGCGAACGCGCGCGACGAGATCGGCATTAGTCCCGGTAAGGTGTGACATAGGCGTACCCCCTATGACTATTGTTTGTCAAAAGCAATCGGATGGGATTGATCGGATTGCCCTATCCCGCTAGGTACTGCGTCGTTCCTTGGGGAGTAGCCACCTGCTGCGCGGGGTCCTCGTCAACATAATCGCCGGCATCTTCGGATTGCCGCCGTGGCGTGGACAGCAAGCCATCAGGCTTGCCCGGCAAGACCAACGACGTGTCGCCTCTAAGTGGCCGGAGGTGGGCTCGTCGTTGTTTGTCAGGCCCCTGAGTGATGTTGCATGACTGGTATTCTGACGCTTGGCGCCCTCGGCGCCAGCCTGTCCGTTGACGCCTTCGCGGCGTCGCTTGGCAAAGGCGCGACGGAGCAGCGGAGCCGCTGGTCGGACGCGATGCGCGTCGGCATCGTCTTCGGCTTCTTCGAGGCGCTGACGCCGGCGATCGGCTACCTGCTCGGCTATTTGCTGAACGACTGGATCGCCAGCTACGACCGTTGGGTGGCGTTCGGGCTTTTACTCGCAGTCGGTGCCTATATGATCCGCGAAGCCCTTCAGCAAAACGATGCGGACGAGGTATCCGAGCCTTCCAGCCCGAGTTTCTGGCGTCTGGCCGCGACCGCCATCGCAACCAGCATCGATGCTGCGGCCGTCGGGGTCTCCCTTGCGCTCATGGACGTGAACCTTTGGATCGCATGTGCGGTCATCGGCGGGATCACGACGGTGGTAGCGACAGGCGGCATGATCCTGGGCAAGCATGTCGGTCCCTATCTCGGTCGCTATGCCGGCATCCTTGGCGGGTTCGTTCTTGTTGCCATCGGCGGATCGATCCTGTTCCAGCATCTGTCCGGCGCGGCGTGAGGGAGGCGTAGAACGTGGCAGAGACGCAAACCGCAAGCCGCATTGCCAACTGCGTGCCGGCCATCAGCTCAGGCAACCGCCGGTGACGGGCGCGGCAGCGGCGAAGCCGACGAACATCCTGAAACTGGCGGCGGGGAGCATCCTCGTCAGCCTGGTCGTTCTCGGCCTGAAATACCTCGCCTATGCCCTGACAGGCAGCGTCGCGCTCTACTCGGATGCGATCGAGAGCATCATCAACGTCGTCACGGCCGTAGCGGCATTTTTCGCGATCCGGATCAGCCTGCGGCCGGCCGATGCCGATCATCCCTATGGGCACTCCAAGGCGGAATATTTCTCCGCTGTTCTGGAAGGCGTGCTGATCCTCGTCGCCTCGCTCGCGATCCTGCGGGAAGCCTATGGCGCGTTTCGTGATCCACACCCGTTGCAAGCCCCTGCGCTGGGCCTTGCCGTGAGTGCGGGCGCGTCGGCGCTGAACGGCCTATGGAGCTGGCTGCTGATCCGCACCGGCCGGCAACGCCGTTCGCCCGCACTGGTGGCGGACGGCAAGCACCTGCTCATCGATGTTTACACCTCGGGGGGCGTGATCGTCGGCGTCTTGCTGGTCGCGGTGACCGGTTGGGAAATTCTCGACCCCATCCTTGCTGCGCTGGTGGCGCTCAACATTCTGTGGGCAGGCTGGCACCTCATTACGGAAAGCGTCGGGGGACTGATGGATACCGCGTTACCGCCCGAGGACCTCGCGGCCGTCGAGGCGACGATCAACGCGCACATGGCTGGGGCGCTGGAGGCGCATGATCTTCGCTCCCGGCATGCCGGCCGTATGACGTTCATCGATTTCCACTTGATTGTGCCCGGATCGATGACCGTCGCTGCGTCGCATGCCATCTGCGACAGGATCGAGGCGGCACTGAAGGTTGAGCACCCGGACAGTATCATCTCGATTCACGTCGAGCCGGAAGCCAAGCGGAAGCACGGCGCAATGACGATCGGCTCGACTGCCTGAGAACTGGTATTCGTAAGCGACGGCCTTCGAGCACTGCCATTGTCTTCGAAACCCCAAGCGTCAGAGCCGTCCGGTCCTGACACCTATGTAATCAGGTGAGTATGGTTCAGGCCGGGTCATCGAGGCTGAACCTGTCATCGTCATCGTCATAGGCGAACAGCTCCGCGTAGCGGCCCCATTCCGTTACTGTCTTCAGCGTCACCTCGGCAAAGTCAGGCGACATGTGATCCTCGAGCTCGTCGCGGAAACGACGTGCCGGTGCCTGGTGTGTCGGCCGCTCGTCCAGCACCGTGCGGATATGACGGGCAAGCCGCACATGTGTCTCCAGCGTGCGCCGGAAATTGGCCTTCCGCTGATCCGTGTCCTCTTGCGCGAATGCGTGACCGCGCTTGGTCAGCACCGCATCCCCGTCCACCACGTCGATAAACTGCAGGAGCTGAAGGCTTTCCACAATCGGAAACAGGTCATCGATTTCGAGTTGAAGCGTGTCCGCGAGGGCTGAGAGCGGCGCGCGGCCCGAGAAAGGGGCGGCCTCGACCTCCTCAATCAGGCCGGCGAGCGTGTTGACCGACACGTCGGGTAGCGGACGATCGATACCGTGTTCGATCGACGGCGTAGCGGATGCGGGCGACGGCACGGGGCGCTGCGTCATCCGGGCATAAATCTGCTCGACCAGATCACGGAAAACCGGATCGAGCCGATCCCGCGGTTGCGGAAGATCGACCCGGAACTCCGCGACGATCCGCCCGGGGTTGGATGCCAGCACGAGGATGCGGTCGCACATCAGCACGGCTTCCTCGATATTGTGGGTGACGATCAGGATCGACGAGATGCCGAGCTTGTCCTCGTCCCACAGATCGAGAAGATCGGTTCGCAACGTCTCGGCCGTTAATACGTCGAGTGCGGAGAACGGCTCGTCCATCAACAGCAGCGACGGTTCGACCACCAGCGCGCGCGCCAGACCGACGCGCTGGCGCATCCCGCCCGACAACTCCTTGGGGAAGGCGTTCTCGAACCCGTCGAGGCCGATCAGGTCGATCGCGGCCAATGCACGTCGGCGTCGTTCATCCGCAGGCACCCGCTGCGCTTCAAGGCCCAGCTCGACATTCTGCTGGACGGTCAGCCACGGCATCAGCGCAAACGACTGGAATACCATCGCGACCGATCGGGGATCACCGGCATCGTCAGGAGCGAAGGTCAGCTCGCCCGCGGTCGGGCTGACCAGGCCAGCGATCGAGCGCAGTAGGGTGGATTTGCCCGAGCCCGACCGCCCGAGCAGGCCGACGACCTCACCCTCGTTCACGGTCAGCTCGACATCATCGAGGATCAGCGTGCCGCCTTCGATGCCGCCATAACTATGGCTCAGGCGCTCGATGGTGACGACGGGCTTGGGGCGGGCAATGGTCATGCCTTGTGGTTCCTCAGGACAGGCGCAGGCGGCGTTCGGAGATGCGGTAGAGCGGGCGGAAGAGCAGGCGATTGATCGCGATCACGAACACCGACATGACCATGATGCCGAGCAGCACACGCGCGCTGTCCCCGGCCGCGGTCGCGTCCGCGATATAGCTGCCGAGCCCCGTCGCGCGCAGGTGGGTCGATCCCCAGGACACGGCCTCGGCGACGATGCTCGCATTCCACGAACCGCCGGACGCGGTCAGCGCTCCGGTGACGTAATAGGGGAAGATACCGGGCAGGATCAGGCGTCGCCACCATTGCCAGCCTCGCACCCCGAACATCCGGTTCGCCTCGATCAGATCGTTGGGGATCGCGCTTGCGCCGGCGATGACGTTGAACAGGATGTACCATTGCGTGCCCAGCACCATCAGCGGCGACAGCCACACGTCGGCATCGAGGTGGAAGCGGACGATGACGACCACCGCGATCGGGAACAGGACGTTGGCCGGGAAGGCGGCGAGGAACTGCGCGACCGGCTGGATGCGCGCCGCCCACAGCGGGCGCAGGCCGATCCAGACACCGATCGGCACCCAGATCAGGCTGGCGATGGCGATCAGCACGACGACGCGCAGCAAGGTCAGCAGGCCGTAACCCAGCGCCCGTACGGCATCGCCTGGTGTCAGCGTCTGGCCGAGGAAGCGAACGGCATAGAGGCTCGCCGCGATCGCGGCAGCGATGACCAGCACCGTCCACAAGTGCAGGCCCGGCAACCGGTCGTCCTTGCGCGGTGCGAACCGGCGACGCTGCACCATCTGTCGGGGCGCGGCCTCCGCCACGAAGATCAGCGCCGCTCCGGCCCTTAGCGGCGCCGTCAGCGACGGCAGCAACCGAGCACGCCGGAAGAGGTCGTAAACCCAGGACTGCGGCGGATGGGCGCTGGCGGTCTGTTCGACGCGGAAGCGGTCCGCCCAGGCGATGATGGGCCGGAACACAAGTTGGTCGTAAAGCAGGATGACGATCGCCATCGCGGCGACCGCCTGCGCTACCGCCGTTAGGTCCTGTCGCTCGATCGCGAGCGCGAGCCACGACCCGATGCCGGGCAGCATGATCTGGGTATGACCGACGCTGATCGCTTCCGACGCGACGACGAAGAACCAGCCGCCCGACATCGACATCATCGCGTTCCACACGAGGCCCGGCGTCGAAAACGGAAGCTCGACGCGCAGCAGCCGGCGCAACGGCGACAGACCGAACCCGCTGGCGACCTCGTTCAGGTCTGCGGGCACCTGTCGCAGCGATTGGTACAGGCTGAAGGCCATGTTCCAGGCCTGGCTGGTGAAGATCGCGAAGATCGCGGCGCATTCAACGCCCACCCGGCTGCCGGGAAACAGGCCCATGAACGCGGTGACGGTAAAGGTCATGAAGCCGAGCACCGGCACTGACTGGAGGATGTCGAGCGCCGGGATGATGACCAGTTCGGCGCGCCGGCTCTTGGCCGCCGCGGTCGCGGCGAGCACCGTGAAGACGAAGGATGCCGCCAGCGCGGCGAACAGGCGTAGCGTCGTCAGCAGCGCATATTGGGGCAGATTGCGCCAATCGAGCGTCACCGCCTCCACGCGAAGCCGTGACAGCGGCTCGATCGCGTCATGCACACCCTTGGCGACGCCGACACCGGCGGCAAGCAGGATCGCGAACAGCGCCAGATCGGGCCAGCCGATGCCGCCGCGGAGGCGACGGGGCGAGAAGCCGAGGAATCCGGTGCGCTGAACGTCAGGCGCTTGAGGCGTCACATCGTCATCCTTTTCTCGTAATCCGATGCCGCCATGAGGCGACGCCGGCACGCGAGAAGCGTGCGGTCAGGATCATGCCGAAATTCAGCAGCCGCGGTGCGCGGATGCGAGTGCGGACAAGCAGACGGATGCCGTGGAGTGACCCGTCCGCCAAGGTGAACCAGACACGGGGCGGCACCATCAGCTCCCACCGCGCCGGAGTGTGGCGGTGCCGGGACATCGGCCGGGCACCGTCAAAAGGCTCCGTGCGCGCGAAACGCGAACACGTTGGCCGGGCCGCGGTCGCGATTGTAACCGGGGTTTGCGACGAACTGATAGTCGAGCGAGAACTCGACGCCCTTTACCGCGACCAGTTTGTAATAGGCTTCGCCGATATATTCCGAGCCGGGGTGCGGAAGCCGCCCATCGCCGACCAGAACCCCCAAGCCGCCCGCGTCGAGATAGCGCTGATGCTCGCGGCTGATGCCGTTGACGATGAACACCGCGCCGACCGTATCGCCGACACGTCGCCACCAGGCGCCTTTAAGCACCAAGCCGAGCTGCGCCGTGCGATCGATATCGGTGAAATCATAGGGCTCGACCTGGCCATCGGCAATGCCGGCGCGAGCGAAGATGCCCAGCGCGTCGGTGACGGCCTGCTCCGCGTTGACGCTGATACCGGCGCGCGTGCGCCGACGACGCACTAGCGCCGTATCGGCATCGTCGCCGGTGAGCCTTGCCAGCGCCAGCGCTTCGTCAAAGCGCCCGAACCGTCCGCGATTGCGGAACACCGTTACACGCACGGCTCCCGGCCGACCGGCCAGCATATGACGATGCTCGATCTCGGCATCGAACTGGTATTGTTGAAACCCTGTCTCCAGGGTTTCGCCGTTGGGCACCTTCGACAGGTTGAAGGCGCCCAAGCGCAGCGTCCATGCGCGTCGATACCATTCGGCCGCGACGCCGGTAGTGTAGCCCCAAGCATCCGCGGCATAATCGAAGCTGCCGGCATCGACCGCCGACCAGTTGAGGAAATCGCCGCGCGGATCGTGCGCGTAGCTGTTGGTGTCGAACACATCGCCGACGCCGAACTTGCCCGCGGTCAGAACGAGGCGATCGGTCATGCGCGATCCGCCAAGCTGGTTGGCGACGCCCGCTACCGCCTCGCGCTCCCCGCCCAATCCGATTGTCTGGCGGAAGAACAGCCGCTGAAGCCGGAAATAGGGATTGCTCCGGCCGACCTTGTACGCCTCCGCGCTGGGGAAGCCTGCGACGCCCAGCGTGTTCGATAGACCGAAACCCTGATCGATCTCGGGGTTCACCCATAGCTCGCCACCCGCCCACGGGCGCACGCCGGCGTAAAGCGTCACGTCCACCGTCTCCTTGGCCTGCCGCGGCGTCAGGCTGTTGGTGCCGCTGTACGGAGAGGCGAAGCCAGGCGTGCCTTGGAGGACGAATGTCGCCTGACCGTGGATCGCAATGCGTTCATCCGCGGGCATCGCATCTGGCAGGACGGTTGCGGCGGGCGCGGTGACGGCGGGCGCGCGCTCCTGAACGTCCTGAGCCATCGCAGGCGCGTGAAGAGTGACGCTGGCAAGCGCGCAGGCGCTCGCCAGCAGCGAGGGTGTCCGGATCATGAGATTATCCTGCTGCTATTCGGTTACGGCGCAGAGAAGTGGCGCCGGGTGATCGGGATCAGACCACCCGCCTTCGCGGAATGCCGGACGTATAGAGAGCAAGGCGAATGCGTCGGCTCAGATGCTCGACGCGGACAGTATCGGGGTGTCGTTCGACACGCAGCACAAGCAGGGTCATGGCGACCTCCTGGTATTCCGGGTTAAAATCCGGTCCGGGAGATCGGCGACACCGCAATCAGGCGATGGGCGCGAACTCCCCGACCGTTTCCTGTCCCGCGGTGCGGATCAGCGGAGCAAAGCTCCTACTGTCGTCCTCGCTGGACACGGCGGCAGATCGGGCGTTCATCTTGGTCCTTCGTCTGGCACGCAGGCGCGCACCGTGGTTTCGAGTCGCGAACCTTCGCGACTGATGGACGCCACATACCTATCCGGGGTATAGGATCAACCCTGAATAACCGGAGCAGGCATGAGCCACGTCGAAAAAGAGAAGAAGAAGCTGCTCAACCGCCTCAAACGCATGCGCGGGCAGCTTGAGGCGATCGAGCGCGCGGTCGAGGAGGACCGCGAGTGCGCGCGCGTGCTGCAACAGGCGACGGCGTGCCGGGGCGCACTGGACGGCTTCATTGCCGAGGTCATCGAGGACCACATCCGCGAGCATCTGATCGATCCGTCGTCGTCCGCTGACAGCCCGCAACGTGCCGCGGCAGAGGAATTGGTCGAGATCGTTCATGCGTATCTGACGTGACCCTTGGTGTCACAACCGTCCGGTTGTGACACCAGCGCGCAGCCGGCGGTTTGCTGCGGCGTTCGGGGTGTCAGAAGTCCGCGTCAGATCGTGTGCATGAGGGATGACCGGCCATCTGGTGCAGATCCCATCCGTACCTGGTAGGGACCTAAGAGGTTAACAGGCGTCCGGTTCTGGGGAGGCGCAAGATGCTGCTGAATGACCGAAATTGGGTCAAATCGCCTCCATGCGTGGGGTTACTTCTGACCCTCAGCTCCTTCTCGCCAGCGCGGACAGGGAAGGGGAAAAACCCTCCGAGACGTCAGTGAGGTGCGTTTCAAACGTCCAACAAAGCGGAACCTGCTCGGACGTCACACGCCCCGGCGCAGGTTGATCTACAAAGCTCCGCCTGCCTAGGAGGACTTGCGACGCCCAAGCAGGATCTCCATAAGGCGCTGGCCTGCCGGTACGTCCCGGAGGTGGGGCGTCGTAACCCCAGGAGTCACACGCCGGTCACGAGCTTCGTGGCCGGGTGGCCGACGCACATGTCCAGGGCTTGCCTAAAAGCGGCGGCGCTTGGACCGTGTGCCCAGGTTACGAACACCCGGCTCCGCCGGCGCTCCCAAGCATTTAGATCGGGGGCAGGTGCGCGCATGTACATGTACGTCAAACGGTACGAAGGCGAGATCGCCTCGGAAGTCCTGCCAACGGACCGGGTCGGCGCCATCTGCTTCGATGCGCGGCAAGTCACCGCCATCGGCTGGGCCCTGCTCGCGAGTTCCGGAGAGTTGAAAAGCGGAACCATCAGAATCGATCGAAGCTCGCTTGCAGGGACAATCGAGTCGACTGCGTTGGAGACTGCCCTTTATCGAAAGGCTGCCCGCGCGCTGAACAGGACGCTGGGGAGCGCCTTGGTCGATCGACGGGACTTAACGGGAGAGCCTCAGGAGAGCAGGTTCTACAGACGCGCCGGCATCTCTCCTTCTTGGCGATGGTCAGGACGTGAGGCATTTGCGCTCATCGAGATGCTCTCGGTCGATCTGCGACCCGGTCTCGGTCTCCGGGCCTTCCTGCCGATCCGGGACGAACCCGACCCGGAAATCAGGGCCAGAAAATACCTCGAAGATTATCAGCTGTTGCGCGCCTTCACGCGCCGCTGCAGAGCATTCGGGGAAGAAGCCGGCTGACCGTCAATTTCGCCGAGCGGGTTCCGCAATGACGATCGGATGACGACCAAGAGGTGTACGAGGTCGACCGTTGAACGTCTTGCGGACAGAGGCCGAAGCGCCCTGAAGCGACTTGCTTTTCAGGTCGGCAGGATCCGAGAACTGCTTGCGGAATCCCGCCAGCACGTGCCCATTTCTCTGGAAGTGGTGCGGCTCGGCCTCACCGATCGCCTTTGCGAGCGCGAACGCCGCACCCAACTGCTTGTGATCGAAAACTTCGGGAGTGCCAGGCACGCGGCGGATCTTGTCGAAGATTTTGTAGGGAAGGGGGATCTCCTCGAAGAGGATCTCCACGGCACCTTCGAGCGGGACAGCAACGATCACTCGCTTTCCGATCGCTCTACAACTGGTCTCCGACTCTTCCAGGACGTACCTAATTTTGTTGAACGAAACGGTCAGATCCTTGAAGACCTTCCGCTCGACCGTGTACGTCATCAGTGATCGGAGATCGAGGTTGGGCGCCGGCCGATGACCGTTCTGATCGCTTCGTGGTGGGCGCGCGAACTGCTCGTTGTGCATACGTATATATTCGCCGAGGAATAGGTTGCCCTTCTCCATTGTCGAGATGTCACGAAGTCGCATCTCCTTGATCAGCCGGTCCTGGAGAGTGCGGTTGGCGCGCTCCACCCGACCCTTGGCCTGCGGCGTTTTCGCACAGATCGTCTCGATACCGAGACGCACGCAAGCACGCGCAAACTGCGTCTGACCCCGCTCGCCCTCGGAAGTCAGGTTGGGAACGCGAAAGATCGCGTGTCGGTCAGAGAACAGCGCACCAGGGATGCCGAAACGTTCGATGTAGATCTTCAGGCCGCTCATATAGTTATAAGACGTCTCGTGCTCAACGAACTGAAGGTACATGAGCTCGCTAGTGGCATCGTCGATGAAGACGATCAGGCAGCACTCGTCGCCACGCTTCTCGAACCAACGGTGGTACGATCCGTCAACTTGGATCAGTTCGCCGCGGCATTCGCGCGGTTCTCGAGGTGAGAAGATCCTCGGTCGGCGGCTGCGACGGTCGATCCAAAGACCGGCTTCTTTCATCCACCTGCTCAGCGTCGTTACGCCGACCTTCTCTCCATGTTGCTCGAGGAGTTTCTCAGCTGCAAGCGTGGGACCAAAATCGGGATAGTGGTCTCGGACGTAAGCGTCCGGTCTTCTCCACCTTGCTGACGAGGTGATGCGCAAGCCACAGGTTCGGCACTGTGGCAGACACCGGTGCGGCATCATGGCGACGCGAATTATCGAGATGGTTGGGCCTGAACCGCGCCGGCGGTTCAGCGAAGATGACAAGGCGCGGATCGTGTCGGAGGCGATGATGCCGGGTGCCAGCGTGCTGGAGGTGGCGCGGCGACACCGGGTGTGCACGTCGCTGGTGTATCGCTGGCGACGCACGCTGCTGCGCGACGGGGTGGCGAGCGAAGCATTGCCGTTGCCGGGGCCGGCATTCATTCCGGTCGAGGTGGCGGGCGCGCCCATGGTGCCGCATTCGGAGCCGCTCGGACCGGGTGTGGTGGAAGTGGTCGGCCCGGCCGGGCAACGCATCCGCCTGGCACCTCCCATCGACGCGCGGGTGCTCAAGACCGTGCTGGCGGGGTTTGCTTGATCGGGCCGCCGGGCGGTGTCCGGGTGTATCTGGCGGCCGGGGTCACGGACATGCGCAAGGGCTTCGACGGGCTGGCCGCGCTGGTACAGCAGCGGCTGCGCCAGGATCCGTTTGGCGGTGCGGTGTACGCCTTCCGGGGCAAGCGTGGCGATCTGGTCAAGCTGCTGTGGTGGGATGGTCAGGGTCTCGTGCTCCATGCCAAGCGTCTGGAGCGGGGCCGGTTCACCTGGCCGGCGACCGCGGACGGCGTCGCGGTGCTGACCCCGGCGCAGCTGTCGATGCTGCTCGAAGGGGTGGACTGGCGGCATCCGATCCGGTCCTCGCAGCCGACCTTGGCCTGGTAAAAAGTACGGTTTCCTGCGGCTTTCGCGTGTATCGGCACGGGGGTTCTGGTATAAGCGGGCGTGTCGCCCGATGCCGCCTCGCTGCCCGACGATATCGCCCTTCTGAAGGCCATGCTCATTGCTGCCGGCGCCGAGCTGGAGCAGTTGCGGATGCAGGTCGCGCGGCTGCGGCGCATGGCCTTCGGCCGTTCGTCGGAGAAGCTGACGCACCAGGCTGACCAGCTGGAACTCGGGCTGGAAGAGCGCGAGGCGGAAGCCGCCACTGCGGCGATGCCGGTGGTCACCCGGACACGGGAGACCGCCAGGCCGTATCGACAGCCGCTGCCCGATCATCTGCCCCGCACCGAGGTCGTGCATGAGGCACCGTGCGTCTGCCCCGACTGCGGTGGTGCCATGCGGCGCATGGGCGAGGACGTTACGGAACAGCTCGACTATGTGCCCGCCTCGTTCCGGGTCGTGCGCCACGTCCGGCCGCGGCTCAGCTGCCGGTCATGCGAGCGCATAGTGCAGGCGCCGTTGCCGTCCATGCCCATCGAGCGCGGTCGACCCGGTGCGGGGCTGCTCGCCCATGTGCTGGTGTCCAAATACGCCAACCATCTGCCGCTCTACCGCCAGTCGGGCATCTATGCTCGCCAGGGCGTCGACCTTGCCCGCTCCACGCTCGCCGACTGGGTCGGGCGCTCGGCCGCGCTCCTCGGCCCCTTGGTCGACGCGCTCGAGCGCCACGTCATGGGCGGCGCGACCCTCCATGCCGACGACACGCCGGTGCCGGTACTGGCCCCTGGTGCCGGTCGCACCAGGACGGGCAGGCTGTGGACCTATGTACGCGACGAGCGCGGGGCTGGCGGCGAGGCTCCGCCCGCCGTGCTGTTCCACTACGCGCCCGACCGCAAGGGCGAACGACCCGCCGGACATCTTGCCCGGTTCCGGGGCGATCTGCACGCCGATGGCTATGCCGGGTTCGACCGCCTCTATGGCGACCGCATCGCAGAGGTGGCCTGCTGGGCGCATGTCAGGCGCAAGTTCTTCGACGTCCATGCCGCAACCGGCTCCCCCACGGCCCGCGAGGCACTGGACCATATCGCCGGCCTCTATGCCGTCGAACGGGATGTGCGTGGCCGGCTCCCTGACGAGCGACGGCACGCGCGCCAGGCCAGGGCCGGACCGCTGCTCGATGCCTTCCGCCAGTGGCTCGACGCGACCGGACCGAAGCTGTCCCGGCGCTCCGACCTTGCGGTCGCCATCCGCTATGCGCTCGCCCGCTGGCAGGCGCTGACCCGCTATGCCGACGATGGTCGCCTGGAGATCGACAACAATGCCGCCGAGCGCTCGCTGCGCGGTATCGCCGTCGGGCGCAAAAACTGGCTATTCGCGGGCTCCGACCAGGGCGGGCACCGCGCCGCCAGCATCTACAGCCTGGTGGAAACCGCCAGGCTCAACGGCGTCGACCCCGAGGCCTGGCTGGCCGACACCATCAGACGCATCGCAGACCATCCGGCCCGCCGGGTCGCTGAACTGCTGCCGTGGAACTACCGGCCCGTTTGAGGTGACGCCGTCACCGGACGCTTACTCTCGGACTAGGTCCATGATCCGCTTGCGGTCGCCGACCGCACGTGACCCGTTTGAGTTTCCGACCTTCTTAGAGACGAGGCCTGCTTCACCGTCGAGCCGGTACCGCTCAATGAGGCGGTACATATAAGCTCGAGCTACGCCGAGAGACGCTTTAAGGTCCGCAACACTGATCCTCTTATCGAGGTATGCCTGAATGGCCTTGCCCGCGTACGAACCAATTTCGTTCCCTTCGAACGGCTCAACAGCACCCGTCATCATCGGACTCCTTGCAGCAAGCCCGGGATGGGCTGCTCAAGCCAGGAGTCTCCTTTCGTACGAGCGGAGATGTCTCCTTTCGTATGGGCGCTTTGCGGTTTCAAGCCGAAGTGCGACACCGCCTCGTGGCAGCGGGGCAGCGTGTAGCCTCCCAAGCAGCGCAGCGCTGCCCCGCTGATGCGATGGCCTCTCGGCTCTTGCGCCCTCGGACCCGCTGCGACAGCAGCGGGCTCGGTCACGCCGGTAACGGCCGCGAACAACCACTAGCAATTATGCGCGGACGGCTCGGTGAGCAGCCCTCTAAAGGCATAGGAGGGCACAAGTACAACCTTCGAAAGGTTGCAGCGCTACCGCGCAGCCTTTTCGGCGAGAATATCTCGTAGCGTGCCTCTCGGCCAGGGACCGATGTCGACGTAGGAATGGCTCCGCGCCGACCGACGAACGATCAACGTAATGAAGATAGTACCCCGACCGGTCGTCGCACCGAGAATGTCGGTCCACGCCCATCTTCGAGTTTGATAGATATCCGCCACCTCGATCCCATCTTCGTCCATGATCAGCGAGCTGGGGTGCCGATAGTGTTTGAGGCTGCGGATCACACCACGAAGCGACGCAACACCGACCACAAAGAAAACAATCGACACGAACGTTTCGGGCGGCGAAGCATGGCCGCGTACGGCATTGAAGATGCCTCCAGAGCCCAAGGGTAGGGATATAATACCCAGAAGAAGGCTGGCAATGGCGCGCGCCATCCATCCTCCCCTGGCGCCTGATCGTACCTCGGGCTCGCGGTTTGCCGTCATGGGGTCACTCTCATTGCGAGTGATCGTATCATAAGCGTCCAGGGTTTCAGTATCGTTGACGGCGAAGGCGACGTAAGGGACAACTATCACCTTCTTGGTCGCGGAACCGGACTGTTGTCTAGCCTCTTAATCACACACGCTCGTTGCCGGCCCGAACGGCGACGTACGCCAATGGCCGAGATTGGCAGGTGAACAGCCGGGCCGGTATTGTCATGGAAGAGCTATAAGCGGACAGTCGCCGACCCCCGGCATCGTAGCAAGGGTTCGTGTGCGACCATTGAGTCGCTGAGATCGGAGATGCGGCATGCCGAAGAACAAAGCACGGATCTTGGCTGTAACCTGCGCTCTTGGGTTCAGTCACCCGGTCGCAAATGCCCAAACCATAGCCTCGAAACCGCTGGGGGGTGTCCCAGCGCAGTGCCAACTTTCCGAGCCAGCCCGAATCGTTAACTCACTGCGCGATCTTCCAGAGGTTGCCGCTGAATTTCGCAGGCAAAATTTGGGCATCGCAGATGTTGGAGAGAGCTTCAATCCGTCCGATGTTGTGGACGAAAAATCAAGGACATTGCCGCCCCGGCAGTTCGTTCGAGCCTACGCCTTCAAGGACAGGACTATCGTTTGGTATTTTCGCGGTGGCTTTGCTGCTAGGTTCCATGTCGTCGAGCTTAGGACAGGTCGCGACACGATGCCAAACGCTCCGCCTTTGTTGCGCTTTACGGGTCGGACTCTTTCAGGGCCGCCGTGTGCGGCGACTGACGCCATCCTTGCAGGCGTCGATGGCGGGCAGGGCTGGTAGTGAAGAGCTAAGTCCGCCCGAGGCTGCTGCTCCTCTACCGCCGACCGCATCCTGTACGAGCGGCCGATTTCGGGAACGATCATCGGTGGCTGAGATGGCGAGTTTGGGCGCTTGCGGACATGCCGAAACGTCACGGTTCCGCTTCAAGCACGAGGGCGACCTGCTCGGCCAGGACCTCGCCCGGCGTTCGATATGCAAGGCACTTGCGTGGCGTTCGGTTGAGGCGGTCTACCAACTGCTCGAGCTCGCCTCGCGGTACCTGTGCGATGTCCGTGTCGGAGGGCAGGAAGCGCCGTATCCTGCCGTTGCTGTTCTCCACGCTGCCCTTCTGCCATGGCGCTGAGGGCTGGCAGAAGTACGCGGTCATGCCCAAGCTCTCCCGTAGGCGCCCATACCCGGCGAACTCGGTGCCCCGGTCAAGCGTGATGGTGCGACGGAGGGAAGGGGGGAAGGTGCCGAGGTGGCGCTCGATGCCTTCCATGATGCCGGCCGAGTGACGGCTGCTGTTGGGCGTCAGCACGGTGAAGCGGCTCCGGCGCTCAACCAGCGAGGTGAGGTTAGCCTTACCGTGCTGCAGCTTGAACGCGATGAGGTCGCCTTCCCAATGGCCAAAGTCGGCCCGCTCAGCGATGTCTGGCGGTCGAGCCGCGATGGTGTGGGCGGGCGGGATGTTCAGGCCGCGTGGCTTGCGAGCGTAGCGACGTCGGCGTTTCCGCCTGCCGGTGGGCAGCAGCCGTGCCAGCTTGGCCGCCTGACCGTCGGGCCCATACACGAACTGGTAGATCGTTTCATGGCTCACCCGAAGCGGCCCTGCGGTACGGTGCCGAAGGTAGCCGGCAATCTGCTCCGGCGACCAGGCGGCTTCCAGCCGGTCGACGATGTAGCTGGCGAGCTCGGGATAGCGGCTGATTTTCGCGCCCCTAAGCCGTCGCCCAGCCGCCATCGATTGAGCAGTCAGCGGAAAGTACCCGCGGAACATCGGCTCTTCGTCAAACCGGTGATTGCGCTTCAGCTCGCGGTAGATCGTGGACGGGTGACGCCCGAGCTCGGCCGCCGCCTGGCGCGGACTTCTACCGGCGCTGGTGAGCTGATACAGCTTGCGGCGCTCGTCGAGATCCAGATGCGTGTAGCTGCCCATGCGCAACCCTCCGCCGGGTGGAACCCGCACTTAAGCTAGGTTTTCGCACTTCGATCTAGAATGCACCCCTTACAATTCAACCGGATCGATAATATGTATTATGTTAAAACATTTGGATGGTGTGGTACCAGGATCAGCGTCCGCCCTTCGACCCGCCACGACTTCAGCTTCGACAGAAAGTTCATGCCGAGCACGTCGGTGTCGCCGAATGCCGGCGATACGACGACGCCCAGATCGCGCGCGGCGATGTCGCCTAGCCGGACGTCGCGCACCGTCGCAGTCTGGGCTTCGACCTGACCGTTCGCGGTGTTGATCACCAACGGAAACAGGCCAGATTTGATGTCGAGGCCCGCAGCAGCGGCCGTCGCGGCCGATAGAGCGGTAACCGTCGCGCCGCTGTCGACGAGCATCCGTCGCTCGACGCCGTCGATCCGCACGCGCGCCCAGAAATGACCGTCACCGCTCATCCGGATGCGCGTTTCCCGTCCGACGACGGATTGATCGTCCAGCTTCAGCGCCGCCGCGATCCGCTGCAGATAGGGATCGAACCGTTCGCGCTGGTTGATCGCGACCAGCGCGACGGCCCCGATCGCCGCCCAGCTCGCCAGCGACAGCAACACGCGCAGGATCGGTACGCGGCGCGCGATCAGTGCCGAGATCGGCAGGATGAGCAGGAGCAGACACAGGGCGGCCTGACCGCCCCAATCCGGCGTCATGAATGGAATTCCAGCCCGTCATAGCCCGGCTCCACGCCGGCGGGCAGCGTCGCGCGGAGCGTGGCATAGTCCATGCTCTGGTCCATATGTATGAAGGCTGACCGCCGCGGTTTCAGCTCGGCAATCCAGCCCAGCACCGCGGGCACATCGGGATGCGTCGGATGCGGGGCGTAGCGCAACGCGTCGACGATCCACACGTCAAGGTCGGCATATAGCGCACGCATCGCATCGGTCATCACATGGAAATCCGTGGCATAGCCCACGGACCTGCCATCGGCCGTGAAGCGCAGTCCGGCGGACAGGATGTTGCCATGCGGCTGGTCGACCACGTCGATCGTCACGCCACCAATCGTCAGCCGGTCGGGCAGAACGTTTGCCGCGATCGTTGGTGGATACCCCTCGCGGCCCGCGAAAGCGTAGGTGAAGCGCCGTTGCAGCGCGTCCAGCGTCGCTTGCCGTGCATAACCGACGACGGGGCGACCGAGAGCGTGAAAAATCTGACGGACGTCGTCGATGCCGTGACAGTGATCGGCGTGATCGTGCGTCCAAATGATCGCGTCCACTGCGCCGACGTCGGCGGCAAGCAATTGCTCGCGCATGTCGGGACTGGTGTCTATAAGGATGCGGACGCCGTCATGCTCGACGAGCAGCGAGGCGCGGCTGCGCCGGTTACGCGGCTCCGCGGGATCGCACGCGCCCCAGTCATTGCCGATCCGCGGCACGCCTGACGACGTGCCGGAACCGAGGATGCGCACCTTCACCGGCGCGCCTTCGCAAAAAGCGCGTAAAAATTGTCTGCGGTCCGCGCCGCTAGATTCTCGATACGCTCGCCGCGCAGGTTGGCAAGAAACGCCGCGGTGTCCGCGACGAACGCCGGTTCCCCCGTCTTGCCCCGGTGCGGCACGGGTGCGAGAAACGGCGCATCGGTTTCGATCAGCAGGCGATCGGCCGGCAGACGCGCCGCGGTCGCCTGAAGATCGCGCGCGTTCTTGAACGTGACGATCCCGGAAATGGAAATATACAGGCCGAGCGCGAGCGCGGCATCGGCGAACGCGCCGCTCGCCGTGAAACAGTGGATGACGCCGGTGTATGGCCCCTGCTCCATCTCGTCGCGCAGGATCGCCAGCGTGTCCTCCTCTGCATCGCGCGTATGCACGATCAGCGGCAGGCCTGTTTCGCGCGCCGCCGCGACATGCGCGCGAAAGCTCGTCTGCTGGCGGGTGCGGTCGGAATGATCGTAGAAATAGTCCAGCCCGCTCTCGCCGATCCCGACGACGCGCGGATGCTGCGCTCGCGCGACGAGCTTCGCCGTATCGGCATGGGGGTGCTGGTCCGCCTCGTGCGGGTGGATGCCGACGGACGCCCAGACGTCCGGCTCGCGTTCCGCGGTCGCGACGATATCGTCCCACTCGCGCTCGCGGGTCGCGATGTTGAGCATGACGCCGACGCCGCGTTCGCGCGCGCGCGACAGGACGGCCGCCTGATCCTCGATCAGGCCCTTGTAATTGAGGTGGCAGTGGCTGTCGGCGAACATCACGCCGCCTCGGTCGTCGGCAGTTCGAGCCGCGGAAAGACCGGCGATGGCGCCGCCATCACGAAGCCTGACGCTACCTGCCGGCCGTACCAGCCGTCGTCGTCGATCGCGGCATGATCGCGCTCGGTCGCACCAAGCTGGTCGAGCACCTTGCCGGCCGACGCGGGCACCACCGGCATGATGGCGATCGCCAGCATGCGGATGGCGCGCACCAACGTACCGAGCACGGCGTGCATCCGGTCTGGATCGGTCTTGCGCAACGCCCAGGGCGCCTGTGCGTCGATATACTGGTTGCAGGCGAACACGCCGCGCATCCACGCCTCGATCCCCTGGCTCAGCATCAGGTCGCCGAACGCAGCCCGCAATCCCGCGCACGCGACGACGACCTCCTCGATCAGCATGGCGTCCGCCGGATCGGCACGCCCCGCCTCCGGCAGCGCGCCGCCCAGATTCTTGGCGATGAACGAGAGAGTCCGCTGCGCCAGATTGCCGAAACTGTTGGCGAGTTCGGCGTTGACGCGCGTCACGATCGCTTCCGCCGAATAACTGCCATCCTGCCCGAAGCTGACCTCGCGGAGCAGGAAATAGCGGACCGCATCGACGCCGAACGCCTCGGTCAACTCGTCCGGTCCCACCACGTTTCCGAGCGATTTCGACATTTTCTCGCCGCGGTGCAGCAGAAACCCGTGCGCGAACACCTGGCGCGGCGGCGGCAGCTTTGCCGACAGCAGGAAGGCGGGCCAGTAAACCGTGTGAAAGCGCGTGATGTCCTTGCCGATCAAATGCAGGTCGGCCGGCCAGTATCGCGCCATCGTCGCCGTATCGTCCGGATAGCCGGCGCCGGTCAGGTAATTGGTCAGCGCGTCGACCCACACGTACATGACGTGCCCCGGGCTATCGGGAACGGGCACGCCCCAGT
The DNA here is from genome assembly GCF_003355005.1 of Sphingomonas sp. FARSPH. Taxonomy (NCBI): domain Bacteria; kingdom Pseudomonadati; phylum Pseudomonadota; class Alphaproteobacteria; order Sphingomonadales; family Sphingomonadaceae; genus Sphingomonas; species Sphingomonas sp. FARSPH. The sequence goes on along the minus strand of NZ_CP029985.1, from coordinate 2,964,828 downwards.
CGAAGCTGGTGCGCGATACCGACAGGTCGGACAGGCCGCCCTCGACGAAGCGCAACACCTCGTTGCGGCGGCTTTCGGGACGGATGAAATCGGGGTTGGCGGCGTAGAAATCGAGCAGGGGCTGCTGATAGTTGGACAGGCGGAAGAACCACGTCTCTTCGGCGGTCCACTCGACCGGCGTGCCTTGCGGCGACAGGCGCTGGCCCCCTTCCCCCGCCACCAGTTCCTTCTCGTCATAGAAGGCTTCGTCGCGGACCGAATACCAACCCTCGTAGCGGTCCAGATACAGGTCGCCGTTCGCTTCCATCGCGCGCCAGATCGCCTGGCTGGCCGCGTAGTGATCGGGCTCCACCGTGCGGATGAAACGATCATGGCTGATATCAAGCTTGCTCGCCATGTCACTGAAATACGACGACATCTCATCCGCAAAGGCACGCGTTTCCATGCCGCGTGCGCGCGCGGTCTGCGCCATCTTCAGGCCGTGTTCGTCGGTGCCCGTCTGGAACCGGACATCGCGCCCCGCCTGCCGCTGGAACCGCGCGATCGCATCGGCCGCGATCATCTCATAAGCATGACCGATGTGCGGGCGGCCGTTCGGATAATGGATCGCGGTGGTGATGTAATAGGGATCGGCCATGGACGGGTCCCTAGTCGATCGACAGGGGCAGGTGAAGCCCGGCGTTGACGCACCGCTGCTCAGCGCAGCGTGGCGACGATGGCCGCCATCTCGTACACCGTCGCCTGCGCATCGAGCGAGAGGCCCAGCGCCGCGCCCGCCAGGTCGCGCGCCGCCGCTTGCGCGTCGAGCGCGACCTTCAATCGTGGCCCCGAACGCACGCGCGCCTCACGCGCGATGAGCGCGGGCACGCGTTCGAGAAACAGCTCGTAGCGCGGAGCATTGCCCTTGCCTCCCAGCGCCTTGGCCAGCGCCGCGCGGCGGGCGTTGCCGGGATCGCCATCGCGCGCGATCGTCGCGATCGCATCGTCCAGCGCCGCGACGTCTAGCCCGGCGTAGCGCAGCGCGCGCCCCGGCGCGCCCTCGCCCGTCGCGACGAGCGCCGCGATCTCGCCCGCATCCGCCTCCGGCAGCAGCCGGTTCAGCGCCTGCGTCATCGCGGCATCGTCGAGCGGCACAAAACGCAGCAGCCGGCACCGGGACCGGATGGTCGGCAGCAACCGGCCCGGCGTATGGCTGACGAGCAGGAACAACGTGCCCGCGGGCGGCTCCTCCAGATTCTTGAGCAGCGCATTGGCCCCGCCCCGCTCCAGATCGTCGGCGGCATCGATGATGACGACGCGGCGCGGGCCCATCGCCGGTGTCGTCGCGAACATCGGTTGCAGGCTGCGCACCTGCGCGATCGAAATGCTGCGCGCAATATCCTGATCGGGCTTTTCCGCATCCTTCGGCAACCTGCGCAGGATACGCAGATCGGGATGCGAACCCGCCTCGACCAGCGCGCGGGTCGGATGATCGGCGGGCACCGTCAGCCCCGGCGCCAGCGCCCGCGTGCCGCTCGCCTCGGCAAGCAGGCGGAGCGCCACGGCCTCCGCGAACGTCGCCTTGCCGACGCCTTCGGGCCCGACGAGCAGCCACGCATGATGCATTGCACTGCCCTGCATAGCGGCCATGAAAGCGACCTGTGCGTCGGCATTGCCGAGCGGCAGCGCCGCTTCCCCCGTCATGCGGATCAGCCGAACAGCGACGTCAGCCCCGCCCAGGCGCGGCCGAAGAAGCCCGCTTCGCCAACATCGTTCGCCGCCACTAGGGGCAGGCGCTGTTCGGGCATGTCGGGCGACTGGATGACGAGGTCCGCGATATGCTGACCCTGCTTGATCGGCGCACGAACCGGCCCTTCGTAGACGACCTTCGCCTTCAGCTGCGGCGCAGCGCCTGCGGGCAGGGTGACCGTCAGCTGCTTGGGCGCGACGAGCCCGACGCTGCGCGCGCTGCCCATCTGTACCTCTGCGGTCGAAACCTCGCGGCCCGCGGCAACGACCGGCTTCGCCTGCCATGCGCGGAAGCCCCAGTCCATGAACCGCACCGATTCTTCCGCGCGGCCGGTATAGGTGGGCAGCCCCGCGACGACCATGACCAGCCGCCGCCCGTTCTGTTCCGCTGACCCGGTGAAGCCATAACCGGCTTCATCCGTATGGCCCGTCTTCAGGCCATCGGCACCGGCGACGCGACCGAGCAGCGGATCGCGATTGGCCTGCGTGATATCCGCCCCCGCGCCCAGCGTCTTGCCCCAGGTGAAGCTGGGCAGCGAGTAGAAACGCTTGTAGAGGTCCGGGAAATCGCGGATCGTCGCGGCGGCCAGATGCGCCAGATCGCGCGCGGTAACGTAGGTGGCGCCGCCATCGGGCCAGCCGTTCGAGGTGCCGAAATGGCTGTTCGTCAGGCCGATACGCTTGGCCGCATCGTTCATCCGGTCGGTGAACGTCTGTTCGGTGCCACTGATCCCTTCCGCCAGCACGACGCAGGCGTCGTTGCCGGACAGCGTGACGATGCCCTTCAGCAGGTTCTCGACGCTGACGTTCTCGCCCGACGACAGGAACATCGTCGATCCCGCCTGCGGGCCGTGCCACTTCTGCCAGGTTTCCGGACGGACCGGCATCGTCTGGTCGAGCTTCAGCTCGCCCTTCTTGATGAGGTCGAACGCGACATACACCGTCATCATCTTCGCCATCGAGGCGGGCGGCATGCGGCGATCGGCATCGTGCTGGTACAGCACCGCACCCGACGACAGATCCTCCATATAGGCGATCGGCGCCGTCCCCTGGAACTGCGGCGCGGCGGCGATCGTCGGATTGGCGAGCAGGGCGACGAGAAGCGGAGCGGCGAGCAGCTTGTTCATGGCAGGGTCTGACGCTTTCGAAACATGGAGGTGGCGAATTTGGGTGAGGATGACGACCATAAGCCGATGGGGGTGCCGCGTCATCCCTCGACGGCATCGGCGAGCAGGCCGACGGACAGCGCGTAGAAGTTCGAGCAATTATAGTCGAGGATCACCCGGTAATTGCCGGTGAGCAGATACGCCGTCTGTCCGGGTCCGTCGGGCTCGATCAGCGTGGCCAGCACGGAGTCGGCCGGCCATGCCCTGCCCTGCGGCACCACGCCGCGCGCGCGCCATTCCGCCATCGTCTTCCAACCGCTGTGCCGCTCGAACACCCGCGGGCATCGCGGCGAGACGAGTCGGCTGGCGAGGTCGGATCTGTCGAACTCCGCCGGGACGCTGACCGCAAAACCCCATGGCTGGCCCGGGCGCCAGCCGGCGTTGGCGAAATAATTGCCGATCGACGCCAGCGTGTCGGCCGGGCTGTTCCAGATATCGACGCGGCCGTCGCCATCGCCGTCGCGACCCAGGCGCAGGTAGACCGACGGCAAGAACTGCGGATTGCCCGTCGCCCCGGCCCAGCTGCCCGTCAGCTGTGCGCGCGGCACGCCGCGATCGAGCATCTTCAGCCCGGCGATGAATTCGCCGGCGAACAGCGCGCGCCGGCGCCCCTCGTAGGCGAGTGTCGCGAGGCTGCGCAGCAGATCGAAGTTGCCGGTATAGGCGCCGTAATTGGTCTCGTGCCCCCAGATGGCGACCATGATCGATTCGGGCACGCCTGTCTGCCGTTCCACGCTCGCCAGGCGCCCGCGCTGCGCCTGATACATCGCGCGACCGCGCGCGATACGCGCCGCGTCGACGTGGCTGCGCCGATAAGGCGCGAACGGCGGTGTGGCACTGCTGCCCGGATTGCCGGGCTGCGCGCGATCGAGCTCGATCGTCCGCATGCTGAGCGTCAGCGTGGGAAAGACGGCATCGATCGTCGCCGGCCGCACGCCGGCTGCCACCGCCTGCGCGCGCAATTCGGGCAGATACGCCTGAAATCCCGCTTCATCCTGCGCTGCGGCGGGTGCGTCGCAGCCGAGCACCGCCATCACCGCGAGCGATGCGACCCGTAGCCACCGTTGTGATCGAAGCCCCCACATGCTCTGCTCGTGCCACACCCGCCCGCCGCGGTGAACCCCGGATCGTCGTGGCGCGGGCACGCCGTGTCGCGGCAGCCGGTGTAACGGCGCGGACGTCCATGACGAAGGTGAAAGGCCCACGGCCGCGCCCGGTCGTTCGCCCGAATACCGCCGTGCACCTGCCGGAATGCCAAACGCGAGACTGGCGGAAGAGGTGGGATTCGAACCCACGGAACGGTCACCCGCTCGCCGGTTTTCAAGACCGGTTCCTTAAACCACTCGGACACTCTTCCAGGCCGTTACCCGGCGGAGCGCTGCGATGCCGGAGTTCGCATTCCTCTTCAAGTCCCCTGCGGGGCCGCGCCCGCTTGCCCCGGTTCATCCAAGACCCGATGTAGGCACGGATACCGCGCCGGGCACGTGGCAAGCCCGGCTGCAAAATGAGGATCGGCATGAAAAAGATCGGGTTCCTGTCGTTTGGCCATTGGTCGGACACGCCGCATTCGGCGACGCGGTCCGCCGCGGACGTCCTGCTCCAGTCGATCGAACTCGCGATCGCTGCGGAGGAGCTGGGTGCGGACGGCGCCTATTTCCGGGTCCATCATTTCGCGCAGCAGCTCGCCTCGCCCTTCCCGCTGCTCGCCGCGGTCGGTGCGCGCACGAAGCGGATCGAGATCGGCACCGGGGTCATCGACATGCGCTACGAAAACCCTTTCTACATGGTCGAGGACGCCGGATCGGCGGATCTGATCAGCGGCGGCCGGTTGCAACTGGGCATCAGTCGCGGATCGCCGGAGCAAGTGATCGAGGGCTGGCGGTACTTCGGCTATGCGCCCGCCGCGGGCGAAAGCGATGCCGACATGGGCCGCCGTCACGCCGATGTGTTTCTTCAGCTTCTCGAAGGTCGCCGCTTTGCCAAACCGAACCCGCGTCCGATGTTTCCCAACCCGCCGGGACTGCTCCGCCTGGAGCCGTACGCCGATGGTCTGCGTCGCCGGATCTGGTGGGGGTCCGCGTCGGATGCGACGGCGGTCTGGGCGGCCCAACGCGGCATGAACCTGCAGAGTTCGACGTTGAAGGCGGACGAGACGGGTGAGCCGTTCCACGTTCAACAGGCGCGGCAAATCCGCGCCTATCGCGCCGCGTGGGACACGGCCAGGCACGCCCATGCACCGCGCGTATCGGTGTCGCGATCGATCTTTCCGCTGGTCGACGACCGCGACCGCGCCTATTTCGGACGAGATGGGGGCGGTGACCAGATCGGCGTAATCGACGACATGCGCGCCATCTTCGGCCGGTCTTATACCGCCGAGCCCGACAAGCTGGTCGAACAACTGCGGAATGATGAGGCGATCACAGAGGCGGATACGCTGTTGCTCACCGTGCCCAACCAGCTTGGCGTCGCGTACAATGCGCACGTCATCGAAAGCATCCTGACGCAGGTGGCGCCAGCGCTCGGTTGGCGGTGACGCACCGCGGCAGGAACATCAGATACAACAAGGGGGGCATCTGCCCCCCTTGCGTAACCGTCATGGTCGGCAGCGCGCGCCTTGGGAACCCCGCCGCGCGACCGGAAACGATCTTAGTTGCTGTCGCTGCTGTCGGCAACGATGATGATGCCCGCAACGACGGCAGCCGCCGCGATCACCGCGACGATGATGCCGCCACCGGCGAGCTCGTTCTTCTTGCCCGAGACCGAGCCGGTGCGAACCGACTTGGCGACCGACAGGCTGGCGGCCGGGTTGGCCGGGGCGGCGGCGGCCGGAGCAACCGTGAGCGTCGCAGCAGCCAGCGCCATCAGAGTCTTGGAAACCATGGTACTCCCCTTCGATGGTGAGCCTGCTTCATCGCAGATTCTGACCGGAATTCAAGTCCAGTTCGCGCTGCAGTGCAAAATCGTCAGGCAAAATGGTGCATTTTGAAGATAAAGGCCGACGCTCGCGCAATTTTATCGGCGACATTGGAAAATACTGTTCGTCCGCTCGATGCCGATTACGTCAAGCGGCGGCATGTGAAAGCGTGTCGAGCGTGATCGGGCGTACGTTCAGTCGGGCCAGATGCGCCAGCATCGCATCCCACCAGCGCCAGAACCGGCGAAGGTCGGCGGCGTCCCGGACATAGGGCGTATGACCAGGCGCGAGCGAGGGCGAGTGGAAGGATAACGAGAGTAAGCGCAGGTCCTCCTCGTCGACAGCTATCGATACCGCATCCAGCGCAGCGCGGATCGGCATGTCCTCGGGCGTCAGCGCGATGCGTTCCAGCAGCCGCGCCCGCGCGAGCGCACCGGCGAACGGACGCGACCCGGCGATGACGGGATGGAGCCACGCTCCCGAGCGCCGCAGGCGGCCTGTGAACACCGTGGTTAGCGGCATCTCGATCATGCCGTCGCGGTGGAAGGCGTGGTTGCCGATCGTGCGAAAGTCCGGACCGCCCTGCCCCGAATAATCATATCGCGACCGCATCGACGTGTCGATCCGATAGCCGCGCGCGGCGAGCAGCCCCAGCGTCGCCGGACCGATACCGTAGCGGCCGGCGCGAAAGGCCAACGGCTGTCGCCCGAAGGCCGCCACCAACAGATCGGTCAACGCGTCGATCTTGGCGGCCTCCAGCGCGACGGGGAGATTGCCGGCGAAGCTGTCGCCGTCCGCGGGCGGGGCGTAGGGCGGCGTCACCCAAGGGTGAAGTTGTGCGCCAAGCGAACAGCGCGGATCATCCAGAATATCGCGAATGCGCGCCACCGCAGCCGGATCGGCCGCGACCGGATGGTCGACCATCAGCGCGAGGCCGACGCCCGCGTCGGCAAAGCGCCGGTAAGCGTCCGGCAGCGCAGCGGTCGCGGTGACCGCGCGCTGTGCCTTGTCGAGCGGCTGAGACCAGTCGAACTCTTCTTCGACATCGACGAACACCACGAAGCGCCGCCCGAAATCTGCGGGCCATCGCACGTGTGTATCCGGCGGCGGAGGCGGGACCCGATAAGGCGGGCGCTGCGTACCGCTCACGATCCGATGGTCGCCCGCTCCATATGTCCAGTGACGACCGCGGGCAGCCGCAATGTCAAGAGATGGTCGCCGAATACCAGCGTGCCACCCAGCTCGCGCGCAAGGTTACGAGCCAGCCGCAATCCGAAACCGACCCCGAGTAGCGCGCCATCCTCGCCACCGTCGTCGCCCTCGATATCGAGCATCGACAGCGTGTCGTCCGCATCGCCCGTCCCGAGCGCGATCGGCCGCGCGAAGCAGAGCGCCACCTCGCCATCCGCTGCTGGGGCTTCAGCGATGTCGATCCGCTCGCCGGGGCTGGCCGATGCGGCGAGCGCCGCGAGCAGCCGCGACACGAGTCGCTCGACCCCGCGCGAATCGACGACCGCGATGTGATCCGCCGCCATCGGATGGATGTCGAACCCGGTGCGCCGGGTTGCCGCGAGCGGCATAAGGTCCTCGACAACGCGATCGAGCAACGCGGCGAGATCGACCGCCTCCGCCTTCAGGTCGAGCGCGTGCGCCTCGATCCGCGCCGCGGTATCGAGGTCGTCGATCGCAGCGACGAGCCGCATCGCCTGCGCATGGATCGTTCCGGCATGGCCGCGATACACGTCGCTCACCGGTCCGAGCAGTTGCGCCTCGATCAGTTCGGCGAACCCCGCGATCGCATTGGTCGGCGTGCGAAGCTCGTGGACAAGCTGGCGCAACGAGTCGGATGCCATACGCCGCGACGGGGCAACATCCTCGTCGGCGCGCGGCCGGCGGGCGATCCCGGCATAGCCGACGAAACGGCCGCTCGCCGGATCGAACGACGGCGTTCCGGCGACCCGCCAGGTTCCTGCCGCATCCGAACCGCCCCCGATGTCGATCCGCGCCGCGTTGAAGCGCTGCCGCTGACGGAACGCCCCCGCGATCACCGCGTCGACGCCGACCAGTCCCTGCGTCGCAGCGCGTCCCAGCAGGACCCCGATCAGTGGCCCGCGCGCCACACCGTCGACCGTGCGGATCATGCCGGCCGCATCGGTTTCGAAGCGGAACGCGGTTGGCACGGTGACCGTCGACGCCTCCGGCGCGATCTCGTCCCGCTGCCGTTGGAAGGCGTCGATCCGCGCGACCACGTCGGCGATATGATAGCCGCCATCGGGCGCCGGCGTCAGGTCGATCGGGGGAACGGCCTCCGCAATCGCTTCCACCGGCTCGCTGGCGCGGAAGCTGGCGATCTGTATGACGGAAGAGGATGGCACGGGGGCGGCCGCGGGCGACGGGGTGGAGGCGCCGGTCTCGTCGGGCAGCACGAAGTCGACCGGATTGAACGCCTCGAGCCCGCGCACGACGGCGGCGGGCAGGTCGCGGCGATGTCGCAGCACGGCACGCGCCTCGGGCGTCAGCGCGGGCAGCATCGCCAGCCAGTCTTCCGCGTCGAGCGTCGCGATGCGCAGCACGGGCGCGGACACGGCAAGGACGTCCTCGGCCAGAAAGCGGACCAGCGCTGCCGGAGGCGTGGCAAAGGCCAGCGCGCGACCGCTGGCGGCGCGAACCTCGACCGGCACGTTGGCGCGCAAGGCACGCAGCCGCGCCATCGCAGCGGCGTCCGGCTGCGCGCGGCCGCGGCCGATCAGGTCGATCAACTGCCGCCAAGCCGATCGCGCGCCGACCCCGCTGTCCATGTCGGCGGAAAGCACGGTGCTGAGGCTGTCATCGAAACGCAACGGGGTGCAACTCCTGCGCTCCGTAACAGGGGAGCCGCATACCTGTCCTACCGCCGGAGATTCCATGTGGAAACCGGCAAATGTGACCCGTCGCAATGTGGGACAATTGCGTTGCGCCGTAATTTTCTTATGTTTAAAGGCAGCGCCTGCCGATCGTCGGCGCGTATTAGGAGAGTTGCACGCAATGTCCTTCGATCGGATCGATCGGCAGATCCTCGCCCATCTCCAGGCGGATGGACGGATGACCAACGTCGAACTCGCCGAACGCGTCGGCCTGACCGCGCCGCCCTGCCTGCGCCGCGTCCGCGCGCTGGAGGAGGCGGGCGTCATTCGCGGCTATCACGCCGACCTCGACCCAGCCAGCCTGGGTTTTCCGATCACCGTCTTTGCGATGGTGTCGCTGCGCAGCCAGGCTGAGCACGACCTCGCCGCCTTCGAGGCGCATGTCGCCGGCATTCCGGAGGTGCGCGAATGCCATATGCTCAACGGCGAGATCGATTTCATCCTGAAAATCGTCGCCGCGGACCTCAAGAGCTTCCAGGAAATCCTGACCACGCACCTGACGCCCGCGCCCAACGTGGCGAGCGTCAAGACGTCACTGACGATCCGTACCGCCAAGTCGGTGTCCGGTATTCCGGTGTCCGCCGACTGACATAGGCGTTCCCGCGGTCGCGGGAACACCGCGTGAGGGGGGGCCGAAGCCCCCCTCACCTTACTTCTTTTAGACGACCTTCTTGACGGTCGCGACCACCTTGTCGGCGCTGATCAGTGCCTTCTTCTCGAGGTTTGCGGCGTAGGGCAGCGGCACGTCCTCGTCCGTTACACGCAGCACCGGCGCGTCGAGGTCGTCGAACCCTTCCTCCATCACGAACGCCGCGACTTCCGACGCGATCGAGCAGGTCGGCCAGCCTTCCTCGACCACCACGATGCGGTTGGTCTTGGCGAGGCTCTTCAGCACCGTCTGCTTGTCGAGCGGGCGCAGCGTGCGCAGGTCGATGACCTCCGCATCGATCCCCTCGCCCGCCAGCGTTTCGGCGGCCTCGAGCGCAATGCCGACGCCGATCGAATAGCTGACCAAGGTCACGTCCTTGCCCGGCTTCATGATCCGCGCCTTGCCGATCGGCAGGACGTAGTCGTCCATCTTGGGCACGTCGAACGAGCGGCCGTACATCAGCTCGTTCTCGAGGAAGACGACGGGGTCTTCGCTGCGGATCGCCGCCTTGAGCAGGCCCTTCGCATCGGCCGCATCATACGGCGCGATCACGATCAGGCCGGGGACGGAGGCGTACCACGGGCCGTAATTCTGGCTGTGCTGCGCGCCGACGCGGCTCGCCGCGCCGTTGGGGCCGCGGAACACGATCGGGCAGCGCATCTGGCCGCCGGACATGTAGTTGGTCTTAGCGGCCGAGTTGATGATGTGGTCGATCGCCTGCATCGCGAAGTTGAACGTCATGAATTCGACGATCGGCTTCAGCCCGCCCATCGCGGCGCCCGTGCCGACGCCGGCAAAGCCGTATTCGGTGATCGGCGTGTCGATGACGCGCTTCTCGCCGAATTCGTCGAGCAGGCCCTGCGTGACCTTGTACGCGCCCTGATACTGCGCGACTTCCTCGCCCATCACGAAGACGCGGTCGTCGGCGCGCATTTCCTCCGCCATCGCGTCGCGCAGCGCCTCGCGGACGGTGGTCTTCACCATCTCCGTGCCCTCGGGGATCGTCGGATCGGCGCGGCCCTCGTTGGCGGCAGCCTCGAACAGCTGGCGCGCGCCGGTGTCGACCTTCTCCTGCGCCGGATGCGCCGAATCCTCGACCGTGTCGGCCTTCTTTTCGTCGGCCTTGGCGTCCGCCTTCGGGCTGTCGTCCTTGGTCGCGTCCGGCGCGGCGGCGGCATCGTCGCCGCTTTCACCCTCGGCGAGCAACGTCGCGATCACGGTGCCGACCTTCACATTGTCGGTGCCCTCGGCGACGACGAGCTTGCCGATCGTGCCCTCGTCGACCGCCTCGAACTCCATCGTCGCCTTGTCGGTCTCGATCTCGGCCATGATGTCGCCGGACTTGACGACGTCGCCTTCCTTGACGAGCCACTTGGCCAGCGTGCCTTCCTCCATGGTCGGCGACAGCGCGGGCATCTTGATCTCGATCGCCATCTCAGTAGCTCTCCACCAGCACGTCGGTATACAGCTCGCCCGCCTCGGGCTCGGGGGTGCTTTCGGCGAAATCGGCGGCTTCGTTCACGACCTTGCGGATCTCCTGTTCGATGGACTTCAAGTCGGCCTCGCCGACGCCGTGCCCTTCGAGCAGCTTCTTGACGTGCTCGATGGGATCGGACTTGTCGCGCACCGCCTGCACTTCCTCGCGACTGCGATATTTGGCGGGGTCGGACATGGAATGCCCGCGATAGCGATAGGTCTTCATCTCGAGGATGACGGGGCCCTTGCCCGCGCGGACCCAGGCGAGCGCCTCTTCGGCAGCGCCGCGGCACGCCAGCACGTCCATGCCGTCGATCTGGATACCGGGTATGCGGAAGCTCTCGCCGCGACGATACAGCTGGTCCTCGGACGAGGCACGGTTAACGCTGGTGCCCATGGCGTATTGGTTGTTCTCGATCACGAAGATGATCGGGAGCTTCCACAGCTCCGCCATGTTGAAGCTCTCGTACACCTGGCCCTGGTTGGCCGCGCCATCGCCGAAATAGGCGAGGCAGACGCCGCCGTCCTCGGAATATTTGTGCTTGAAGGCGAGGCCGGTGCCCAGCGACACCTGCGCGCCGACGATGCCGTGGCCGCCATAGAACTTATGCTCGGTCGAGAACATGTGCATCGACCCGCCCTTGCCCTTCGAGATGCCCGCGGCACGCCCGGTGAGTTCGGCCATGATGATCTTGGGATCGATGCCATAGGCGAGCATGTGGCCGTGGTCGCGATAGCCGGTGATGACCGAATCCGTATCGCCGTTGAGCGCGGACTGCAGACCGACCGCAACCGCTTCCTGGCCGATATACAGGTGGCAGAAGCCGCCGATGAAGCCGAGCCCGTACAGCTGCCCCGCCTTTTCCTCGAAACGGCGGATCAGCAGCATCTGCTTGTAGAAGTCGAGCAGCTGGTCCTTGGTCGCCTCGAACGGCTTGGGGTCTGCGGGCCGCTCGCGGTTGCTGAGCAGCGGTTCGGCGGGACGAGCGGCAGGCGATTTGGCCACGTAATACCTCGACGGTCCTGGGGAAGAGTGTGGGAGCGCCTATAGGCCGGGTTTTGCGCGAACATCAATTCCCTGCGCAAAGATGGCCGTTACGTAGCGTTTCCCGTGACCGCGGCGGCGCGAGTCTTGACAAAATTGACACCAACTCGCGCAATCTTGTTGCGCGACGGAAGGGCGGCCGACCGGGATCGCAGCCCTTCTTCTAGGATCAAACAAGGCAGGCATGGCGAGAACATATCATAAACATGCGATGTAGGACAGTGCCTCGATACACCGGTGCATAGCGCAAGTTTGTTGCCCTTTGCCGCACGGCACGCCAAACCGCGCGGCAGATGAGCAAGCCGACGCACCCGTTCCGCATCGCCAATTTCCGCAGCTATTGGCTGTCCCGGTTCAGCGGCACGATCGCCGTCTCGGCGATGTCGATCGTCATCGGCTGGCAGGTGTACAACCTAGCCCGAGAGACGATGGACGTGCGGCAGGCGGCGTTCATGCTGGGGATGATCGGCTTCGCGCAGTTCGTGCCGCTGTTCCTGCTGACCCCCGTCACGGGGCTGGTCGCGGACAGCGTCGACCGGCGCTGGATCGTGCGCGGGACGACGGCGTTGCTTGTCATAACGGCCGCCTCGCTTTGGCTGCTCACCGCGACCGGCCACCTGACGCTGGCCGCGCTGTTCACCGCCGCGGTCGCGTTCGGCGTCGCGCGCGCCTTTTCGGGCCCGGCCTATTCTGCGCTCGCGCCCAATCTGGTGCCGCGCGAGAGCCTGCCGACGGCGATCGCGGTCAGCTCGATCGCGTGGCAGGTCGGCACGATCGCGGGCCCGAGCGTCGGCGGCCTGCTCTACGCCATCCATCCCGAGGTCGCCTATGGCGTCGCGACGATCCTGTTCGCGATCGCATTGCTCTTTATCTTCCTGATCGGCCCGGTGCCGCAGCCGCCCGCGCAAAGCGACCATCGTCCGCTTGCCCGGATCGTCGAGGGTTTCAGCTACGTGCGACGCAACCGGCTGGTGCAGGCAGCGATCACGCTTGATCTGTTCGCGGTACTGCTCGCGGGCGCAACCTCGCTGCTGCCCGTCTATGCGCGCGACATCCTGCACGTCGGGTCGCAGGGGCTGGGCCTGCTCGCGGCTGGCATGGGGATCGGCGCGGCGACGACTGCGGTCTGGTTCTCCTTACGGCCGATGACGACCAACGTCGGCGTCAAGATGCTGGTCGCGGTGGTCGTCTTCGGCCTGTCGATACTGACGTTCGGCATCGCCAGCCACATCACCGGCGCGCTCGGCCTTGAGGCGCGCACGCTCACATTCGGCGGCACCGCGATCCTCGTCCACCCGGCCTTCCTGCTCAGCCTCGCCGCACTGATCTGCGCCGGCGGCGCGGACATGGTGTCGGTCTATGTCCGCCAGTCGCTGATCCAGCTGCATACGCCCGATGCGATGCGCGGCCGGGTGAGCGCGGTGTCGCAGCTCACCATTTCGGCGTCCAACGAGCTTGGCGAGTTCGAAAGCGGGGTGATGGCCTCGGTGCTCGGCCCGGTCGGCGCGGTCGTATTCGGCGGACTGGGCGCGATCGGCGTCACGCTGCTATGGTCGCGGCTGTTCCCGGAACTCCGGCGGGCGCGAACCTTTGATCCTCCCGAACATCCGACGACAGACACCAGCCACGGAGACGACAAGCCATGAAGGCCAATACGATCCTGGAGACGATCGGCAACACGCCGCATATCCGCATCCAGCGGCTGTTCCCCAATTCCGAAGTGTGGATCAAGTCCGAACGGTCGAACCCCGGCGGGTCGATCAAGGACCGGATCGCACTCGCGATGATCGAGGCGGCGGAAAAGGACGGCCGGCTGCAACCCGGCGGCACGATCGTCGAGCCGACCAGCGGCAATACCGGCGTCGGCCTGGCGATGGTCGCAGCGGTGAAGGGATACAAGCTGATCCTCGTCATGCCCGAATCGATGTCGATCGAGCGGCGGCGGCTGATGCTCGCCTATGGCGCGAGCTTCGACCTGACCCCGCGCGAGAAGGGCATGAAAGGTGCGATCGAACGCGCGCTGGAACTGGTCGAGCAGACGCCGGGCGCGTGGATGCCGCAGCAGTTCGAAAATCCCGCCAACATCGACGTGCACGTGCGCACCACGTCGCAAGAGATCCTGAACGATTTCCGCGATTCGCCGATCGACGTCATCATCACCGGCGTCGGCACCGGCGGCCATATCACGGGCGTCGCCGAGACACTCAAGAAGGAATGGCCCGACCTCAAGGTCTTCGCCGTCGAGCCCGCCGCCTCGCCCGTCATCGCCGGCGGCCAGCCGGGGCCGCACCCCATCCAGGGCATCGGAGCAGGCTTCATCCCCGCCAACCTGCACACGCAGGCGATCGACGGCGTGATCGAGGTCGACGCCGCGGTTGCCAAGGACATGGCGCGCCGCGCCGCGCGTGAGGAAGGCCTGCTCGTCGGCATCTCGTCCGGCGCGACGCTCGCGGCCATCCTGCAGAAGCTCCCAGACCTGCCCGATGGCGCGCGCGTGCTCGGCTTCAACTACGATACCGGCGAGCGGTATCTGTCGGTACCGGACTTCCTGCCCGAACAGTGAACGAACCGCTTGGCGCGCGGGGACGCGCGGTGATCCGTATCGTCCTCGCCGGTACGGCGACGCTGGCGCTCGGCGTGCCCGCGTGGGTGGTGACGCACCCGCCCGCAATCCCGCACGCCGCCGTCGCCCGCGTGAAGCTGCCGCCGCGCCGCGTCGTGCCGCCGGCGGAGCTGCCGCCGGTGGAACCGGTACGGCTTGTCGACCTGTCGCCCGACGATGCCCGCGCGTTCAACGCGTCGGTACCCTTCTCCACCGACTCCAATCCCGCGGCGCGCCCGTTTCGCTATGTCGGCAGCGCCGACGATCTGGCGCGCGCGACCGACTGTCTGGCGGCGGGCGTCCTCTACGAGGCGGGCGACGACGCGACGGGCGAGCGCGCGGTGGCGCAGGTAGTGCTCAACCGGCTGCGCCATCCCGCCTTTCCCAAGACGGTGTGCGGCGTCGTTTTCGAGGGCCAGGATCGCAGCACCGGCTGCCAGTTCACCTTCAGCTGCGACGGCGCGCTGACGCGGTGGAAGCCGGGCGAGGCGGCATGGACGCGCGCCCGTGCGGTCGCGGCGATGGCGCTGTCGGGGTCGGTGTACAGGCCCGTCGGCTATGCGACGCATTACCATACCGACTGGGTGGTGCCTTATTGGCAGGCGAGCCTCGACAAGATCGCCGCGGTGGGCAGCCACCTGTTCTTTCGCTGGAGCGGCTGGTGGGGCACGCCGCCCGCCTTCAACCGCCACATGCTGGCAGGCGAGCCGGTGGTCGCGCAGCTCGCGCCCGTGTCCTATGCGCACAAGACGGGTGCGGCGCTTGTCGAGGCGCAGGCGGCGCTGGCCGAGGCGGCGGCCGCGACGACGGGCGCGCAGGCTGTGACGGTCGCGGGGACCAGCGACAGTTTCCTCGTCACCTTGCCGCATGGCGTCGCGCCCGAAACCTATCCGGCGCTGGCGGCGAAGGCGTGCGGCGATCGGCCGGTGTGCAAATTCTCGGGCTGGACCGATGCGACCAGGACGCCGGCCGCGCTGCCGCTGGAGGCGGCGCAGATCGCGACGATGAGTTTCAGCTACATGCGCGACCGGGCGGCGGGGATCGAGAAGAGCCTGTGGAACTGCCAGCAGACGCCGCGGCCGGTGCGCACCCAGTGCATGAAGCAGCAGGTGATGCTGACCGCGGCGCCGGCGGCGACGGTCACGCCGAGCGCGACGCCGACGCCCGCCCCGGCGCCGGAGCAACGCGGGCCGGCGGAGCTCGGCGGCGTGCGGCGCAAGGGTGACGAACCCGTCTCCTCCCCGGCACGGGGAGGTGGCAGCCTGTAAGGGCCGACGGAGGGGCGCTGCCACGCGGTGCAGCGTGTGTGGCACGTCCCCTCCACCGCCTGCGGCGGCCCCCCTCCCCGCGAGCGGGGAGGATCATCGCCTCACGCCGCGCGGAACATCTCGGGCGGCAGCGCCATGATCGTCTCCGCGCCGCCCTCGATCTTGCGGCGGAGCGCGCCTGCGTCGGGCATGATCCGCTCGGCGAAGAAGCGCGCGGTGACGAGCTTGGCGTCGAGGAAGGCCGCGTCGCCCTCGCCGGCCGCCTTCAGCGCCGCTGCCGCCTTCGCCATGCGCAGCCACATCAGGCCGGTGGCAACGATGCCGGTGAGGTGCATGTACGACACCGCACCCGCGCCGACGTTCTCCGGGTTCTTCATGCCGTTCGCCATGAACCACATCGTCGCCGCCTGCAGCTGGCCGAGCGCCTTTTCCATCGCCTCCGCGATCCCGGCGGTGGCGGCATCGCCCTTGCCCTTCGCGGCTTCCTCGCCGACGATCTTGAAGAAGGCCTGGATCGCCCGGCCGCCCTTCTGCGCGAGCTTGCGGCCGACGAGGTCCATCGCCTGGACGCCGTTGGTGCCTTCGTAAATCATCGCGATCCGCGCATCGCGCACGTACTGCTCCATCCCCCATTCCTGGATATAGCCGTGGCCGCCATAAACCTGCTGCGCGTTGGTCGCGACCTCATAGGCCTTGTCGGTGCCGACGCCCTTGATAACCGGGGTCAGTAGGCCGATCAGGTCCGCCGCCATCTCGCGGTCCGCCTCGCTCGCGGCCTGATGCTCCAGATCGACCTGCAGCGCGCCCCACAGGCACAAGGCACGAAGCCCTTCGGTCCACGCCTTCGCCTCCATCAGCATGCGGCGCACGTCGGGGTGGACGAAGAGCGTGTCCGCCTTTTCGTTCGGCTCCTGCGGGCCGGTCAGCGCGCGGCCCTGGCGGCGGTCGCCGGCATATTGGACGGCGTTCTGATAGGCGATCTCCGCAACGCCCAGCCCCTGCAGACCGACGCCGAGGCGGGCGGCGTTCATCATGATGAACATCGCGGCAAGGCCCTTCATCTCCTCGCCGACCAGCCAGCCCTTCGCACCGTCATAGTTCATGACGCAGGTCGAATTGGCGTGGATGCCCATCTTGTGTTCGATCGAGCCGCAGGTGACGGCGTTGCGCTCGCCGAGGCTGCCGTCCTCGTTGACCAGCACCTTGGGCACGACGAACAGCGAGATGCCCTTCGAACTGTCGGGTGCGCCCGGCGTCTTCGCCAGCACGAGGTGGATGATGTTGTCGGTGAGATCGTGTTCGCCTGCCGAGATGAAGATTTTCGTGCCGGTGATCGCGTAGCTGCCGTCCGCCTGCGGTTCCGCCTTGGTACGGATGAGGCCGAGGTCGGTGCCGCACTGGGGCTCGGTCAGGTTCATCGTGCCGCCCCATTCGCCCGACACCATCTTGGGGACGTACATCGCCTTTTGTTCGTCCGACCCCTGCGCGATCAGCGCGGCGATCGCGCCGTGCGTCAGGCCGGGGTACATGGCGAACGCCATGTTCGACGAGATCATATATTCCTGGAACGCGGTCGACACGACGTGCGGCATCCCCTGCCCGCCATATTCGGGCATGTTGCCCAGCGTCGCCCAGCCGCTTTCGACATACTGATTGTATGCGTCCTTGAAACCCGCAGGCGTCGTCACGCTGCCGTCGTCATGGCGGGTGCAGCCTTCCTGATCGCCCGACTGGTTGAGCGGGAACAGCACTTCGGCGACGAAGCGGCCGCCCTCTTCGAGCACCGCGTCGACCACGTCGGGTGTCGCGGCGTCGAAACCGGGGAGGTTGGCATAGTTCTGCAACTGCACGACATGCTCGAGGACGAAGCGCGTGTCGCGGACGGGGGGCGTATACTGGGGCATTCGGGCTTCCTCTCAGGCGTCCTGGGCGTGGACCGCTTCTACGACGGTCACGAATTCGGTCAGTTCGGCAATGGCCGCATCGATGTCCTGCTTCTGCCGCTCGAGCAAAGCGATCCGTCCGCGGCAGCGATCGATCGTCGCCTGCCGCTGCGCGCGGCGATTGTCGCCGACGTCATACAGGTCGATCATTTCGCGGATTTCGCCCAGGCTGAAGCCGACGCGCTTGCCGCGCAGGATCCAGGCGAGCCGCGCGCGGTCGCGATGCGAATAGATGCGCTGCGTGCCACGCCGTTCGGGAGCGATCAGCCCCTCGTCTTCATAGAAGCGCAGCGCGCGGGCGGTGACGCCGAATTCGTCGGAGAGATCGGAGATCGTGTAGCTCTCGCGATCGTCCCGCGGCGCGATCGGCGCATAGGCAGGCGTGAGGTCCATGCAACGAGAGGTAACTTACCTTTACGTCAACGTCAACTGCCGCACAGCGCCCGTCCCGACGGCGTCCGCAGCTGCGCGGCTTCGGAGGCGGAGGCGCTGACGCGATCGACCGACAGCGCCGACAGCGAGGCGCGCCCCGTGCACAGCGAATCGCAGGTCGCAGGCAGTTCGGCCGGAAAGACGATATGCTCGCCGTCGATCCGCGCGTCGAACCGGCACGCGCCGAATGCGATCGCAGCGATCTCACCGCGCCGACGCAGCGTGCCAGAGGCGGCGCAGCCCTGCCCCTCGCCATAATCGACCAGCACGCCGATGCGGCGGTCGCGCCCCTGCCCCTGATCCGTCGCAGAACCCTGCCCGGGCACGATGCACAGGCGATCCGTTTCGCGCGCCCAGGCGCCGGTCAGGTCGATCCGCGACGGATCGGCGACGATCCCCGCCGCCACCGCCGCCCGTTCGAGCCGCGAGCCGGCGTCGTCGCGCGGCGTTGCCGCCTCGCGCTGACAGCCACCAAGGAGCAGCAGCAGAGCGAGCGCGCGCCGCGTCATCCGACGGAGCGGAGTCGATCGCCGTCGATCCGGCGATAGAAACAGCTGCGCGCGCCGGTATGACAGGCGGGGCCCGCGGGATCGGCGATGATCCAGATCGCATCCTGATCGCAATCGATCCGCATCTCGACGACGGACAAGACATTGCCCGACGTCTCGCCCTTCTTCCACAACCGCTGCCGGCTGCGCGACCAGAAGGTCGCATGCCCGCTCGCCTGCGTGGCCGCCAGCGCCTCGGCATTCATATGCGCCACCATCAGCAGCGCGCCACTGCGATCGGTCACCACCGCGGTGATCAGGCCGGCGGGATCGTATCTGGGATCGAGAACGAGTTCGGTTTCGCGGGGATCGGACATCGCCATGGACTAGCCCGCGAAGCGCCATGCGTCATCCGCGCATCCGCGAAGCATGGCGAACCGTGGCACCGATGGGCCTTCCATCCGAATCAGCTTTCCGTGCTATCCGGCCCCTTGCGCCGTGAGGGCCCGGAGTGCGACCAAGAGATTGCGGCGTATTTCACATCAGGAACAATCACCCGAATAATAAAACATCTGTCATTTATACGTCATGCTCCACATCGCCAAGAATGAAGAAAATGTCATCGCGCCGTAAACTTAGCCAAAAAGCGTGTTCATTTCGCCACATCTTTTCAGCTCGCATGCCCCTTGGTGCGATCGTCATTTACACAATGCGATTGTGACTGTTCTGTTGCCCTATGTCCGCGGCCATCGATCGACGCCGGGGAACAGACATCGCCCGGCGCGGGCGTTTCGCGCGCCGGGCCTATCGAGGACACCGAATGACCCGCACCCGCATCCCGACCCGCCGGCTCCTGCGCAGCGGCACCGCCATGCCGGCGGTCGCCGCGCTTTGCACCAGCATCGGCATGGTGCTGTTCGCGGCCCCTGTCGCCGCGCAGACGGCACCGGCACAGGACACCGCGGCCACCCCGATCGGCGACGCGCCGAACGCCGCGCAGCAGGGCGACATCGTCGTCACCGGATCGCGCATCCAGCGCCCCGACCTGCAGAGCAACAGCCCGATCTCGACGATCAGCTCCGAATCGTTGCAGACCAGCAACGCCGTCACCGCCGAATCGTATCTGTCGAGCTCGCCGCAGTTTGTCCCGGCGACGACGAACACCACCAACAACGGCAATGGCGGCACCGCGACGATCGACCTTCGCGCGCTCGGCCCGAAGCGGACGCTAGTACTGATCGACGGGCGGCGCATGGTGCCGTCGGACATCGGCGGCGCGGTCGACATCAACGCTATCCTTACCGTCCTCATCAAGCGCGTCGATGTGCTCACCGGCGGCGCTTCGGCGGTCTATGGCGCGGACGCGATCGCGGGCGTGGTCAATTTCGTGCTCGACGACAAACTGGTCGGCGTGCGGGCGAATGCGAGCTCGCAGGTCACCGAATACGGCGATGCGCAGCAGTATAACGCCGAGCTGGCCGCGGGTCTGAAGTTCGGCGAGGGCGGCAATTTCGTCATCGCCGGCCAGTACACCAAGCGCGACGGCGTCTACCAATCCGCCCGCGCCTATTCCGCGCAGAACCTCGACGCCAATCTGAAGCCGAGCGGGTCGAGCAACGCGACGCCGACCGTGATCGACATCGCTTCGGGCCGCTACCAGATCAACGACGGTAGTCAGGCCGGCGGCGCAAACAACTTCGTGCCATATTACAAGCCGTACAATTTCAACCCTGCCAATTATCTGCAGGTGCCGCTCGACCGTTACAACGTCACCGCACTGGCGAGCTATCACTTCTCCGACGCGGCGGAATTCTACGCGCGGGGCAGCTATACGCGCTCCGACGTGACCGCGATCCTCGCACCGACCGCGACCGCGGGCTTCAACTTCACGATCTCGCCGACCAATCCCTATCTCAATGCGACGAACGCAGCGCTGATCTTCGGCGATCCGAACAATCTCAACGCCGACGGCACCGCCAATGTCGGTATCCGCCGCCGCATCACCGAAACCGGCGGGCGTATCCAGCAATTCACCAATGACGTCTATTACGGCATCGCCGGCATGCGCGGCGACATCCTCGATGGCTTCCATTACGACGTCTTCGCGCAATACGGCCTGACGAAGCGCCACGAGGACCTGCTCAACGACCTCGACTACAACAAGACCGCGCAGGCGATCAACGCGACAACGGGCGCAAACGGCGCACCTGTCTGTGCCAATCCGTCGGGCGGCTGCGTTCCGCTCAACCTGTTCACGTCGCAGCCGATCTCGCCGGCCGCGCTGGCGTTCGTTACCGCGAACGGGCAGCAGGACAATCGCTACACGCAGTTCGTGACGGGCGGCAATCTGTCGGGCGACCTCAAGTTCCTGAAGAGCCCCTTCGCCGACGCGCCCGCCGCGATCGCGCTCGGCGTCGAATATCGTCGCGAGAGCGGCAGCCAGTCGGTCGACGCCAATTACGGGTCGGGCAACCTGATCTATTACGGCCAGGGCACCGCGGTTCCCAACGCGTCGTTCGACGTCAAGGAAGTCTATGGCGAAGTCCAGCTGCCGCTGGTCAGCGATCGGCCCTTCGCGCACTCGCTCGGCCTTGAAGGCGGCGTGCGCTATTCGGCCTATACCAACAATACGGTGGCCGGCCGCAACAAGCTGGACGCGGTGACGTATAAGGTCGGCGGCAACTGGGAACCGATCGAGGGCCTGCGGCTTCGCGCGATCTTTAACCGGGCGACGCGCGATCCGAATATTGCGGAGCTCAACAGCCCCGTCACGCAGGCGGGCACCGACGTGCTGCAGACCGATCCGTGCGCCAACGGCAGGCCGCGGGGCAATGCGCAGCTGGCCGCGATCTGTATCGCGCAGGGTGCACCGGCGGCGCTCGTCAACAACGGCATCATTCAGGACGTCACCGCCAACCAGACGAACATCAATGCGGGCGGCAACCCCGCGCTGAAACCCGAAACCGCCAACACGCTGACCGCCGGCGCGGTGTTCTCGCCGCGCTTCCTGCGCGGGCTGAACGTGACGGTCGATTATTACCGCCTCAAGGTGAACGGTTATATCGCGTCGGACGGGTCGCAGGACATTTCCGACCAGTGCTTCAACAACAACATCCAATCCTATTGCAGCCTGATGGTGCGTAACACCATCAATGGCCAGCTGACCGGATCGCCCAATGCCAACGGACAGTTCCCGGGCGTGTCCGAACTGCTCGTCAACATCGCGACGCTGAAGACCAGCGGCATCGACGTGTCGGCGGACTATCGGTTCGACTTCGGCGACCGTAACACCCTGTCGCTGGGGATCGCGGGCACCTACGTCGATGAATATTCGTTCAATCCGGGCGGCTCGGCGGCACCGGTCACCTGTGCGGGCAAGTTCGGCAACAGCTGCGCGGCCGGGTCGATCAATCCGATCCCGCGCTGGAAGCATCTGTTCACCGCGACCTACAGCGTCGGCGACGTCGCGATCCAGGGCCGGTGGCGCTATATCGGACCGGTAAGCGCAGACTCGGGGACCGCGATCCTCGTCAAGCGTATCCCGTCCTACTCATATTTCGACACGACGCTGTCGTTCAACGTCGCCAAGCAATATACCTTCCGCTTGGGCGCGACCAACCTGTTCAACATCCAGCCGCCGATCGTCGGCGGTTCGGCGGGCAGCAGCGGGTCTAACTCGGGCAATACCTTCCCCAACGTCTACGACGCGCTGGGCCGGACGTTCTTCGCCGGCGTTAGCCTGAAGTTCTGACGATCATCGGGGGCGATCCTGTCGCAGGGATCGCCCCCGTTTCTTTTCGACCCGCTATTTGTGGTCGCGGATCGCCTTGACGAGCTGCGCCTTGGTCATCGTCGAACGGCCGGCGATGCCGATCTCGCGCGCCTCTTTCATCAGATCGGCCTTGGTGCGATCCTCCAGATGCGTCGCCTTGTGGTCGAGCGTGCCGGCGGCCTTGGCATTGGCGATGCGCGCCGCCTTCTCCTTCGAATTGCCCTGCTTGCGCAGCTCTTCGTAGAGCGCGTCGTCCTTGATCTGGCTGCCGTGATCCTTGGCCATCGCTTGGTCTCCTCGGCAGGTCCAACGACGCGGTCGTCGTATCGCTCCACGCGGATCGATGACAAACAGGCGACAAACCCGTTCGGCGTGCCTATATGCGCGCTCGCACGACATCAGGCCGGGCCATGCTGACCACACATCCATTCGACGACGACACGCTGCATGAGGAATGCGGCATCTTCGGTGTTTCGGGCAACGACAGCGCCGCCGCGCTCGTCGCGCTCGGGCTCCACGCGCTGCAGCATCGCGGGCAGGAGGCGGCGGGCATCACCAGCTTCGATGGCACGCTGTTCCACACGCATCGCGCGATGGGCCATGTCGCGGGCAATTTCGACCGTGACGAGGTGATCCGCGCGCTGCCCGGCAACGTCGCGAGCGGCCACGTCCGCTATTCGACGACGGGCGAGACGGCGCTGCGCAACGTGCAGCCGCTCTACGCCGATCTGTCGACGGGCGGTTTTGCGATCGCGCATAACGGCAACATCTCCAACGCGATGAAGCTGCGCCGCGAGCTGGTGCGGCGCGGGTCGATCTTCCAGTCGACCAGCGATACCGAAACGATCATCCACCTGGTCGCGACGTCGAGCTATCGCACGTTGCTCGACCGGTTCATCGACGCGCTGAAGCAGATCGAGGGCGCCTATTCGCTGATCGTGACGACGCCGGAGGGGATGATCGCGTGCCGCGATCCGCTCGGCATCCGGCCGCTGGTGATGGGCAAGCTGGACGACGCGGTGATCTTCGCCAGCGAGACGGTGGCGCTCGATGTGTGCGGTGCTACGTTCGAACGCCAGGTCGAGCCGGGCGAATTGGTCATCGTGCAGGGCAGCGAAATCCGCTCGGTCAAGCCGTTCGCGCCGATGGCGGCGCGGCCGTGCATCTTCGAATGGGTCTATTTCAGCCGCCCCGATTCGATCGCGGGCGACCAGTCGGTCTATTCGGTGCGCAAGGAGATCGGCGCGCAGCTGGCGATCGAGGCGCCGGTCGATGCCGACCTCGTGATCCCCGTGCCCGATTCGGGCGTGCCCGCGGCGATCGGCTATGCGCAGCAATCGGGCATTCCGTTCGAACTCGGCATCATCCGCTCGCACTATGTCGGGCGCACCTTCATCCAGCCGGGCGACAAGGTCCGGCATCTGGGCGTCAAGCTGAAGCACAATGCCAATCGCGCGCTGATCCAGGGCAAGCGCATCGTGCTGATCGACGATTCGATCGTGCGCGGTACGACCAGCCTGAAGATCGTGCAGATGATGCGCGATGCGGGCGCTGCAGAGGTCCACATGCGCATCGCCTCGCCGCCGACGCGGCACAGCTGCTTCTACGGCGTCGACACCCCCGAACGCGCCAAATTGCTCGCCGCCCAGCTCGACGTCGGCGGCATGACCGACTTCATCCACGCCGACAGCCTCTCGTTCGTCTCGATCGACGGCCTCTACAAGGCGCTGGGCGAGGCGAGCCGCGCGGATATCCGCCCGAAATATTGCGACGCCTGTTTCACCGGCGATTATCCGACGACGCTGACCGATCATGACGATGTCGCGCCGGTCGACCAGTTCGCGATGCTTGCGGAACGAGTGAACTGAGCGGATGGACAAGCCCTTGCAGGACAAGCTCGCACTGGTCACCGGCGCGAGTCGTGGGATCGGCGCGGCGACCGCGGTCGCACTGGCTGCGGCGGGCGCGCATGTCGTACTGACCGCGCGTACCGCCAAGGATCTGGAAGCCGTCGAGGAGACGATTTTTCAGGCTGGCGGGTCGGCGACGATCGCACCGCTCGACCTGGCCCAAAGCGATGCGATCGCGCGGCTGGCGACGGCGATCGGCGAACGGTGGCAGGCGCTGGACGTACTGGTGCTCAACGCCGGCACGCTCGGCAGCCTGGCGGCGGTGCCGGCGATCCAGCCGAAGGAATTCGCGGAGGTGCTGACGCTCAACGTCAGTGCGCAGGCGGCGATGATCGCCGCGTTCGATGCGATGCTGCGCCGGTCGAAGGGCGCGCGCGTGATCGGCGTCACGTCCAGCGTCGCGCGCAAGCCGCGCGCCTATTGGGGAGCCTATGGCGCCTCCAAGGCGGCGTTCGAGACGCTGATCGGCGCTTATGGTGACGAGACGGCGGAAATCAGCGCGATCCGGACCGCGATCGTCGATCCGGGCGCGACGCGCACGAACATGCGTGCGCGCGCCTATCCGGGTGAGGATCCGCAATCGGTGAAGGCCCCCGAAATCGTCGCCGAGCGGATCGCGGCGTTGGCGGCCGAGGGTTTCCCGCCGGGGCATTTCGAACGGGTCGGCTGACCCCGTTGCGGTGACAGGTCAGCGTTTGACCAAAGTCACCTGCGCGACGTCGATGCCCCGGCCGCGGAAGCCACCCTCGCAATACATGAGGTAATAGCGCCAGAGGTCGCGGAAGCGCGCGTCGAGCCGTTCGGGCAGGCGGCCTTCGCGATCGGCATTCTCGAATCGTTCGCGCCAGTGGCGCAGCGTCTGCGCATAATCTAGCCCGAAGGCGTGGTGATCGGTCCAGTCCAGCCCGCGTGCGGCGCATAAGGCCCGAAAGCGGCTTTCCGACAGCAGCATGCCGCCGGGAAAGATGTACCGCTGGATGAAATCGACCCCGCGCGAATAGTCGGCGAAGACGTCGTCCGCGATCGAGATATACTGAAGGGCAGCCCGCCCGCCGGGTTTCAGCGCGCGGGCAAGCGTGTCGACATAGGCGGGCCAATATGCCTCGCCGACCGCCTCGACCATCTCGATGCTGGCGATGGCGTCATATTGGCCGTCGACGTCGCGATAGTCGGTCAGCGCGACGGTGACGCCGGGCAGCGCGCGCGCATCGACCGCGGCCTTCTGTTCGGAGGACAGCGTCAGGCCGTGGACTTGCCGCCCCGCCGCCGCCGCGGTGGCCGCGAACGATCCCCAGCCGCAGCCGATCTCGAGGATCGTGTCGCCAGCCTTGGTCCCCGTCCGGTCGAGGATTGCGGCGAGCTTGCGCGCCTGCCCCGCTTCCAGCGTATCGCCCGACGCGTAGATCGCGCTCGAATAGGTCAGGCTGTCGTCGAGCCATTCACGGTAGAAATCGTTGCCGAGATCATAATGGTCCGCGATGTTGCGGCGCGCACCATCGCGGTCGTTGCGGCGCAGGCGATGCCAAGCACGTAGCAGGCGGCGGGGCAGCCCCCCTGCCCGCGCCGCACCACCGAGCGCGGTGCGGTTTCGCATAAACAGGTCGAACAAGGGCACGGGATCGGGGCTCGACCATTCGCCTTTTTCCCAGGCGCGATACCAGCCGACCGACCCTTCCGTCGCGAGGCGGACCAGCGCGCGCCACGACACGATCGTGACGATCGGCACCGGTCCCGGCTTTCGCCCGCCCAGCAGGCGGTGCGTCCCGTCGGGAAGCCGCGCCTCGATTCCGCCGCTCACCAACCCGGCATCGATTCGGTCGAGCAGACGGTGGAACGGGATCGCGATCAGGCGGGCAGGAAGGCTCGGCATCGCTCCGCCCTTGCCCCAGGATCGGGTCAAGCGAAAGACGCTGCCGCCGGTGCCGGTGCGAGCGCGCGTCCCAGCGTCAGGATCGCGGCGACATGCCGCCGCGCGATTTCCAGCGCGTCATCGCCATAGCCACCGCCGACCGTACTCGCGAGCGGTGCACCGACCCCCTGCGCCAGTCGCGCGATGAGCAGCTCGCGCCGGGTCAGCCCATCGAGGCTGAGAGACAGGCGGCCAAGCCGGTCGTCGGCAAACGGATCGACGCCCGCCTGGTAGAGGATCAGCTGCGGCCGATGCTCGCCTAGGAAGGGCGCGAGCGTGTCGGCAAGCGTCGCGAGATAGGCGTCGTCACCCATCCCATCGGCGAGCGGCACGTCGAGCGTCGAACGTGCCTTGCGCGCGGGAAAGTTCTTTTCGGCGTGGATTGAATAGGTGACGATACCGGGACGGCCGGCGAGCAGCGCAGCGGTGCCGTCGCCCTGATGCACGTCGCAATCGACCACCGCGATCCGGTCGACCGTCCCTTCCTCGATCAGGCGGACCGCCGCGAGCGCAAGGTCGTTGAACACGCAATAGCCCGCGCCCGTGTCAGCGAGCGCATGGTGACTGCCGCCAGCCGTGTTGGCGGCGAAGCCGTGCGCGAGCGCGAGATGCGCGGCGAGCCACGTGCCGCCGGGCACGACAGCCGCCCGCGCTGCGACCGCCGGTGTAACCGGAAAGCCGATCCGCCGCACCTTCGCGGGCGGAACGCGCGCCTCCATCACCTCTGCGACGTAATCAGCATCGTGCACCGCCTCCAGCCAGCAAAGCGGCATTGCGTCGGGAACATGCCAGTCGATACGCGCGCCCTCCGCGCGGAGCAGGTCGCGGATCAGCCCGTTCTTGTTCCAGCGGTAGGTGGAGCGGGCGGGCGCCGGCGCGACATAGGCGGGATGATGGACGACGGGGATCACGCATCCTAGGTAGGGGCCATCCCGCCGTTGCCCAAGAGAGCCCGCATGACCGTGCCCTTCGTCCGCCCCGACGTTCGCGCCTTCCTCGATTATCTCAACGCCGTGCCCGGGCCGCGCACGCATCAGATGACGCCCGCCGACGCGCGGCAGGTGTTCCTGGCGATGAAGGACGTCGCCGATCTGCCCGTCGGCGATCTGGCGACGATCCGCGACCTCGCCATCCCCGGCCCCGCGGGCACGATCCCGGCCCGCCTGTTCGACGCGCGGGAAACGCGCGCGCCGGGCCCGGTCGTCGTCTTCTTCCACGGCGGCGGCTTCGTCATCGGCACGATCGATACGCATGCCGGCTTCTGCGCGGAGATGGCGCGCGTGCTCGATCTGCCCGTCGTCTCGGTCGAATACCGGCTGGCGCCGGAAAACCCCTGGCCCGCCGCGCCCGACGATTGCGAGGCCGCGGCGCGCTGGGTGGCGGAAGGGCCCGAGGCGCTCGGCCGCGGCGTCACGTCGCTGGTGCTGGCGGGCGACAGTGCGGGCGGGACGCTGGCGATCGTCGCGGCGATGGACCTGCGCGATCGACCCGCCGCGGTGCCGGTGATCGTCCAGGCGCCGATCTATCCCGCTGCCGATTCGTCGCAGATGTATCCCTCGTTCGACGCCTTTGCCGACGGCTATCTGCTGACGCGCGATACGATGCTGTGGTTCGTCGATGCCTATCAGGCGGACGTCGCGCATCCGCGCGGCTCGCCGCTCACCGGCGATGTCGCGGGCCTTCCGCCCGCGGTGATCGTCACCGCCAGCCTCGATCCGATCCGCGACCAGGGCCGCGCCTATGCCGCGGCGCTGGCGCAGGCGGGCGTGCCCGTCGTCTTCCGCGAGGCAGTCGGCACCGTCCACGGCTTCGTCACGTTACGCAAGGCGATCCCGTCCGCGCGCGGCGACGTCGCCGGCTATCTTGCCGCGGTGAAGGCGATGATCGTCGAGACGGAGGGCGCGCGCGTCCAAGCGCAGGCGGCGGGAGCGGCGGCATGAACCGCGAGGCGCTGCCGTATCGTCCCTGCGCGGGGGTGATGCTGGTCAACCGCGAAGGCCGCGTGTTCGTCGGCCAGCGGATCGATTCGACGCTGGAAGCGTGGCAGATGCCGCAGGGCGGGATCGACCCGGGCGAGGACGCGCTTGGTGCCGCGATCCGCGAGCTGGGCGAGGAGACCGGCGTCGCGCCGGACAAGGTGACGCTGATCGCCGAGGCACCGGACGAACTGTTCTACGACCTGCCCGACGACATGATCGGCAAGGTGTGGAAGGGCAAGTGGCGCGGCCAGCGCCAGCGCTGGTTCCTGTTCCGCTTCCTGGGCGAGGACCGCGACATCGACATCGTCACCGCGCATCCTGAATTTCGCGCGTGGCGCTGGGCTGACCCGGCGGATCTGCCGGCGATGATCGTGCCGTTCAAGAAGTCGCTGTACGAGGCGGTGCTCGCCGCATTCCAGCCCCATCTCGCCGCAAGCGAAACACCGTAGGTTTGCCTGTCGCATCCCTTCGCGTAGGTCGCCCGGTGATGCGCCGCCTGTCGTTCCTGCTGCTCGCCCCGCTGCTGCTCGCCAATGGCGAGGGCAATCCGGCGCCGGACCAGAATGCGGTGCCCATCCCCGGGCCGATCAAGGCGATGCTCGACGCCGCGATCGAGGGCGGCAACGACAATGACGTGTCCGTCGTCGTCAAATACGCCCGCCTCGCCGACCCGGCGAGCGCGGACCAGGTGCTGGCGATCGCGCAAAAATGGCGCAGCGAGCGCGCCGCCGCGCGCAGCGAGACGATCCGCCAGGCCAATATCTTCGACCTATGGTCCGGCCGCGCCGAGCTGGGCGGCTACATCACCACGGGCAACACCAATTCGAAGGGCGGCACCGCCGTCCTCGACCTAAAGCGCGAGGGGCTGCAGTGGCGGCACAAGTTCCACGCGCAGGGCGACTACCAGGAAAATGCGGGGATCACGACGCGCGAACATTATCTCGTCAGCTATGAACCCAACTACAAATTCGAGGATCGCGCCTATGTCTACGGCGCCGCGCAATATGAAAGCGACCGGTTCCTCGGCTATTTCGATCGGTATTCGGCTTCGGCCGGCATCGGCTACAGCGCGGTGACGACACCGCGCGTCCGGCTGGACGTCGAACTGGGCCCGGCGTTCCGCCAGACCAGCTTCACCAACAATCTGATGGAAGGCAGTCTGGCCGCGCGCGGCACGATGGCGTTCAGCTGGCGCCTGCTGCCCGGCCTGTCGGTGACGCAGAATGCCGCGGCCTATGTCGAGCGGTTCAACTCGACGCTGAGCGGGACGACCGCGCTCAACGCCAAGCTGATCGGCCCGCTGTCCGCGGCGCTGTCATACAACGTCCAGTATGAAAGCCAGCCGCCGGCGGGATCCGTATCCACCGATACCACCAGCCGCGCCTCGCTCGTCTACAGCTTCTGACGCCGCTTCGCCATTTCCCTTCCAACGCCGCCTCGGCTAGCAGGCGGCGATGGAGAGAATGACGAGCGAGGCGCAGGCGGTGATCGCGGCGTTGGATGGACCGGGTATGCTCGCGCGCACGTGCGACTGGGCGGCGATCAACAGCGGGACACGCAACCTCGCCGGCCTGGCGCGGATGGCGACGGTGCTGGCGGATGCCTTCGGGGCGCTCCCCGGCAAGCTTGCGCTGGTCGATGCCGCGCCGGTCGACACGGTGGGCGCCGACGGCAGCGTTGCGCCGCTGGCGCACGGCCGGCACCTCCACGTGACGGTGAGGCCCGACGCGCCGGTGCAGATGCTGTTCACCGGGCACATGGACACCGTCTATCCGGTCGATCATCCGTTCCAGACGATCGCGCGTCGCGACGATGGTACCATCAATGGTCCGGGTGTCGCCGACATGAAGGGGGGCCTCTGCGTCCTGCTCGCCGCATTGCAGGCGATCGAACGCGATGCCGGCGCGGCGCGGCTGGGATATGCGGTCGTCATCAACTCGGACGAAGAAACGGGGTCGCTATCCTCCGCCGCGCTGCTGGCGCAGGCGGCACACGGCAAGGTCGCGGCGCTGACGTACGAGCCCGCGCTGCCCGACGGGACGCTGGCGGGCGCGCGCGGCGGCACGGGCAATTTCTCGATCGTCGTGCGCGGGCGTGCCGCGCATGCCGGGCGCAACCCGGAGGACGGGCGCAACGCGATCGTCGCGGCATCCGCCATCGCCGTGCGGCTGGCGGCGGCGACGGGCGACGGACTCAGCGTCAACCCGGCGCGGATCGACGGGGGCGGGCCGAACAACGTCGTCCCCGACCTCGCGGTGCTGCGCGTCAACCTTCGCCCGCGCGATCCGGACGCGATCGCGCGCGCCGACGCGGCGATCCGCGACGCCGTCGCCACGGTGGCCGCCGCGCACGACGTGACCATCACCACGCATGGCAGCTTCAACCGCCCGCCCAAGCCGATGGACGCAAACAGCGAGCGCCTGTTCGGCATCGTCGCCGATGCGGGGCGCGACCTCGGCATCCCGATCGGCTGGCGGACGACGGGCGGCGTGTGCGACGGCAACAACATCGCCGCGGCCGGCGTCCCCGTCGTCGACACGATGGGGGTGCGCGGCGGTGCGATCCATTCCGCCGACGAATTCCTGATCGCGGACAGCCTGGTCGAGCGCGCGGCGCTGTCGATCCTGACGATCCGCCGCATCCTCGCTGGGGGCCACGCATGACCTTTCGCATTCGCGCCGCGCATCCGGGCGACCTGCCGCACCTGTACGAAATGGCGAAGCTGACCGGGGGCGGCTTCACCAACCTGCCCCCCGACCGCAAGGCGCTGCGCGCCAAGCTGGAGCGCAGCGCGGCAGCGATCGCGCACGACGGCGGCCCGATCCGCGACGAACTGTTCGTGCTGATCCTCGAAAATGCCGTGACGGGCGAGGTGCGCGGGACGAGCCAGATCTTCACGCAGGTGGGGCAGCAGCATCCCTTCTACAGCTATCGGATCGGTACGCTGACGCAGCATAGCCGCGAGCTGGGACGGACGTTCCGTGCCGAGATGCTGACGCTGACCACGGACCTCGAAGGATCGTGCGAAGTCGGCGGCCTGTTTCTGCATCCCGGCGAACGGGCGGGCGGCCTCGGCCTGCTGCTCGCGCGCAGCCGCTACCTGTTCATTCGCGCGCATCGCGACCGGTTCGCGGACCGCATCCTCGCCGAACTGCGCGGCGTGATCGACGAGGCCGGCGGATCGCCCTTCTGGGACGGGCTCGCGGGCCGGTTCTTCGGCATGACCTTTCAGGACGCTGACCAGTTCAATGCGATCAACGGCCACCAGTTCATCGCCGACCTGATGCCCAAGCATCCGATCTATATCGCGATGCTGTCCGAGGCCGCGCGCGGCGCGATCGGCCTGCCGCATCCCAGCGGGCGGGCGGCGATGCGGATGCTGGAGAACGAAGGCTTCCATTTCGAGAATTACGTCGACATCTTCGACGGTGGTCCGACGATGACCGCGCGGACGGACCGCGTCCGTTCGATCGTGGGGGCCAAGGCGAGCCGGGTCCTCGTGATCGACGAGGACGACGGCGGGGTCGAATCGCTCGTCGCGATCGGGCAGCTCAGCGATTTCCGCTGCGCCTTTGGCAACGTGCGCGAGGTCGGCGAGGATATCGCGCTGTCGGCGGGATGCGCCACGCTGCTCGACGTGCGCGAGGATGACGTCGTGCTCCACGTACCGCGGTGGTGATCGTTATGCTGACTGAAATCAATTTCGACGGGATCGTCGGGCCGAGCCACAATTATGCGGGCCTGTCCGCGGGCAATCTGGCGGCGACGCACAATGCGGGGCGGATCTCGCACCCGCGCGCCGCGGCGCTGGAAGGGCTGGCGAAGATGCGCGCCAATCTGGCGCTGGGGCTGACGCAGGGCGTGCTGCTGCCGCATCGGCGGCCGGATCATGACTGGCTGGCGAGGCTGGGCACACATTATGCCGATGCGCCGCCGCTGCTGCGGGCGCAGGCGATGTCGGCATCGGCGATGTGGGCGGCGAATGCGGCGACCGTCTCGCCCGCGCCCGATACCGCGGACGGCCGCTGCCACCTCTCGGTCGCCAATCTGATGACGATGCCGCATCGCAGCCACGAATGGCCCGAAACGCTGGCGCAGCTGCGGCTGGCCTTCGCCGACCCCGCGTTCGTGGTGCACGAGGCCGTCCCGCCGCCGTTCGGCGACGAGGGCGCGGCGAACCACATGCGCCTGTGTCCGCAGCATGGCGCGCCGGGGATCGAGGTGTTCGTCTATACGCTCGCCGGCGGCCCCTTCCCCGCCCGCCAGCATCCCGAAGCGAGCGCGGCGGTGGCGCGGCGGCACGGTCTCGACCCCGCGCGCACGCTGTTCGTCGAACAGTCATCCGAAGCGATCGCGGCGGGCGCCTTTCACAACGACGTCGTCGCGGTGGCGAACGAGCGCGTGCTGTTCGCGCACGAACAGGCGTTCGCCGACCGGGACGGCTTCTACGCCGACCTCCGGCGCCTGCTGCCCGAGGTGGAGATCGTCGAGGTGCCGGCGGCGGCGGTGTCGCTGGCGGACGCCATCGCCTCCTATCTGTTCAACGCGCAGCTCGTCACCACTGCGGATGGTCCGACGCTGATCGTCCCGACAGAGGCACGGGCGAATGCCGCCGTCTGGCGCTGGCTGGAGGCGCATCGCGCCGGCAACGGGCCGATCCGGCGCGTCGAGGTGGTCGATGTCAAACAGTCGATGGCGAATGGCGGCGGCCCCGCGTGCCTGCGGCTGCGCGTCGTCGCCGACCCGGCGCGGATCGATCCCCGCTTCCTCGTCGATGCCGCCCGCATCGCCCGGATCGAGGCGGTCGTGGAGGCGCACTGGCCCGAGGCGATCGACCCCGCCGCGCTCGCCGACCCCGCGCTCGTCGCGCAGATCGAGGCGGCGCATGCAGCGCTGCTCGAGACGCTCGACCTGTCGGGTTACCTTACGATTAACCATCGCCGATAACGGGCAAGCCACGTAAATCCGCCGTTGGCATCACCTTTGCTTAACGATGCGGCATGTGGGACCGGATCAAGCGACTGTTCACGATCAAGACGAAGTTCGAGGCATTCCTCGTCATCTACGCGCTCGCCACGGGGGCGGTCGCGCGGGGTGTCCACTACCTCGACCTATACCCGGGGTTCGGCGGATGGCTGTTGTTCGCGGTCTGCCCGTTGTCGGTGTTCATGGTCGGCGGCATCCTGATCGATACGGTCGAGCGGCGCCGGTACGAGTGACACGGCTTTTGCGCGCAACAGGATAAGTTGGTCGCATCCGCGCAAGCGGACCCTATGTCGGGCGTCCATGACCGGGTTGACCCATCTGCAGCGGCTGGAAGCCGAGAGTATCCATATCCTGCGGGAAGTCGTCGCCGAGGCGGAAGCGCCGGTGATGCTCTATTCCGTGGGCAAGGATTCGGCGGTGATGCTGCATCTCGCGCGCAAGGCTTTTCACCCCGCGACGCCGCCCTTCCCGTTGCTTCATGTCGATACGACGTGGAAATTCCGCGCGATGTACGCGCTGCGCGACAAGGCGGCGGCGGATGCGGGCATGCGGCTGATCGTCCATCGCAACCCTGAGGCGGAGGCGGCGGGCATCAACCCGTTCGATCACGGCAGCCGCCACACCGATGTATGGAAGACCGAAGGGTTGAAACAGGCGCTGCGCGCGGGCGGGTTCGACGTCGCCTTCGGGGGCGCGCGCCGGGATGAGGAAAAAAGCCGCGCGAAGGAGCGCATCTTCTCGTTCCGCTCCGCAAGCCAGGGCTGGGATCCCAAGGCGCAGCGGCCGGAAATATGGTCGCTGTACAATGCGCGTATCCACCGTGGCGAGAGCATCCGCGTCTTTCCGCTGTCCAACTGGACCGAACTCGACATCTGGCAATATATCCTGCGCGAAGGGATCGAGATCGTCCCGCTCTATTTCGCCGCGCCCCGCCCGACTGTGGAGCGCGACGGGATGATCCTGATGGTCGACGACGACCGGTTCCGCCTGCGTCCCGGCGAGGTGCCCGTCGAGCGCTCGATCCGCTTCCGCACGCTCGGCTGCTATCCGCTGACCGGCGCGGTCGAGAGCGAGGCGGATACCCTGCCCGCGATCATCCAGGAGATGCTGCTGACCACCACGTCGGAGCGGCAGGGCCGCGCGATCGATCACGACCAGGCCGCGAGTATGGAGAAGAAGAAGCGCGAGGGGTATTTCTGATGACCGCCTATACCCCCGATGCGCTGATCGCCGCGGACATCCACACCTATCTCGAGGTGCATGCGCACAGGTCGATGCTGCGTTTCATCACGTGCGGATCGGTCGACGACGGCAAATCGACGCTGATCGGCCGCCTGCTCTACGATTCGAAGACGATTTTCGAGGATCAGCTGAGCCAGCTGGAGGCGGACAGCCGGCGCGTCGGGACGCAGGGACAGAATATCGATTTCGCGCTGCTCGTCGATGGCCTTGCCGCCGAGCGCGAACAGGGCATTACGATCGACGTCGCCTATCGCTTCTTCGCGACGGAGCGGCGCAAGTTCGTCGTCGCGGACACGCCCGGCCACGAACAATATACCCGCAACATGATCACCGGCGCGAGCACCGCCGATCTCGCGGTCATCCTGATCGACGCGCGCAAGGGCGTGCTGACGCAGACGCGGCGCCATTCGTTTCTCGCGCACTTGATCGGCATCCGGCACATCGTGCTGGCGGTGAACAAGATGGATCTCGTCGGGCACGACCAGGCGACGTTCGAGGCCATCGTCGCCGATTATGCAGCGTTTGCGCGCGGGATCGGCATCGCCGACTTCACCGCCATCCCGCTGTCGGGTCTGACCGGCGCCAACGTCACCACGCGATCGGATGCGATGCCCTGGTACCGCGGCCCCGCTCTGTTGGCGCATCTGGAAAGCGTCGCGGTGGAGGCGGATCGGGCCGCGGCGGGGCCGTTCCGCTTCCCCGTGCAGTGGGTCAATCGCCCCGACCTCGATTTCCGTGGCTTTGCCGGCACGATCGTGCGCGGGCGGGTCGCGGTGGGCGACGCGGTGCGCATCGTGCCGTCGGGCCGTACGACGCGCATCGCCCGGATCGTTACCTTCGACGGCGACCGCGAGCGCGCCGTCGCGGGCGAGGCGGTGACGCTGGTGCTGGCAGACGAGGTCGATTGCTCGCGCGGCGACGTCATCGCAAGCGCGGCCGACGCACCGGGAGTCGCGGACCAGTTCGAGGCAACGATGGTCTGGATGGCGGATACGCCCCTGGTGCCCGGTCGCGGATACTGGCTGAAGATCGGAACGCGCACGGTCGGCGCGAGCGTACGCGCGCCCGAGTATGTCGTCGACGTCAACACGCAGGCGAAGCTCGCCGCCGCGACGCTGGCGCTCAACGACATCGGCGTGGTCGAGGTGCAGACCGATGCCGGCATCGCCTTCGCCCCCTATGCCGAAGACCCGGTGCTGGGCGCGTTCATCCTGATCGACCGCGAGACGAACGCGACCGTCGCGGCAGGGATGATCGCCCACGCGCTGCGCCGCGCGCAGAACGTGCATTGGCAGGCGATCGAGATCGGCCGCGACGCGCATGCGCGCCAGAAGGGCCAGTCGCCGCGCCTGTTGTGGTTCACGGGTCTTTCCGGGTCGGGCAAGTCGACGATCGCCAACCTCGTCGAGAAGAAATTGCATGCGCTTGGCCGGCACAGCTTCCTGCTCGACGGCGACAATATCCGCCACGGCCTGAACCGCGATCTGGGCTTCAGCGACGCCGACCGGGTGGAGAATATCCGCCGCGTCGGCGAGGTCGCGAAGCTGATGTGCGATGCCGGCCTGATCGTGCTCACGGCCTTCATCTCGCCGTTCCGGGCGGAGCGCGAGATGGTGCGTAGCCTGTTGCCCGCGGGCGAGTTCGTCGAGATTTTCGTAGACACGCCGATCGAGGATGCCGAGGCGCGCGACGTGAAGGGCCTCTACGCCAAGGCGCGCGCGGGGGAGATCGCGCATTTCACCGGCATCTCCAGCCCTTATGAAGCGCCAGAGCGGCCCGACATCCGGGTCGACACGCGCATCGAAAGCGCCGAAGCTGCCGCCGAACGGATCGTCGAGCATGTGCTGGGCGTGTGGAGCTTCGAACTGTGACCGACGTCGATCTCGCCGCCGCCATTGCCGAGGAAGCGGGCGAGTTGCTGCTCGCGGTTCGTGCGCGCGGCGGCATCAGCGGCAAGGCGCTCGGCGATGCGGGCGACGCCGAGGCGAATGCGCTGATCCTGCAGCGGCTGCGCACGGCGCGGCCGGACGATTTCATTCTGTCCGAAGAGGCGCTCGACGACCGGGCGCGGTGCGGTGCGCGGCGCGTGTGGATCGTCGATCCGCTGGACGGCACGCGCGACTATGCGGACGGGCTGGACGATTGGGCGGTGCATGTCGGGCTGGCGATCGATGGCCGCCCCGCGATCGGCGCGGTCGCGATCCCGACGCAGCGGCGGGTATACACCACGGCGCAAGCGAGCCGCGCCGCGACGCGGTGCGGGACGCCGCCGCGCATGGTGGTCAGCCGAACGCGCGCGTCCGAGCTGGTGCATCAGGTCGGCGCCGCGCTGGACGCGACGCGGCACGGCATGGGCTCTGCCGGCGTCAAGGCGATGGCGGTCGTGGACGGCACCGCCGACATCTATCTGCACGACGGCGGCCAATATGAGTGGGACAATTGCGCGCCGGCGGCGGTCGCGCTGGCGGCGGGGCTGCACGCGTCGCGGATCGACGGCAGTCCGCTCGTCTACAATTGCGCCGACCCCTTGCTGCCCGACCTGCTGATCTGCCGGCCCGAGCTCGCGCCGGCGGTGCTCGCGGCGATTGCCGCTAATCTCTGAAGGCCGATCCAGCGGCGCTCGGGTCAGGCGGTAGCGTCCGCGTAGCGCCGCGCGATGACGGCGCAGGCGATAAGCTGGATCTGATGGAACAGCATCACCGGTAGCAGGACCACACCGACCTCGGCCGGGGCGAACAAGACGCCGGCCATCGGCACGCCCGACGCAAGGCTCTTCTTCGACCCGCAGAACAGCAACACGATCGCATCCTCGCGCGAGAAGCGCAGCGCGCGGCCCGCTGCCCAGGTGAACGCCAGCACCACGGCGAGCAGCAGGAGGCACAGCCCGCCGATTAGCGCGAGATCGCGCGGCGATACCTTGTGCCACAGCCCCTCCACCACCGCGGCGCCGAATGCGGAATAGACAACGAGCAGGATCGAGCCGCGATCGACGATGCCGACCACGCCCTTCCACCGCGCAACCATCCCGCCGATCCAGGGGCGCAGCATATGGCCTGCGACGAAAGGTACGAGCAGCTGGAAGACGATCGCTTCCACCGCCGACGTCGACACGCCGCCACCCGCCCCGCCGATCCCGCCGATCAGCAGCGCGACCAGCGCGGGGGTGACGAGAATGCCGATGAGGTTGGAGAAGGAAGCGCTGCACACCGCCGCCGCGACATTGCCGCGCGCGATGGCCGTAAACGCGATCGACGATTGCACCGTCGAGGGAAGCAACGTCAGGAACAGCAATCCGGTGCCGACCAGCGGCGTGATGCCGGGCGCGTGGCGCAGCACAAGACCCAGCACCGGAAAGACCGCGAACGTGGTCAGAAATACCGCAAGGTGAAGCCGCCAGTTGCGCGCGCCCTGCCAGATCGCCTCGCGCGACAGCTTCGCGCCGTGGAGGAAGAACAGCAGTACGATGCCGACGTCCGCGGCGCTTGCCACCACGGCGGCCATCGCCCCCCGCGGTGGCAGCAGCGAGGCGAGCAGGACGGTTGCCAGCAGCAACAGGATGAACGGTTCGGCGAAGGAGACCAGGCGACGGAGCATCGCGCCGCTTTAACCGGTCGCGCCACGGAAGCGAGTGCGGCGCGCGATTCAGGGCGTGCGGCAGGCGCACTCGTGGCGCCCAGACAGCAAAAACCCCGCCCGGTCATGCGACCCGGCGGGGTGTTTTGGCGCGCCCGGAACGATTCGAACGTCCGACCCTCAGATTCGTAGTCTGATGCTCTATCCAGCTGAGCTACGGGCGCCAACCGGAGGCGCGCTGATAGCAGACGGTCGGAAACGCGCAAGTGCGTTGCGCACTTTTTCTTACCCCAATAGACACGCGTCCATGAACCGCGTCGTACCGCTCGCCCTTTTGATCCTGACGCTTGCCGGCTGCACGCGCGACACGCGCGTCTATCCCTCGCTTTCACTGCGGCCCGTCGAACAAATGGGCTTTGCCGAACCCAAGGCGCCCGTCGTCGTCGCCAAGCCCGACCCGGCGCTCGATGCGAAGATCGGCGATGTCCGAGCGAAGCTCGCCACGCTGAGCGGCGGATTTGCCGACGATGCACGCAAGGCCGATGCCGCCGCCGATCGCGCCCGTGGCGCCGCGGCGGGCAGCGACCCGTGGCTGGACGCACAGACCGCGCTCGCACAGCTCGACGACTGGCGTGCGCAGACGTCGTCGCTGCTGACCGACGTCGATATGATCGCCGCCGATCGCGGCGCGCAGCTGCTGCCGCCCTATCCCGCGCTGGCCAGTGTGCGCGACGCCGTGGCGAAGGCCGCGGACGAACAGGCCGCGACGATTGCACGCATCCAGGGACGCCTCGCCCGCGCCTAACCGCGCCACTTGAGCAGTGGCAGGATCGTCGAATAATCGTCGGTCCACGCCGGCATGCCGGGCCGAGCGGCGAGACCGCGCCAGCCTGGCGTTACCCCGGTGAGCGTCCGGATCGCTTCCGGATCGCGAGACAATGCGATCCACTGGCTGGGGGACGCCTCCGGCTCATATGTCGGTGGACGATAGGAGAATTCCGCCGCGTGCCAGCCGCCCGTGTGCGCCGCTGCCGCCACCACCGGTTCGAGATCGAGGAAGCGGTTGGAGACGTGGACGAGCAGCAGCCCGCGCGGGGCGAGCACCCGGGCATAGGTCGCGAACGCCTCCTGCGTCATCAGGTGCATGGGGATCGCGTCCGACGAAAAGGCGTCGAGCGCGAGCAGGTCGAGGCTGGCCGACGGCGCCGTCGACAGGCTGAGCCGTGCGTCGCCGAGCACGATCTGCGCCTGCGGTGCGCAGCGCGCCAGATAGGTGAAGCGCCCCGAATCGCGCGCGATCGTGATGACGGTCGGGTCGATCTCG
Organism: Sphingomonas sp. FARSPH; assembly: GCF_003355005.1. Classification (NCBI taxonomy): domain Bacteria; kingdom Pseudomonadati; phylum Pseudomonadota; class Alphaproteobacteria; order Sphingomonadales; family Sphingomonadaceae; genus Sphingomonas; species Sphingomonas sp. FARSPH. Next base: position 2,925,519 of record NZ_CP029985.1, on the reverse strand, counting down.
TAAAAGCGCCAGCGTTGGCCGGGCGTGGCGTAACAGGCGAGCGTACCGGTGCCGAGCCCGACGATGCCGATCCGCGCCGCGGGTCCGTAAAGCAACGGCGTGACGCGCAGCGCCTGGCCGATCCCGGCGCCGGCTACGTAGTAGGTGGTCGCCATGCGTTCGCGCGCCGCGCTGCCCGTCAGCTGAATGCCGTGGACGGTCGTGCCGTGGTCGAGCTCGCGGCGCCCTTCCCCGTCGCGGATCGTGTAGACGCCGAAATAGCTGCGTGTGCGCGCGCCTTTTTCCAACGACAGTTCGACCGCCCGCCAGCCGCCGAACAGGATCAACGCGGATATCAGCACCAAGGCATAAGCGCGGCGCGTCCCGATTGCGGCGAGGCCGGCGGCGGTGACGATCAGGAAAGCGATACCCTGATGCCGCTCGCCGACACGGCCGCTCGGATCGAGCAGGGCGGTGGCGACGATAAGCAGGCAGACGGCGATCACCACCCCCCACATCGCGGGGCGGCGGGGCCCAGTCCAAAGGTCGCGCAGCCACCTGGTCAGCGCGATCTGCGGCACGAGCAGCCCGGCCGCGAGGATCAGCAGCGGATATTCGTACGTCCAGTCGAATATCACCGGCGCGACCAGCCCTGCGAACATCCCGCCAAGCGCGCCGCCGACCGCCATCGCCAGATAGAAGCCGGTCAGCCGGTCGGGAGCCGGGCGCAGCCGGTACATCTGCGTGTGCAGGGCGACCGACGCCATGAACAACAGCAGCAGAGCGATGCCGAGATTGGCAAACGGTTGCGCGTTGACCCCGCCGATGATGACCCCGCCGAACACCAGGATCGTCACCGGCGCGATCCGCGTCAGGAGGTTCGCGAGGTCCCGCGTCGCGGCAAAGGCGATCGTAAAGCTGAGCAGGTATAGCCCGAGCGGCAGCACCCACAGCAGCGGCATCGCGACGATATCCGTCGTGATATAGGTCGTCGTCGCCAGCATCAGACCGGACGGCACCAGCGCCAGTGCGATCCAGTGCGCGATGCGGCCGGACCGGGGCGGCGAGCTCGTCGGCCGGGCCGGTGCGCCACGCGCCTCGCGCGGCAAACGCGTCGCGCAGAGCAGGACGAGGCCGATCAGCAGGACATAGCCCACGCTCCACACCAGGCTTTGCCGCCGCAGCGACAGCAACGGCTCGGCCAGCAACGGGTAGGCGAGCAAGCCGGCGAAACTGCCGAGGTTCGACGCGGCGTAGAGCGCATAGGGATCGCCGCGGCCGGCAAGGCCGAACCAGCGCTGAAGCAACGGCGCCTGCGCGGCGACGGCGAAGAACAGCGGCCCGATCGACAGCGCCAGCAGCATCGGCACACCGATGACGGGATCGATACCGCCGGGCTGCCCGCCGGCACCAAGGCCGATCGGCAGCCACGCCGCGCCGATCGCGAGCACCGCAAGATGGACCGCCGCCTGCAGCCACGGCCTGACCCGCGCGAGCGCATGGGCATAAGCGTAACCGCCGAGCAGCAGCAGTTGGTAGACCAGCATCGCCGAATTCCACACCGCCGGCGCGCCCCCCAGCCGCGGCAGCGCCATGCGCGCGACCATCGGCTGGACGAGGAACAGCAGGAACGAGCCCGTCAGGATCGTCGCGACGAAGATGGCTTTGCGCAGGTAGTCGGCGAAGGGCGGGGTCACGATCGGGGACGAGCAATCCGGAAGACGATCTGCCGACGGAGCGGATCATCGTTCGCCAGCATGGACTGTTCAAAGTCGTCTGCCTCGGACCGGCGCATGCCCAATCGCTCCATCAGCCGCCGGCTGCGGTGATTGCCCGGCGCCGTCATCGCGGCGATCGACTGCGTTGCCGTTGCCCGCCATGCCCAGTCGATGCAAGCCGACGCCGCTTCATGGGCATAGCTGTTGCCCCAGGTGTCGGCCGCAAACCATCCGGCGAGTTCCAGCGCATCGGCCAGCGGCGTTTCCGCCGGGCCGACGTTCAATCCGCAGATGCCGATCAGCCGGTCGTCGCTGCGTCGCTCGACCGCCCAGAAGCAATGACCGAACAGGCGCTGGTTGGCGATCTGTCCGTCGACGAAATGCCGTGCGTCCCTCTCCGTCATCACCGGGCCGAGAAACCGCATCACGCGCACGTCGCGTCCGATTCCCAGAACCTCCGGTACGTCCTCCACGCGCCATGGCCGCAAGATCAGGCGATCGGTGCCGCTCCGCCCATCAGCCATGCAGCAGTCGCGCGGCGTGCGCGGCGTGGTAGGTGAGCACGCCCGAGCAGCCGGCGCGCTTGAACGCCATCAGCGTTTCGAGGATCAGCGCGTCGCGATCGCCCGCGCCCGCCGCGGCGGACGCCTCGATCATCGCATATTCGCCCGACACCTGATAGGCGAAGACCGGCACCTCGAACCGCTGCTTCACGCGCACGACGATGTCGAGATAGGGCAGGCCGGGCTTGACCATCACGCTGTCCGCGCCCTCGGCCAGGTCGAGCGCGACCTCGCGCAACGCTTCCTCGGCGTTGGCGTGATCCATCTGATAGGTCTTCTTGTCGCCCTTCAGCAGGCCGCGGCTGCCCACCGCATCGCGGAACGGGCCGTAGAAGCCGCTGGCGTATTTGGCCGCGTAGCTCATGATCTGGACGTTGTGCGCGCCCTCCCCCTCCAGCGCGCTGCGGATCATGCCGATGCGGCCGTCCATCATGTCCGACGGCGCGATGACGTCGGCGCCGGCGCGCGCCTGGTTGAGCGCCTGTCCGACGAGCAGGTCTGCGGTCGCGTCGTTGCGGACATAGCCGGCGGCGTCGACCAGCCCGTCGTGTCCGTGCGTCGTATAGGGATCGAGCGCGACGTCGGTCAGCACGCCGATGTCGGGCACCGCATCCTTGATCGCACGGGTCGCGCGGCACATCAGGTTATCGGGATTGAGCGCTTCGCGCCCGTCCTCCGTCTTCAGATGCGCGGGCGTATAGGGAAACAGCGCGACGCACGGGATGCCGAGGTCGCGCGCCTCTTTCGCGCGCGCGACGATGCCGTCCACCGACCAGCGCGACACCCCCGGCAGGCTGGCGATCGGCTGCGCCTCGCCATCGCCGTCGATGATGAACAATGGCCAGATCAGGTCGGCCGGCGTCAGGATCGTTTCGGCGTGGAGCCGCCGGCTCCAGGCGGTGGCGCGCGTGCGACGCAGGCGAAGGGCGGGATAGGCAGCGGTCATGACGTATCGGCCATGATGGATCGCGAGCCGCTTGCCAAGCGTTGCGCGCGCGTAACCGTTGGAATATCCCATGCCCGAATTCGCCGCCGCGGCACTGATCGTCAACGCCCGCTCGCGTCGGGGCCAGCGGATGTTCAAGCGGGCCTGCGCCGCTCTGTCGGGCCTGCCCTATCCCGTCGACGCGCATGCGGTGAAGAACCCGCGCGACCTGAAGGCGACGCTGGAGCGCGCACTGGCGAAGAATCCCGACCTCGTCATCCTGGGCGGGGGGGACGGGACGATCAGCGGCCTGGTCGACGACCTCGTCGGGCGCGGCATCGTGCTGGGAGTATTGCCGCTGGGCACGGCGAACAGCTTCTCGCGCACGCTGGGCATTCCGCTCGACGTCGAGGGCGCGGTGGAGGTGATCCGCAACGGCCGTCGCCGCCGCATCGACCTCGGCATGATCGACGGCGATTATTTCGCCAATTGCGCCGCGATGGGGATCAGCCCGCAGATCGCCGAGACCGTGCCGCACGGCCTCAAGAAGGTGCTGGGTCGGATCGGCTACCTCGGCTGGGCGGCGTATCAGTTCCTCCACTTCAAGCCGTTCACGCTGATCGTCGACGATGGCCAGGCCGCGCGGCGCATGCGCGTGACGGAGGTCCGCATCTCCAACGGCCCGTATCATGGCGGCACGTGGCTGGTCGACGATGCGGCGGTCGATTCGGGCGAGATCGTCGTCCAGGCGGTGGTCGGCCATTACAAGCGGCGGCTGGTGCGCAACTGGGCGGCGTCCGTCGTCGGATCCGACGTGCGCCATTACGATACCGTGACGTTCCGCGGCACGTCATTGCGGGTGACGACCGAGCCGCCGTTGCCCATATCGATCGACGGAGAGGTGCTCGCGCACACGCCGGTCACCGCGCGGATCGCGCCGGGGGTGATCGAGGTGATGGCCCCCATCTAAGACAGCGCCTGATCGCGCGTTCAGCCGACGGGCATCTGCCTGGCGGCGGGCTCGCCGTGCGCCAGCGCCTGCTCCTTGCCCTGGCGCGCCGGGATCAGCCGACCCTTGCGCCAGCGTACGGCGCGGTAATAGGCGATCGTCATCAGCATCGACGCCGCCGATCCCGCCGGAAAGCTCCACCAGATCGCGTCCGCCCCCCAGGAGGGCTGCATCGCCCAGGCAAGGCCCAGCCGGATCGGGAACAGGGCGACCGCCAGGATGACGAGCGGGCCGACGACCGCACCGTTCGCGCGCACCGTCGCCGACAGCACCATCGACACGCCGAACAGCAGGAAGCTCGCCGAGCCGATGATGTTGATGTGCGCGGCAAGATCGATCGAACGCGAATCGCTGCCGAGGAACAGGCCCAGCACCGCCCGGTCGAGCACGGCCACCACGACGATCAGTGCCGTCGTCATCGCCAGATTGAGCAGCACGCCGGAGCGCGTGATCTGCGACACCCGGTCCCACCGGTCCGCGCCGATATTCTGCGCGACCATCGCGCTGACTGCGGCGCCGACCGACATGGCGGGCATCTGGATATAGGTCCACAGCTGGCTCGCCGCGCCATAAGCCGCGGTCGTGTTGGTGCCATAGCCGTTGACCAGCCCGATCATCGCCAGCGCCGATCCGGTCGCGACGAGCATCTGCATGCCCATCGGCACGCCCTTGGTGACGATCGGCCGCAGCAATGCGGGGTCGGGAAGGAGATAGCGCAGCTCCGCCCCCCGCAACCGGACGACGAGGTCGCGGCGATAGACATAGGCGAGCAGCGCCGCGAACGAGACGGTATTGGCGATGAACGTCGCGACCGCCGATCCCGCGATCCCCAGCGCGGGCGCCGGCCCCAGCCCGCGGATGAACACGGGGTTGAGCGCGACGTCGAATGCAGAGCCCAATGCCATGAATTTCAGCGGCGTCACCGAATCGCCGGTGCCGCGCAGGGCCATCGCCAGCAGCACCGACAGGAACCCGGTCGGCATGGCAACGAAGATGACGCGCAGATAGGCGAGCGCGAGCGGATAGGCGTCCGCCGGCGTGCGCAGCGCGACCAGGATCGCGGGCGCGGCGAGCCAGCCGACCACGACGACCAGCAACGACAGGCCCGCGAACAGGCCGAGCGCAGTGCCGAACACGCGGCGCACGCCATCGATATCGCGACGCCCCATCGCCTGCCCGATCAGGATCGTCGCCGCCATGCCGAAGCCGAATACTGCGGAGACGAGCAGGAACATGACGAGGCCCGCATTGGTCGTCGCCGCCAGCGCGCGTTCGCCGAGCAGCTGGCCGATCCAGATCGCGTTGATCGACCCGTTGATCGACTGCAGCACGCTCGACCCCAAAGTGGGCAGCGCGAACAGCAGCAGCGTGCGGCCGATCGGCCCGGTGGTCAGGTCACGCTGCGGTTTCGCCATTCGGGCTTCCCCTTCAATCGGTTGCTTCTGCTTTTGTCGTGGGGCGGAACGGTCGCTTACCCCAACCGCGCCAGCGCCGCGGACAGCCGCTCCGCCTCCGCCGCCTTGTCCGCATGGTCGGCGCGCGCCTTTTCCACGGCTTCGGGCTTGGCGCGTTCGACGAAGCTCGGGTTGCCGAGCCGGCCGGCGAGCGCGTCGCGCTCCTTCGCCGCCGCCGCGATCGCCTTGGTCAGGCGCGCGCGTTCGGCGTCGAGGTCGATCACGCCTTCGAGGGGAAGCACGAAGGTCGCTTCGTCGACGACGACTTGCGCCGTGCCGCGCGGTGGGCTCGGGTCACCCTTTTCGATCCCCTTCGCTTCGACGTGCGACAACCGAGCCAGGCGCATCAGTGCCTCTCGCTGACGAACTATTCGAGCCGCGGTTTCGGCGTTCCACCCCCAAACGTCCATCGTCAACTTCTCGCCCGGCGGCACATTCAGCTCGGTCCGTGCGGCGCGGATTTCGCCGATCAGCCGGATGAGCCAATCGATCTCCGCATCCGCCGCGGGATCGAGGCTGCGCGCATCCGCCATCGGCCATTGCGCGACGATCAGGTCGTGCGCGCGCGGCGCCATGGCGTGCCACAGCTCCTCGGTGATGAACGGCATGAATGGGTGGAGCATGACCAGGATCTGGTCGAGCACCCAGCCGGCGACGGCCTTCGTCTCGTCATCGATCCCGCCCTTGATGAGTTCCAGATACCAGTCGCAGAACCGGCTCCAGACGAACTGATAGATGGCGTTGGCGGCGCCGTCGAAGCGATAGTCGGCGAGCGCGAGGTCGACCGCCTGCACGGTGCGGATCGTCTCGGCGATGATCCACTGGTTGACCGCAAGGCTCGCGCGCGGCGCCTCCGTCGCGGTCGAACCGCCGATGCCGTTCGCCTGGCAGAAGCGCGCGGCGTTCCACAGCTTCGTCGCGAAGTTGCGATATCCCTCGACCCGCCGCTCATCCATCTTGATGTCGCGGCCCTGGCTTTCCATCGCCGCCATGCAGAAGCGCAGCGCGTCGGCGCCGTAGGCATCGACGAGGCCGAGCGGGTCGACGGTATTGCCCTTCGACTTCGACATCTTCGCCCCATCCGCGGCGCGGACGAGGCCGTGCAGGTAGAGCGTCCGGAACGGCACCTCCTTCATGAAGTGCATGCCCTGCATCATCATGCGGGCGTCCCAGAAGAACAGGATGTCGAAGCCGGAAATGAGCACGTCGTTGGGATAGCGGCCGCCGAGCGTCGGGTCGGTATCGTCCGGCCAGCCGAGCGTCGCGAACGGCCAGAGCGCCGACGAGAACCATGTGTCGAGCACATCGGGGTCGCGGCGAAGAACAACGCTCTTCGCGTCGAACGAAATTTGGTCGCCAACCGTGACCGCAACGCCAGCACCGTAGTAAGCCTCAGCCGCCGCTACCGCTTCTTCCTCCGTGTCGGCCACAAAAGCCCGGAAGTTTACCGGTGTTTCCTTCAACGGTTCGGTCGCGCTTGCTTCACCGGGCGTTACAGTTCCAATCCCGTACTGATCCTTCTCTGGCCCGAACCATGCCGGGATCTGGTGCCCCCACCACAATTGGCGCGACACACACCACGGCTGGATGTTGTCCATCCAGTTGAAGAAGGTCTTCTCCCACGTCTTGGGGACGATCTTGATCGCCTCGCTGCGCACCGCCTCGATCGCGGGCTTCGCGAGCGTCTTGGCGTCGACATACCATTGGTCGGTCAGCCAGGGTTCGATGACCACGCCGGAACGGTCGCCGAACGGGGTCTGGATCGTGCGCGGTTCGGCGTCGTGTTCCGCGCCGTCCTTGTCGATGTGCGGGATGAGCACACCGTCGTCCTTCAGGCGGGCGACTACCGCCTTGCGCGCTTCCGCCGTCGACAGGCCGATGAGGTCGGCGGGGATCAGGCCGTCCGCGGTCTGGACGATCTGCGCCTTGGCATCGAGCATGTTGAGCATGTCGCGCGCTTCGATCCCGGCGCGGCGGCCGACCTCGAAGTCGTTGAAGTCGTGGCCCGGCGTGATCTTCACCGCACCCGACCCCAGTTCCGGATCGGCATGTTCGTCGGCGACGATCGGGATCAGGCGGCCGGTGATCGGCAGGCGCACCTGTTTGCCGACCAGCGCGGTGTAGCGCGCGTCGTCTGGGTGCACCGCGACCGCCATGTCGGCGAGCATCGTCTCGGGCCGCGTCGTCGCGACCTCGATGAAGCCCGATCCGTCGGCGAGCGGGTAGCGCAGGCGCCAGAAGCTCCCCTTGATCTCGCGCGTCTCGACTTCGAGGTCGCTGATCGCGGTGCCGAGACCCGGGTCCCAGTTGACGAGCCGCTTGTCGCGATAGAGCAGGCCCTGCCGGTGCAACTCGACGAAGACCTTGAGCACGGCCTTCGAAAAGCCATCGTCCATCGTGAAGCGTTCGTTGGCCCAGTCCATCGAACAGCCCAGGCGGCGCAGCTGGCGGGTGATCTGCCCGCCGCTTTCCGCCTTCCATTCCCACACCTTCGCGATGAAGTCCTCGCGGCTGTAGTCGGTGCGCTTCTGCTGCTGCAGCGCCATCTGGCGCTCGACGACCATCTGCGTCGCGATGCCGGCATGGTCGGTGCCGACCACCCACAACGCATCCTTGCCCTTCAGCCGGGCGTGGCGCGTCAGGATGTCCTGCAGCGTGTTGTCGAGCGCGTGGCCGATATGCAGGCTGCCCGTGACGTTGGGTGGCGGGTTGACGATCGTCCACGGCTCCGCCCCCGGCCGGTCAGGACGGAAAAGCCCGTTGCTTTCCCAATGGTCGTACCAGCGGGTTTCGATTGCGGCAGGGTCGAAGGTCTTGGGAAGCTCGCTCATGCCTGCGCGCATAGGCTAGCACGCGGCGGGATGACAACCGCCCCGCCCCGTCAGTTGCCGTCGCCCTTCGTCCACCGGTCCATCCATCCGATCACCTCGGCATACCATTGCCGCGAGTTCCTGGGCTTCAGCACCCAATGGTTCTCGTTCGGGTTGACGACCAGGCGCGACGGTACGCCGCGCAGCTGCAGCGCGGTGAACGCCGCCAGCCCCTGCGTGTACGGGATGCGGAAGTCCTTCTCGCCGGTGATGACCAGCATCGGCGTCTTCCACGCGCTGACGTAATCGACCGGGTTCCATTTTTCGTAGGCGGCGGGGTCCTCGAAATAGGTCTTGCCGCCATGTTCCCACGTGTCGAACCACAGTTCGTCCGTCTCATATGCCATGGCGCGCGCGTCGAACACGCCGTCATGCTGGACGATGCACTTGAACCGGTCGGGCCAGCGCCCCTCGAACCAGTTCATCATATAGCCGCCGTAGGACGCACCGAGCGCGCAGGCCCTGTCGCCGTCGAGCCAGGCAAACTTGCCCGTCGCCGCGGCAAGCCCCTTCTGCAGATCCTCGAGCGGCCAGCCGCCCCAATTGTTGCGGATCGCGTCGGTGAAGGCCTGGCCGTAGCCCGTCGAGCCGTGGAAATCGACCGCGACGAGGCCATAGCCCGCCCCGGCGAATACCGCCGGGTTCCAGCGATACGACCAGCTGTTGTCGCTCGACCCTTGCGGGCCGCCATGCACCATATAGGCGACGGGCACCCGGCCGCGGGCATCCGCCGGCTTCACCGCATAGCCCCAGACGGTGTCGTTGTTGGCGCCGGTGAAGCTGAACCGCGAGACGACGGGCATGTCGATGCCCGCCAGTTTGTCTGCATTGACCGCGGTCAGCCGTGTGCGCTTGCCAGCCGCACCGACCGCGTAGAAATCGTCGGGCGCGGTCAGGCTGTTCAGCGCGATCACCGCGCCCTTCGTCGTCGCGGCCACCGCGGACACGTGCCCCTGCTGCGTCAGCCGCGTGACCTTGCCCGACGCCGGATCGACCGTCCAGAGCGGCATCTCTTGCGTATCCTGCGCGGTGACGTAGAGGCGCTTCGAATCGGGCGACCAAGTGATCGAACCCACGGAGCGATCCCATCCTTCGGTCAGTGCACGCACCTGCCCGGTCGCAAGGTCGCGGAGCATCAGCACCTGCCGATCCGATTCATAGCCGGGCCGCTTCATCGCCACCCATGCCAGCGACTTGCCATCGGGCGACACCGTCGGCAGCGTGTCGGTCGCCGCGTTCGCCGCGGTAAGGTTCACCGGCGCGGCAGACCCGTCGGACGGCACCGACCAGATGTCGAGGTTGGTCGACAGCGCCTCGTTCGTCCCGGCGACGCGTAACGCGAAATAGAGCGTGCGACCGTCCGCGCTCCACGACACTTCCTCCCCGCCGCCGAACGGTCGCGACGGGGTGTCGCCGTCGAGGCCGTGTTCGACCGCGACGCCGTTGCCGGGCGCCCCGTCCGCGCCGAGCGGCAGCACGAACAGCTGCGAATGCGTACCGTCGACCCAGCTGTCCCAATGGCGCACGAACAATTTGTCGAAGGTGCGCGCCGCGCCCGCGTCGGCGGCCTTCTTTTCCATGACAGGGGCAAGGCTCGGCGCATTGGGCTTGCGATCCGCCCATATGACGATCCGGTCGCCCGTCGGCGCGACCTTGAAACCGCCGAAGCCGCCCGCGAAATCGGTCAGCTTGCGCGGCGTTCCACCCGTGACGGCGATCGCCCAGATCGCATCCTCGCCACCCTTGTTCGCGGTGTAATAGACGGTGTCGCCGACGACCTGTGGCGCATTCTCGTCGACGTCCGCCTCGCCCACCAGCTTTTCGGGCGGGGCGCCCTTCCTCGACAGATCGAGCCGCCAGAGATCGTACCGGCCGCGGTCAGCGGCAAGGTCGGTCTCGCGCTGCGCCCAGACGAGCCAGCGCCCGTCCCCCGACACGCTGGGCGCGCCGATCCGGCGCAACATCGTGACGTCGGCAATGGTAAGCTGACGCGCCGCAGCCGGGGTCGCGGTCAACATCATCGGGGCGAGCGCGAGCAGGCTCGCGGACAAAAGCGTCGTCTTCATCCGCCCAGATAAGCAGATGCACACGGGCGGGGCAACGCATCGCCTGCGTCGTCACCGGCCACACCGTCCCCTTGATCGGACGCTACCCTAACCTGCGATGATAAAGCGCGGCGAAAACGCGACCGTCAGCGCTGCGATGCCACCAGACGGTCGAAGACCTCGGGATCCAGCGGCTTCTGAAACTGGCAGCCCGCGACGAAATCGTCGGCCCACATCACGTCCGCCGCGATCGAGCCCGCTTCGGGCAGCGTCAGCCAGATCACAGATCCCCGCTTCAGCGCCGAGTAGGTCTGCAAACGCGCGCCGTGGATCGAAATGTCGACCACCCTGCACAGGGTTCGCGCCGCTTTGCCGATCTGCGCATCCAGCGAAACCGGCGCACGCGGGGAGCGGCGCCGGCCGTTGGATTCGGCATCTTCATATTCCGCGGCAAACATGAACCAGCCTTACGTCCGGAACGGTTAATGCCGCATTGACGATGAATTGCGCGTGTCAGCCCTTGCGCAGGGTTAGACCGCCGCCGAAACGCTTGTTGAAGCGCGCGACCTGGCCGCCCGCGTCGAGCATGGTGCCGCGGCCGCCGGTCCAGGCCGGATGCGCCAGCGGATCGATGTCGAGCTGCATCGTGTCGCCTTCCTTGCCCCAGGTGGAGCGGGTTTCGAACACGGTGCCGTCGGTCATCTGCACCTTGATCATGTGATAGTCGGGGTGGGTATCGGCCTTCATGTCTCAAGTCCTCGAAGCGGCTGGTTCCGACCAGCCTGTGGGAAGGCGGCGCCCCTAGCCGGGACGCCGCATTTTGTCAAAGGTCGCAAAAGTCGCGGTGTCACCCCTTGGCGGGCGGATCGGCGATCATCGCGGTAAAGTTCGCTTCTGCAACGACTTGCCCACCGATCTTCGCAGCGCCTGCGAACTTGCAGACGCTGGCGCGCTTTTGCACGAACGACACCTCGAGGCGCAACAGCACGCCGGGTTCGACCGGCTTCCTGAACTTCGCCCCGTCGATCGCCATGAAATAGACGAGCTTGCCCGACCCGGCGAGCCCCAGGCTCTCGACCGCGAGCACGCCCGCCGCCTGCGCCAGCGCCTCGACGATCAGCACGCCGGGCATGATCGGGCGACCGGGGAAATGCCCCTGGAAGAAGCCTTCGTTGATCGTCACCGCCTTGATCGCGGCGATCGACTGGTCGGGGACGAGTTCCTCGACCCGATCGACGAGCAGCATCGGATAACGGTGCGGCAGGGCCGCCATGACCTTCGTCACGTCGTACGTGGTCATGGCGCCCTTGCCCGCGCCGGTGGCGGTTTCGTTGTCGCTCACCGGGGACGTGCTCAGCGGCCCGTCGGCGCCTTGCCGGCGGGTGCCGGAGCGGCCGGGGTGCCGGCGGCCGGCGCGGCCTGCGCCTGACGCTGGGCGTTCGCCTGGACGATCTGGCGATACTGCTGGAGCAGCTGCACCGTCTCCTGCGTCGGCTGCCAATTCGCGGGCGGCGTGATCGGCACGGTCGGCGTCGAACGATCGATCTCCGCGATCACGTCGCGGGTCACGTCGGTCGACGCGGGCGCGTACTGGATCGCGTTCGGGCTGAGCACGATGTTGATCTTCTTCGCGGTGACGACGGCACGCAGCGCGGCGTCATACTTCTGCGAAATCTGTTCGATCGCATAGGCCTGCGCCAGCGTCGCGGGACGCTGCAGCGATTCGATCTGCGGCTCGGCCTTCTGCTGCGCGGCGCGGACCTGATTGCCGATCGCGCTGTTGGGCGTCTGCGCGGCCTGCAGCTCGGCCTGGCTGACCTGGCCGTCCTTGTTGGTGTCGAGCAAGGTGCGCAGCTGCGTGTTCAGCGCAGTCTGCTGCGCCGCCGCCTGATCGAGCTGCGTCTTGTAGGTCGTCGAAATCTGCTGGTTCGCCGCGTCGAACGCCTTGGCGCTCAGGATCGCCGCGTCGGGCTGGACGGTGGCGATGCCGGCCGTCTGCGCCGTGGCGCCGCCCGCGACCAGCGCGGCGGCCGCACCCGCGAGGGCCGCGAGCGAGGTCTTGGTCATGGTCTTCATTAGAACTGAGTCCCTACGTTGAAGGTGATGAGCTTGGGGTCGTCACCCGGCTGCTTGACGATCGCCTTGGCAAGATCGATGCGCAGCGGGCCAAACGGCGAATTCCAGTTGACGCCGATACCGACGGACACGCGCGGCAGGGCCGTCGAGCCGTAATAGGTTTCCTTGAACGGAGCAATCGGCGACTGGTAGGCGAGGCTGTTGGTCGAGCTGCCGACGCAGGGCGCGCCCACCGTCGCGGCGTATCCGATCGAACAGGTCGTGGCCAAGCCGGCGTTCGCCGTCGCGGTCGACGGCACGACATAGATCTGGTTGCCCGACGCATCGGTCAGCAGGCGTTGGATCGGCAACACCGTGACGTTGCCGTTGGCGTCGGTGATCGTCGGGAAGCTCGCCGTCGGCAACGGACGCGTCAGGCCCCACAGACTGCCCGCCTGCACGTAGATCGATGGCCGCAGACCGAGTTCGCGCGCACCCGCGCCCAGCGGCAGCTCGAGTTCTGCACGCGCGAGGTAATAGGCCGTGCCGCCCAGCGCGTCGTCGACCAACTGGTTGCGGTCGGTGACCAGCACCTGCTTGCCGTTGGCGTCGGTGGTATAGGCCTGGCGCGTCACGCGCGGGCCGACGCCGCGGATGTCGAAGCCGCGGAACTGCGGCTCGCCCAGATACCAACGATCGGTGATGCGCACCGGATCGATGCCCGGCCCGCGGCTGCCCTCGAGCGACTTGATGTAGCCGCCCTCTGCCAGCGTCGAGAAGACGAAGCCCTTGCCCAGGCCCCAGAACTTCGACCCTTCCGCGCGCGTGCGGATATATTTCACGTCGCCGCCGAGGCCGGCGAAATCCTGGCTGAAGGTGAAGCGCTGGCCCGCGGTCGGACGCAGGCGGCTGTTGAGGCTGTCATAGATCAGCGAATAGCCGATCGACGAGGTCCAGCGGTTGCCGATCGCCTCGCAAAGGTAGCGGCCGGCCTTCAACGGATCGCAGACGCCGTTGGTGAAATAGGTCGCCTGGTCGAGCCCGACCTGATCGTAAGACAGGCCATAACGCCCGGCCAGCTGCCAATATTCGGTCAGCGGCACGCCGGCGCGCACCTGGAAACCCGTCGATACCTGCGAATAGGTCGTCTGGCGCTGCGTGCCGATATAATTGAACGAATTATAGTCGCGGCGGAACACGTCGACCGCGACCGCGACGTTCTTGTCGAACAGATACGGTTCGGTAAAGCCCAGTTCAATCGACTTCGAATAGACGGAATAGTTGACGCCCGCGCGCAATTCCTGGCCCTTGCCGCGGAAATTGCGCTGCGTGATGTTCGCCTGAACGATGAACCGTTCGAGGCTGGAATAGCCGAGCGAGAGCTGCAGTTCGCCGGTCGACTTTTCCTCGAGGTTGGTTTCGAGGACGACACGATCGGGCGACGAACCGGGGTTCTGCTTGATCTCCATCTTGTCCTGGAAGAAACCCAGCGAGTTGATGCGATCCTGCGAGCGCTTGACCTGGAAGCTGTTGAACGCGTCGCCTTCGGCCAGACGGATTTCGCGGCGCACGACCTTGTCCTGCGTCTGCGTGTTGCCGTTGATCTCGATCCGCTCGACGTAGGTGCGCTGCGCCTGCCCGATGTGGAAATTGAGACCCATCGTCAGCGTTTCGGGGTCGCGGTTATACTCGGGATCGACCTGCGTAAACGCATAGCCGAACAGGCCCGCAGCCTCGCTCAGTTGGTCGAGCGAATCCTCGACCAGCTTGGCGTTGTACCATTCGCCCTTCTTGACCGGCAGCGACGCGGCCAGTTTCTTGTTGTCGAAGTCGCGGATCTCGCTGTCGACCGTTACGTCGCCGAACTTGTATCGCTTCCCCTCTTCGACGACGTAGGTGATGATGAAGTCGCGCTTGTCGGGCGTCAGCTCCGCCACCGCGCTCGTCACGCGGAAATCGGCATAGCCCTGCGTCAGGTAGAATTGGCGCAGCTTCTGCTGATCGTAGTTCAGGCGATCCTGATCGTAGCTGGTGTTCGACGACAGCAGGCGGAACCAGCGCGACTGTTTGGTCGCCATCTCGCCGCGCAACTTGTCGTCGCTGAACACCTCGTTGCCGATGATGTTGATCTGGCGGACCTTGGATTTCGGCCCTTCGGTGATGTCGAACACCACGTCGACCCGGTTCTGGTCGAGGTTGACCATCTGCGGATTGACGACCGCGGCGAAGCGGCCCTGGCGGCGATACAGTTCGATGATGCGCGCCACATCCTGGCGCACCGCGGTGCGGGTGAAGATCTGGCGCGGCGCGAGCTTGATCTCCTTGGTGATCTTGTCGCTCTTGAGCGCCTTGTTCCCTTCGAGGATCACGCGGTTGATGATCGGATTCTCGCGGACCTTGACGACGATGTCGCCGGTCTCGACGCCGGATATCGTGTAATCGACGAACAGGTCCGACGCCTGCAGGTCCTTCAGCGCCTGGTCGAGCGTTTCGGCGGTGTAGGGGATGCCGACGCGCAGCTTGGTGTAGGACAGCACCGTCTCGGGCTCGATCCGCTGCGATCCCTCGACGCGCAGCGTCTTGATGATCCGCTGCGGCTGGGCGGTCGCGGTCGCCGGCGTCGCGTCCTGCGCGGTCGTGCTTGCCGGGGCGGAAGCCTTGGCCGCGGCGGGTGCCTTGCCCGGGGCGGTCTGGGCCAGCGCGGGCACGCCCGACAGGACGGTGCCGGCCAGCAGCAGCGCACCCGTCTGCGCGAACTTGGAACTCTTCATCGCGGTCACTCAACCCACCCCAAATACATCAGGCGACAAGGCCCGGGCGTCTGCCCTGCCCCAAGCGGTTCAGCCGATCAACCCGGCCAGCCGTTGCCAAAGGCCAACGGCGATCAAATCATTGAATGTCACGACGAGCATCAGCGCAAGCACCATCGCCAACCCGCCGCGAAACGCCCATTCCTGGACGCGGGGTTCGAGCGGACGGCGGCGCACTGCTTCGATCGCATAGAAGAACAGATGGCCGCCATCGAGCATCGGCACTGGCAGCAGGTTGATGAACCCCAGATTGATCGACAGCATCGCGACCAGCCAGACGAAGGCGGGGAAACCGAGGGCCATCTGCTCGCCGGAGATTTTCGCGATGCGGATCGGGCCGCCCAGTTCGTCGATCGACCGGCGGCCGCTGATGATCTGGCCCAGCGTCTCCAGCGTGCCGCCGATGATGTCCACCGTCATGCGCACGCCTGCAACCGGCGCCTCGACCAGGCTGACGGGGGCGAGCACCGGCGCGTCGCTGGCGATGCCGATTCGGCCGATGCGGTATTCGTTGCCGAACCGGTCGCGCTGGTGGACCGTGCCGATCGTCAGCGGCCGCTGCGTCTCGACGCCGCCGCGAGCTATCGTCACCGTCACGGTCTGCGCCGGACGGATCAGCGCGAAGCGCGCGAGGTCGGAAAATGCGTCGATCCCGCGCCCGTCGATCGCGACGATGCGGTCGCCGGCGACCAGCCCCGCCTTCGCTGCGGGCCCTCCGGCAACGACGCTGCCGACGACGGGCGGCGTGCGGTCGACGCCGTAGATATGTGCAAAACCGGCGAGGATCAGCACCGCGAGGATCAGGTTCACCGCCGGCCCCGCGCCGACGATGACCGCGCGCTGCCACAGGGGTTTCGCCTGGAAGGTGCGCATCCGCTCCGCGGCGGGCAGCGACAGCCAGGCCGCATCGGGCTGGCTGGCGGGGTTCATATCGCCGGCAAAACGTACGTAGCCGCCGAGCGGCAGCCAGCCGAACTTCCAGCGCGTGCCGCGCCGGTCGGTAAAGCCGGCGACCTCGCGCCCGAAACCGATCGAGAAGGCTTCCGCCTTCACCCCGAACAGCCGGCCGGCAAGGTAATGGCCCATTTCGTGGATGAACACGAGCGGCCCGATCGCACAGAGAAAGGCGACGATCGCCAACAGGATGCCGGGAGACTGGATCAAGCTACGCAATCCTCAACGCGCGAACCGTACCCCCGTATCAGCTCCTCCGCCAATCGTCTCGCTTCGGCATCGATGGCGAGAACGTCGTCGAGGCTGACCGGCGGCGGTGGCGCGAACCTGTCGAGCGTATCGGCGACGATTGCGGCAATTTCGAGGAAGCCGATCCGGTTCGCCAGGAAGGCGGCGACCGCGATCTCGTTCGCCGCATTGAGGATCGCCGGCCGCGCGCCGCCCGCATCGAGCGCGGCCCGCGCCAGCGCCAGCGCGGGGAAGCGCACCGGGTCCGCTTCCTCGAAGTCGAGCCTGCCGATCCGGACGAGGTCGAGCGGCGCCATCGGCGTCGCCATCCGGTCCGGCCAGGCGAGCGTATGCGCGATCGGCACGCGCATGTCGCTGGGGCCGAGCTGCGCCAGCATCGATCCATCGACGTAATCGACCATCGAATGAATCACCGACTGACGGTGCAGCACGATCTCGATCCGGTCGGCGGGCACCGGGAACAGGCGCGCGGCCTCGATCAGTTCGAGCCCCTTGTTCATCATCGTCGCGCTGTCGACGCTGATCTTCGCGCCCATCGACCAGTTCGGATGCGCGACCGCCTGTTGCGGGGTGACGGTGCGCATCGCGTCGGTCGACCAGTCGCGAAACGGCCCGCCGCTGGCGGTCAGGATGATGCGCCGGACGCGATCGGGCCGCGCGGTGTCGAGGCACTGGAAGATCGCATTATGCTCGCTGTCGGCGGGCAGCAAAGTCGCACCGGATTTGGCGGCAGCGGCGAGGATCACCTCGCCCGCGGACACCAGCGGCTCCTTGTTGGCGAGAACGACGGTGCCGCCATCCTCGATCGCCGCCATGACCGGGCCGAGGCCGGCGCAGCCGACGATCGCGCCCATCGTCCAGTCCGCGCCGCGTGCGGCATCGCAGATCGCCTCGCGGCCGCCCGCCACCTTCGTACCGGTGCCCGACAAGGCATCGCGCAGCGCCGGCAGGCAGGTTTCGTCCGCGACGACCGCCAGTTCGGCATTGGTGCGGATCGCCGCGGCGGCGAGCCGGTCGACGTCGCAATTCGCGGTCAGCGCGCGGACGCGGAACCGGTCCGGCTCGCGCTCGATCAGATCGAGCGTCGAGGTACCGACCGAGCCGGTCGCGCCGAGGATGTTGATCGTTTTCATGCCGCCAGCAATGCAGGAAGGACGACCAGCAAGGCGGCGACGGGGGCGACGGGGACGAGCCCGTCGAGCCGGTCGAGCACGCCGCCATGGCCGGGAATGATGCTGCCCGAATCCTTGACGCCGGCGCGGCGCTTCAGGTGGCTTTCGTACAGATCGCCCGCCTGCGCGAGCACCGCAAGGATTGGCGTCGCCAGCGTCAGGCGCAGCGGCAGGCCGTAGGCGACATGCATCGCCAGCCCGACCAGCGCCGCCGCGACGACGCCGCCGATCAGGCCGGCCCAGGTCTTGTTCGGGCTGATCGTCGGTGCGAGCTTCGGTCCGCCGATCGCACGCCCGGCGAAATAGGCGCCGATGTCGGTCGCCCATACCAATGCCAGCGCCCACAGCGTGTAAACAATGCCGTCCGGCTGCTGATGGCGGATCAGCAGCAGCGCGAAGATCGGCAGACCAACGTAGAGCGCCCCTGCCCCAAGCTGCGGCCGGCGCGTGACGATCGTGATGAAGAAGAAGACCCCGACGAGCAGGCCGAGCGCGAAGAAATTGGGGCCGGCGGCAAGCGGGCTCATGATCGCGAGCGCGGCGAACAGCGCGAACTGGCTGAGGCGCTTATCGCGCGGCGTTGCGGCGTTGAGGTCGCTCCACTCCGCCATCATGAAGACGCCCGCCACCGCGGTCAGCAGCCAAAAGGGAAAGCCGCCGAGCGTCAGGCACAGCATCGCAAGCGCGATCAGGCCGAGCCCGGTCAGCGTGCGCAACATCAATTCGGACGGCCGCCGCCCGCCGGGCGGCTGGTCGGGGGCGGTCACAGGCCGCCGTAACGCCGCTGGCGCCGGCCGAAGGCGGCGACCGCCTCCGCCAGACTGTCCGCATCGAAGTCCGGCCACAGCGTATCGACGAACAGCAGCTCGGCATAGGCCGCCTGCCACAACAGGAAGTTCGACAGCCGCTGCTCGCCCGACGAGCGAATGACGAGGTCGAGCGGCGGCAATGCGGCGGTATCGAGTTCCGCCTCGATATCCGCCGGGGTGATCGCGGCCGGATCGATCTCGCCCGCGGCGGCGCGCGCCGCCAGCCGCTGCGTCGCGGCGACGAGCTCCGCCTGCGAGCCGTAATTGAGCGCGATCGCCAGGATCGGGCCAGTGTTCCCCGCGGTGCGCGCGACCGCATCGTCCACCATCGCGACGAGATCGGGTGCGAACCGCCGGTAATCGCCGATGATCCGAAGGCGCACGTTCTCCGCGACCAGTTCGGCAAGGTCGGATCGGATGAACAGGCGCAGCAGGCCCATCAACGCGCCGACCTCTTCCTCCGGCCGGCGCCAGTTCTCCGAGGAGAAGGCGTATAGCGTCAGCGCCTCAATCCCCATCGCGCGCGCGGCGCGGGTGACGCGGCGCACCGCCTCCACCCCCGCCTTGTGCCCGGCGACGCGCGGCAGATGCCGGGCCTTCGCCCAGCGGCCGTTGCCGTCCATGATGATCGCGACATGGCGCGGGACGGCCATGGTGACCGGCACGCTGGAGAGGATCGGAGCACTGCTCATGCCATCGCTCCCGAACGAGCGACGGGCCGCGCATGCCCCCGGCATGCGCTAAACAGCAAAGGCTGTTTGCCCGTCACTTTCCGAGAATTTCCTTTTCCTTCGCCGCCGCCGCCGCATCGAGGTCGGCGATCGTCGCGTCGGTCAGCTTCTGCACCTCGGTCTCGTGGCGCTTGCGCTCGTCTTCGCTGAACACGCCCTTCTTCTCGTCGGTCTTCAGGCTGTCCATGCCGTCGCGGCGCACGTTGCGCACGGCGATACGCGCCTGCTCGGCGTACTTGCCGGCGAGCTTGGCGAGTTCCTTGCGGCGCTCTTCGGTCAGGTCCGGGATCGGCAGACGCAGCGTCTGGCCGTCGTTGATCGGGTTGAGGCCAAGGCCCGCCGAACGGATCGCCTTTTCGACCGGACCGACGTTCGACTTGTCCCACACCTGCACCGACAGCATCCGCGGCTCCGGCGCGGAGACGGTCGCGACCTGGTTGAGCGGCATGTGGCTGCCATAAACCTCGACCGTCACCGGATCGAGCAGCGCGGTCGAGGCGCGACCGGTGCGCAGGCCATTGAGATCGTGCTTCAGCGATTCGACCGCGCCGGCCATGCGGCGCTCGAGATCGGACTTGTCGTAGGCGGCCATGGGTTACTCCGTTTCCTTCTGCACGACCGTCGACACGCCCTCTCCGTGCAGCACGGCGGCGAAATTGCCATGCTCGCGAATGTTGAAGACGACGATCGGGATATTCGAATCGCGACACAGCGCCACCGCGCTCGCGTCCATCACCTTGAGATTGTCGGCGAGCACCGTGTCGTAGCTGACCGTGGCGTAACGCTGCGCGTTCGCGTCCTTCTTGGGGTCGGCGTTATAGACGCCGTCGACGCTGGTGCCCTTGAACAGAGCGTCGCAGTTCATCTCGGCGGCGCGCAGCGCGGCGCCTGAATCGGTCGTGAAGAACGGCGAGCCGACGCCCGCGGCGAAGATCACGATCCGCCCCTTTTCCAGGTGCCGCATCGCGCGACGGCGGATGAAGGGCTCGCACACCGACGACATCGGGATCGCGGACTGGACGCGGGTTTCCACGCCGATCTGCTCGAGCGCATTCTGCACCGCGAGCGCGTTCATCACGGTCGCGAGCATGCCCATGTAATCGCCCGTCGCGCGCTCCATCCCGCGCGCCGCGCCGGAAATGCCGCGGAAGATGTTGCCGCCACCGACGACGATGCACAGCTCGAACCCTTGCGCCTTCACATCGGCGATCTCTTCGGCAACCCGCGCGGTGACGGTCGGATCGATCGCGAGACCGCCGCCGTCGCCCATCAGCACTTCGCCGGACAATTTCAACAGGATGCGTTTGAAGCGCGGCGCGGGGCTCATGAGGTCCTTGGGGTCTTTTGCGGGGAGGGGGCGGCGCGGACCTTAGGCGGAGAGGCGCGGCGGAGCAACCGTCCCTGCGCGCGCGCCTCTGTGTGTTTTCGGTGCAGGCGACACGCACGAAAAGGGGCGCCGCCTACCAGGCGACGCCCCCCTCTCCGGTCCCGTGTCCGGGCGATCAGAAACCGGTACGCACCGTCACGAAGAACTGCCGCGGCGCGCCGGCGAGCAGGGTCTGGTTGTCGCCGCTGGCGGTGTAACCGTTCGACCCGATCGTCGAGATATACTTCTTGTCGGTCAGGTTGGTCACGCTGCCCTCGATCGCGAAGCCGCGCAGCACGCCGCCGCCCGTCTCGCCGAAGCGATAGCCGATGCTGGCATCGACCAGCGCACGCCCCGCCACCGACTGATCGTTCAGATAGGTGAAGTAGCGCTTCGACATATAGTCGACACCGCCGCGCGCGAAGAAGCGGCCATCGTCGTAGACGATTTCGCCCTTCGCCATATGTTCGGGCGTATCGACCACCGTCTTCCCCGCCGTCGCGGTCAGCACCGCGCCGGCCGCGTTGCGCACGTCGTCCTCATACGTCGCCTTGTTGTAGCTGTAGCTGGCGAAGATGGTGAGCGGGCGAACGATGCGGTAGAAGGCCGAAACCTCCGCACCATAGCTGTGGACGCTGCCCGCGTTGTTGAGCGTCGGCGGGTTACCGATGATTCCGGCACCGTTCGAGAAGCTGAGCAGGCGGTTCGAGAAGTCGATGTAATAGCCCGCCGCCGACAGCTGCAGTCCGCCCGAGCGCAGGCGCGCGCCGCCCTCGATCGTCTTCGACGTTTCGGGCTTCAGCGTGTTGGCGATCGCGTTGAAGCCGCTCTGCGTCGTCGCGAACGGTCCCGTCGTTGCCGACGAGACGAAGGCGCGCATATTCTCGGTATAGCTGGCGAACAGTTCCGCGCCGCCGCCCAATGCGAACACCGCGCCGACCTGCGGCAGGAACCAGTCCTCCGCCTTGATCTTGCCGTTGACCAGCGTGCCGGTCAGCAGGTTCGCCTGGTTCTTGACGCGCATCCCCTTCCAGCCGCCGTTCAGCGTCAGCGCGCCCAGCTTCAGCGTATCGGCGACGAAATATTGCAGCGTCTCGGTATCGTACTTGCCGTTCCACTGCGTGAAATAGGGGTTGGACTGGAAATCGCGCGCGTTGCGGTCCGGCGTCGCATTGCTCATGCCATAGAAGCGGCGTGCCTGCGTGAAGCTGTTGCTTTCGTACCAGCCGCCGACCTCCAGCCGGTTCGCGCCCGTCTCCAGCGTCAGCCGGGTCAGGTTGCCGCCGCGGTCGATGCCATATTCGGTCGTGCGGAAGCCGAGCGGCGAGGCGAAGTTATACGCGGCGGTCGATGCGAGCGGTAGCGGTTGGCCGTTGCCGCCGATCGCGCCTGCCGGGGTGGGCGAATAGGGCGTGATCCACGACCCCTGCCCCTTGTTGTGGTGATAATAGGTCGTCGAGACGATCGACAGCGCGTCGGTAAGGCGACCGTCGAACGTCACGCCCGCCAGCCAGTCGCGACGCAGGCCAGCCGCGTCGTAATAGGCGTCGTCCACGGTACCGAACCCGCTCGGCAGCGTGAAGCCGGCGCCTGCCCAGGGCGCGACATAGCCGACCGACGATCCCTTGTTGGCCGCCTGATAGGCCGCGAGCGTCGCCTGGTTCTGGTAGACGCGCGCGATCTGCAGCGCGAGCGCGTAATTGTCCGAGATGTTGTCGTCGTTCAGGCCGCGCCGACGGATGATGTCGTAGCTCAGATCCTGATAGTCGTTCTCGCGACGGTCCGAGTAATTGACGAAGGCGGTGATGCTGCCGCGCTCGCCCAGATCCTCCATCAGCTTGGCATTGACCTGATGCTGCCGCTGCGCGCCGAAGCCCTTCCACTTGTCGGTGGTGAGATAGCCGTAGCTGATATAGCCCTTCAGCCCGCCGCCCAGATCGCCGGTGTCGAGCCGCGCGAAGCCGCGCCAGGTATTGTCGCTGCCATAGGTGCCCGACGCGGCGATGCCCAGCGTGTCGGCGGGCTTGCGGCTGACGAACTGGATCGTGCCGCCGAGGTTGCTGGTCGAGGCGGTGCCGAGCGCGCCCGCGCCCTGCGCGACGGTGGTGCTGGCGAGGTTTTCGGAGATGATCGCACGGCTGATGTGCAGGCCGTTGACGTTGCCGTAGCTCATGTCGCCCAGCGGCACGCCGTCGAGCGTGAAGCCGAGCTGGTTCTGGTTGAAGCCGCGCAAGGAGATCCGCGTCGACCATTCATAGGCGCCGAACGCGTCCGCCGACTGGAAATTGACGCCGGGCAGCTTGGCGATCGCCTTCAGCGGCGAGGTGCCCGGGGTCAGCCGTTCCATGTCGATCGCCGACACCGTCTGCACCTGACGGCTTTCGCCGAAGCCGAGGACGACGATGTCGCCCGCATCCTGCTGCGCCGCGCTATCGTCCGCGACGATGGACGATTGCGCCTGATCCGCGGTCGCCGCCGCATTGGCCATTGGCGCCACCTGCGCCGCCGCGGTCCCCGTCCATCCGATCATCGCCGCGCTCGCGAGCAACGCAAATTTGGTCACGTCCATATCCCCCAATGCAGGTTCGGGACGGACCGGTAGGGTGGGCGTTGGTCGTTACGGTGACGTATTTATGGCGGGCATATTGCACCGCATCATTTGCAAATCGGTCCAAGCTGCCCACGCCGCAAAAAAGGGGCGCCGCGCTCGATGCGCGACGCCCCTTTCTGATTGGCGGAGTTTGTCGGGAAGAGGGCCGCTTACTGCTTCTGCGGTACGCCCGAAGCGGCGGCGACTTCGGCGGCGAAATCGCTCTCTTCCTTCTCAATCCCCTCACCCAACTGGAAACGGACATAGTCGACCAGCTTGATCTCGGCCCCGGCGTCCTTGCCCGCCTTGGCAACGACGTCGCTGATCTTGGTCTTGCCGTCCATGACGAACAGCTGGCTGACCAGCGCATGCTCCTTGCGGAACTTGGCGATCGAGCCTTCGACCATCTTGGCGATGATGTCGGCGGGCTTGCCGCTCTCGGCCGCCTTCTCGGTCGCGATCGCGCGCTCGCGCTCGATCTCGGCCTCGTCCAGGTCTTCCTCGTTCAGCGCCTTGGGGAAGGCGGCGGCGATGTGCATCGCCAGCTGCTTGCCGAGCGCCTGCAGCGCGTCGTCATTCGCTTCCGATTCGAGCGCGACGAGCACGCCGATCTTGCCGAGGCCCGGCGACTGCTGGTTGTGGACGTAGCTGACGACGGCGCCCTTCGACACCTCGAGGCGCTTTGCACGGCGCAGCGACTGATGCTCGCCGATCGTCGCGACGTTGTTGGTCAGCACGTCGGCGACGGTGCCGCCCGACGGCATCGTCTCGCCCTTCAGCGCCTCGACGTCGCCGCCATTCGCGCTGGCGAGCGCGATCTGCGTCACGTCGCGGACGAACTGCTGGAACTGGTCGTTCTTCGCGACGAAGTCGGTTTCGGAGTTGACCTCGACGACGGCGCCCTTGGTCCCCGCAACGGCGACGCCGACCAGGCCCTCGGCCGCAGTGCGGCTCGACTTCTTCTGCGCGGCGGCAAGGCCCTTGGTGCGCAGCCAGTCGAGCGCGGCGTCCATGTCGCCGTTCGCCTCGTTCAGCGCCTTCTTGCAGTCCATCATGCCCGCGCCGCTCTTTTCGCGCAGGTCCTTGACCATCGCGGCGGTAATATCGGCCATATTGCTATCCTCTTGGTTCGAATGTGGTTGCGGGCGGGGCGGAGCGCCCCGCGCCCTGCCCCGCCCGCATGAAAGTTCCGTGACGTCCTAAGGCTTACGCGTCGATCTGACGCTCGGCCTCGACAGCAGCGTCAGCAGCCTCGGTGGCCGGCTGGACGGCGACGGCTTCCTCGACCGGCGCTTCTTCCATCGCGCCCAGGTCAACGCCGCGGCGCTGCTGCTGCTCGACGTTGCCGCGGGTCGCGGCGATCGCGATCGCTTCGCAATACAGACGGATCGCGCGGCTCGCGTCGTCGTTCGCCGGAACCGGGAAGGCGATGCCGTCGGGCGAGACGTTCGAATCGAGGATCGCGACGACCGGGATGCCGAGCGTGTTGGCTTCCTTGATCGCCAGCTCTTCCTTGTTGGCGTCGATGACGAACATCACGTCGGGCACGCCGCCCATATCGCGGATACCGCCCAGCGACAGCTCGAGCTTGTCGCGCTCGCGCGTCAGCTGCAGCACTTCCTTCTTGGTCAGGCCGTGCGTGTCGCCCGACAGCTGCTCCTCAAGGCTCTTGAGGCGCTTGATCGAGTTGCTGATCGTCTTCCAGTTGGTGAGCATGCCGCCCAGCCAGCGGTGGTTGACGAAATGCTGGCCAGAGCGGCGTGCCGAATCCGCGACGGCTTCCTGCGCTTGGCGCTTGGTGCCTACGAACAGCACCTTGCCGCCCGCGGCGACGGTCGACGAGACGAATTCGAGCGCACGCGCGAAGAGCGGCACGGTCTGCGACAGATCGATGATGTGAACGCCGTTGCGATCGCCGAACAGATACGGCTTCATCTTCGGATTCCAGCGATGCGTCTGGTGGCCGAAGTGCGCGCCGGTTTCAATGAGCTGCTGCATGGTGACGACGGGAGCCGCCATAGGGATAGATCCTTCCGGTTAAGCCTCTGGGAAGCGGATGACGTACGGACCAGGCCGACGCACCGGGCTATGTTGCTTCCCATGCGGGGTTGAGGGGGCGGCCCTTAACCGAACGCCGGACAAAGCGCAACGCTTGACAAAGGGAACATCAATAGAACATAAAACGATCACACAGGGGCCATTCGACGGAACATTCGGCGATTATCGGCAAAGCCGCTGAAAAATCGCGATATTTTCCCGGCCGGTCGGAACCTGCCGTATGAACGACAGTTGAGCGTACTTATCCACAGGATAATGCGCGCCAGGGAGGCGAACATGGTTGCTATCGTGAGCGTTCTGATTTTTGCAGGTGCGTTGGCCCTGTCGTTCGGCGTTATCGTCGCGACAATCGCGCCAAAATGGCAACGCATCGTGCGGATGATGGATGGGCATGTCGAACCCGCGTTCACGCCGCTCGCGCACATCGCATCGGTGGAACGTCGGATCGCCATCAGGCGCTGGGCGTCGACATCGGCGCCGACGATCGCCCACCGCTCGCGCGCAGCCGCTTGATCCGCGCGTAGCTGGCGATGCTGAACGGCACACTGAGCAGATAACCGAGGCACAGCACGCAGAGCGTGTGCCAGGGCATCGATACGAGCGCTGCGCCGAGGAACACCACGCCGGCCAGCGCCTCGAACCGGATCGTCCGGCGCAGGCGGAACGAGCTCCACGAAAAGGTCGCGACGCTCGACACCATCAGGATCGCGATGAACGCGATCCACGGCCCGACGAGTTTGGGCGAGGCGAAGATCGGCTCGTCGGTCCAGAACCAGAAGTAGAGTGGCAGCATGGCGAGCGCTGCGCCGGCGGGCGCAGGAATTCCCGTTAAAAAGCCTGCCGATTTGTGCGGCTGTTCATCGACGTCGATCCGCGCGTTGAAGCGGGCGAGCCGTAGCGCGCAGAAGACCGCGAAAACGAGGGCACAGATCCACCCGACCCTGGGCACCGCAGCGAGCGACCAGAGATACATGATCAGGGCGGGCGCGACGCCGAACGAAATCGCGTCCGACAGCGAATCGAGCTCGGCACCGAAGCGGCTTTCCCCGCGCAGCAACCGGGCGATACGGCCGTCGATGCCGTCGAGAACGCCCGCGATCATGATCATCGTCACCGCGCTCTGCCATTCGCCGCCGATCGCGAAGCGGACGCCGCTGAGACCGGAGCAAAGCGCGAGCGCCGTCACCGCATTGGGGGCGACTGCGCGGAGCGGCATGCCGCCGGGCACACGGCGCAGACTGCGGATCGGACGCCGCGGGCGCGCAGGCCCGTCGCGGTCGATCACTGGCTGATCCCGTTGACCGGCATGCCGCCGACCCGGCCGATCACCGTCTCGCCCGCGATCGATCGCTGACCGAGCGTGACCTGCGGGACGATGTCGTCGGGCAGGAAGACATCGACGCGGCTGCCGAAACGGATCAAGCCGATCCGCTGGCCCGTCGCGACCATGTCGCCGGGTTTAACGAAGGGAACGATACGTCGCGCGACGAGGCCGGCGATCTGCGTAAAGCCGATGCGGCGGCCATCACGACCCTCGACGACGATGTGCTGGCGTTCGTTCTCGTCCGACGCCTTGTCGAGATCGGCATTCAGGAACTTGCCGGAAATGTAGACGACCTGGCGGATCGTGCCCGCGATCGGCGTGCGGTTGATATGCACATCGAACACCGACATGAAGATCGACACGCGCGTCAGCGGCGCCTCGCCCAGTTCGGCGATCAGCTCGCGCGGCACGGGCACCTTCTGGATCATCGTCACCAGTCCGTCTGCCGGCGCGATGATCAGCCCGTCGCCCGCTGGGGTCGTGCGGACCGGATCCCGGAAGAAGGTGAGTACCCAGATGACGACACCGAGCAGCGGCCAGAACAGCACTTTGGTGACGATCGTCGCGAGCAAGGTGATGCCGAAGGCGATGGCGGCGTACTTGTGCCCTTCTGGATGAACCGCGGGGAAGCGCCACTTCACCGTTGTCGTCGGCAGCGGCGTATGGGGAGGCTTTTCAAGCGAAGACATAGCATGCGGGTGTAACCGTGACCTTCGTGCAACACAATCTTGCTTCGGTTTGACCACGCATTCCGTCGAACCGCCGCGATCCGGGCACGGCGTGGAGGATGGCGATCGGAAGGCGTATCGCCGGTTGATCCCCTGCCCGCTTCTGCCTAGACGGACCGCAAATCCCCCTCAGCAGGAAGCGCGAAGCATGGCGAAGATCAAGGTGAACACGCCCGTCGTGGAGATCGACGGCGACGAAATGACGCGGATCATCTGGGAATGGATCCGCGAGCGCTTGATCAAGCCGTACCTCGATATCGAACTCGACTATTACGACCTGGGTATCGAGCATCGCGACGCGACCGAGGACAAGGTGACGGTCGACGCGGCGCGCGCGACGCAGAAGTATGGCGTCGCCGTGAAGTGCGCGACGATCACCCCCGACGAGCAGCGCGTCGAGGAATTCGGCCTGAAGAAGATGTGGAAGTCGCCGAACGGCACGATCCGCAACATCCTGGGCGGCGTCGTCTTCCGCGAACCGATCGTCATCAAGAACGTCCCCCGCCTGATCCCGGGCTGGACCCACCCGATCGTCGTCGGCCGTCATGCGTTCGGCGACCAGTACAAGGCGACCGATTTCCGCGTCCCCGGCCCGGGCAAGCTGCGCCTGGTGTTCGAGGGCGAGGACGGCACGCTGATCGACGAAGAGGTGTTCCAGTTCCCCTCGTCGGGCGTCGCGATGGGGATGTACAACCTCGACGATTCGATCCGCGATTTCGCGCGCGCGTCGATGCATTATGGCCTCAACCTCAAGTGGCCGGTGTACCTGTCGACCAAGAACACGATCCTCAAGGCCTATGACGGCCGCTTCAAGGACCTGTTCGCCGAGGTGTTCGAGGCCGAGTTCAAGGACAAGTTCAAGGAAGCGGGCATCGTCTACGAACACCGCCTGATCGACGACATGGTCGCATCGGCGCTGAAGTGGAACGGCGAGTTCGTCTGGGCGTGCAAGAACTATGACGGCGACGTCCAGTCGGATCAGGTCGCGCAAGGCTTCGGCAGCCTCGGTCTGATGACCTCCGTGCTGCTTACCCCGGACGGCAAGACCGTCGAAGCGGAAGCCGCGCACGGCACCGTCACGCGCCACTATCGCCAGCACCAGCAGGGCAAGGCGACGTCGACCAACCCGATCGCGTCGATCTTTGCCTGGACCGGCGGCCTGAAGTATCGTGGCAAGTTCGACGACACGCCCGACGTCGTCCGCTTCGCCGAGACGCTGGAGCGAGTCTGTATCGAGTGCGTCGAGAACGGCCAGATGACCAAGGATCTCGCAATCCTGATCGGCCCGGACCAGCCGTGGATGACCACCGAGCAGTTCTTCGAGGCGGTGCGGTCGAACCTGGAAACGAAGATGGCCAGCTGGGCCTGATCGCCGGTTCGATCTTGGACGAAGAAGGGCGTGGCCGCACAGGCCGCGCCCTTTTTCTTGCCAGCGCGTGTTCAATCGCAAGCCGCGGGACGTCTTTCGCACGATAACCGCTCATCCCCGCCCTCCTGCATGAAGGAGATAGGCGTGGCTTTTCGCATCCTGGGGCTCGACCCGGCACCATTTCGTCCGCTGTTCCGCCTGTCTCAGAACGAGCTGGTGGCGTGTGGCGCCCGCCGTTGCATCGTCGATGCGATGCCCGGCTACCCCGATCGCATCGCCCTCCGCGATCTGGCGGTCGGCGAAACCGCGATCCTGATCAACTATACGCATCAGCCCGCAGACACGGCATACCGGGCGAGCCACGCGATCTTCGTCGGCGAGACGTCGTCACACCGCGCCGACATGGTCGACGCGATCCCCGAGGCATTGCGGCGCCGGCCGATCTCTCTGCGCGCGTTCGACGGGCGCGGTGAGATGACGGACGCCGCGCTGAGCGACGGCGCCGTTCTACAAGCAGCGATCGAACGGCTGTTCGCGGACCCCGCCGTCGCCTATCTCCACGCTCATTACGCCGTGCGGGGATGTTATGCCGCGCGGATCGAGCGGGCCACCGCCGATCTTTTGAACGACGGGGCGGATTGAGGGCGACAAGGCGGCGGTCGATTGCCTACACGTGTTGTCATGGCGATCGGTCTCGACAATGCTGGGTTTTCCGACACGCTGGTGATCCTGGGCGCGGCGGGGCTGGTGATCCCGGCCTTCGCCCGGTTCAAGGTCAGCCCGGTCATCGGCTTCATCCTGGTCGGCATGCTCGTCGGCCCGGCGGGGCTCGGCAGCCTCGTGCCGCAGCTGCCGTGGCTTTACTACGTCACCATCTCCAACCCGCATTCGATCGAACCCTTTGCGGAATTCGGCATCGTCATGCTGCTGTTCTCGATCGGACTGGAGCTGTCGTTCCGTCGGTTGTGGGGATTGCGCAGGCAGGTGTTCGGAACGGGCCCTGCGGAGCTCCTCGGCTCTGCGTTGCTGATCGGCATCGGGCTGCATCTTCTCGGCCAGCCCTGGGCGGGCGCGGCAGGGCTCGGCCTGGCGCTCGCGCTATCGTCAACGGCGCTGGTGCTGCCGCTGGTCGGCACGACCAGCCCGGTCGGACGCGGCGCATTCGCGATGCTGTTGTTCGAGGATCTGGCGCTGGTGCCGATCATCTTCGCGCTGGGCGCGATGGCGCCGACCGCCAGCGACGAAGGCTGGGTGGGGATCGCGGGCGTCGCGGGGCGTGGGCTCGCGACGGTCGCCGCCATCTACATCGGCGGGCGCTTCTTCCTGCCACGCCTGTTCGCGCAGGCCGCGCGGACAAAGAGCCCGGAACTGTTCCTCGCCGCCGCCTTGCTCGTCGTCATCGTCGCAAGCGTCGCGACGACCGCCGCAGGCTTGTCGCCGATCGTCGGCGCGCTGCTTGCCGGTCTGCTGATCGCCGAGACCGAATATCATACCGAGGTCGAGGTGGTGACCGCGCCGTTCAAGGGCCTCGCGCTCGGCGTGTTCCTGATCACCGTCGGGATGAGCGTCGACCTGCGCCAGATTCTCGCCAACTGGCCCGCGCTGGTCGCCGCGGTTGCCGGCGTCGTGGTGATCAAGGCGGTGGTGACGTATCTGCTGCTGCGCGTCGCGCAGGCGCGGCGCGGGCTGGCGGTGGAAACCGGGCTGTTGATGGGCAGTCCGTCCGAAACCACGCTGATCGTGCTCGCCACCGCGACGCAGGCGCAGCTTATCACCGCGCAGACCGCCGCGTTCTGGCAGACGGTAACCGCGATCGGCCTGACGATCACGCCATTGCTGGCGCGCGCCGGACAGGTGTTCGCGCGGCGCATCGACCGGCGCGGCGAGCCGCAGGCGCCGGAGCCGGAAGCGGGCGGCGCGATCATCATCGGCTTCGGCCGGGTCGGGCGCATGGTCGCCGACCTGCTGACGGTCCATGGCCAGACGTTCGTTGCGGTCGAGGCGGATATCGATGCGATGAAGGAGGCGCGCGCAGCGGGCTATCCGATCGTGTTCGGCGATATCGCCCGCGCGGAGCTGGTCGAGCGGCTGGGCATCGCCAACGCCCGCGCGCTGATCCTGACGATGGACGATCCGGTGCTGACCGCGCGGCTGACGCGGCGGATGCGCGCGATCGCGCCCGACCTGCCGATCATTGCGCGCGCGCGCGACCCCGAGCATGCCGCAGAGCTATATCGCGCTGGGGTGACCGATGCGGTACCGGAGACGCTGGAGAGCTCGCTGCAGCTGTCCGAGGCGGTGCTGGTCGATCTGGGCGTCGCGATGGGGCCCGTCATCGCCTCCATCCACGAAAAGCGCGACGAACTGCGCCAGTCGATCCGCGAGGCGGCCGCGATGGATCGCGAGCCGCGCATCCGGCGTGTTCGACGGATGGGCGACCTGCCGCCGGGTCAGGCGTAAAGGTCGACGACGGTCGCGCCGCCTGCGACCGCGGTGAGGAGGAGCGTGCGGTGGCAATGGCCGGGCTCGCGTTCGTAACACAGCAAGGCGCTGGGCGTATCGGCGACAAGGTCGAGCATCACCGCCGCCGCAGCCTCTGCCTCCGGCAATCCAAGCTGCGTCTCATAGACTTCGCGCAACGTCGCGACGTCGCCCTTCTTCGCCGCATCGCGGCCGCGCTTCGGCGTGCCGAGCGCTTTCAGGTGAACATAGTCGATCCCAGCCTCTTTCAGGCTGGCGGCGAGCGGCGTTTTGGAGAAGCCCGGGCGGCGCGAGGAAGGCAGCGCGCGGACGTCGATAACGCGGCGGACGCC
Organism: Sphingomonas sp. FARSPH; assembly: GCF_003355005.1. Classification (NCBI taxonomy): domain Bacteria; kingdom Pseudomonadati; phylum Pseudomonadota; class Alphaproteobacteria; order Sphingomonadales; family Sphingomonadaceae; genus Sphingomonas; species Sphingomonas sp. FARSPH. The sequence continues at coordinate 2,893,928 of NZ_CP029985.1, read as the reverse complement.
CGCCTGCGTCAGCGCCGCAAGAAAATCGGGCATCGTCGCGCCTTCGTAGCCGATGGTATAGATCGTCGTCATGCCCGCGATATAGGCATCCGCGCACCTAGCCGCTAAGGGGCGCGTTTCCCTTTCGATACGGCGTTCCTGTTTCCCATGACCCATGACATCCACATCGTCGGCGGCGGCCTTGCCGGGTCGGAAGCCGCCTGGCAGCTCGCCGAGGCGGGTTTCCGCGTGCGCCTGTCCGAAATGCGCGGCAGCGGCGAGCGCACGCCCGCGCACCAGACCGAAGACCTCGCCGAACTCGTCTGCTCGAACAGCTTCCGGTCCGACGATGCGGACGCGAATGCGGTAGGATTGCTGCATCAGGAGATGCGTCAGCTGGGCTCGCTGATCATGCAGCAGGCGGATGCCCACCGCGTACCGGCCGGATCGGCGCTGGCGGTGGATCGCGACGGATATTCGGCAGGCGTGACGCAGGCGCTCGCCGACCATCCCAACGTGACCCTGGTGCGCGAACGGGTGGATGCGCTGCCCGAGGGGCCAACGATCCTCGCAACCGGGCCGTTGACCGCGGCGTCGCTAGCGGCGGCAATCGGCGGGGCAACGGGCACGGAGGCGCTCGCCTTTTTCGACGCGCTGGCGCCCATCGTGCATTTCGACACGATCGACATGGACGTCGCCTGGAAGGCGTCGCGGTGGGACAAGGGGGAGGCGGATTATATCAATTGCCCGATGGACAAGGATCAGTATCTGGCCTTTCACGCGGCATTGATCGCCGGCGAGAAGACCGAATTCAAGGAATGGGAGAAGGACACGCCCTATTTCGACGGCTGTATGCCGATCGAGGTGATGGCGGAGCGCGGGATCGACACGTTGCGCTACGGCCCGATGAAGCCCGTCGGCCTCGACGATCCGCGCACCGGGCGATGGCCCTATGCGGTGGTCCAGCTGCGCCAGGACAACCGGCAGGGCACGTTGTGGAACATCGTCGGTTTCCAGACCAAGCTGAAGCATGCCGAACAGGTGCGATTGTTCCGCACGATCCCGGGCTTGCAGAATGCCGAGTTCGCGCGGCTGGGCGGGCTGCATCGCAACACGTTCATCCGCTCGCCGGTGCTGCTCGACGAAACGCTGCGGCTGAAGACCCGGCCGAACCTGCGCTTTGCCGGGCAGATCACCGGGTGCGAGGGCTATATCGAAAGCGCGGCGATCGGGCTGCTCGCAGGGCGGTTCGCCGCGGCGGAGCTGCGCGGGCAGACGCTGGCCCCGCCGCCGGTGGAAACCGCGCTGGGCGCGCTGCTCGGCCATATCACCGGCGGCGCGGAGGCGGACAGCTATCAGCCGATGAACGTCAACTTCGGCTTGATGCCGCCGATCGAGGGGCGCACGAAGAAGGCGGATCGCAAGAAGATGTACACCGCCCGCGCACGTACGGCGTTCGACGGCTGGGTCAGCTCTCTTCCGATGGCGATGCCCGATCGGCAGGCGGGCATTTTGCCCGTGCTGGCGCCTTCCGCTTGACCGCGGTTGTTGCAAACTCCTCGCGCGTCATCGCGCCGGAGTGATCGCGATCGGCGGCCGCGAACTTGGTCGTCGCCTTGATCGCCCATTCGTCGAAAGACAGGTGACCATCGCCGTTGGTGTCGAGCTTGGCAAAGGCCTTGCGCCGCGCGGCGAGATATTCGTCGCGCGTCACCTTGTCGTCGCGATCCTTGTCGTAGCGGTTGAAGCGCTTCTGCTCGCGCGTCGCGGGCGTCGCCTCGGGCACCGCCGCCTCTTCCTGCGGCGCCGGACCGGCCGCCGCAGCGGCACGGGCGGCGGGTGCAGCGGGGAGCAGCGGCTGCGGCGCGGCATTGCCGCGGATCATCATCACGCCCGCCCCACCGAGCGCCGCCACCGCCGCACCGCCGATCAGATACCGCCACATCCGCTTTGCCCCCCAGCTTTCCGGTCAGCCTAGCAGCCACCCGGTTCGAGACAACGCGAGATGGATCGATTATCGACCGAAAAGGCGGAAGCGTGTGAGCCGCGCGGTCTTGCCCAGCGGTCCGCCGGGCGCCCCGTCGAGCCGCACGAGCAACGCCAGGCTTCCCAGCGGGCGGGCTGCCGGGGGCCAGGGGACGACGAAGGCGGTATCCAAGGCAGCAGTGGCGTGCTGCGCCGCATTCTGTGCGACAGCGGGATTGCTGCTGTGCATGGCGAGATCCGCAAGCGCCCAGCCACGTCCTGCAAAACGCTGCTGCGGCCCCATGTCTGCGCCGAGTATCCTGCATCCGAGTGAGAACAGCGTTTCGCCACGCCCTTTCGCATAAGCGTCGAGCGCGTCTGCATCGGGCGCGTGGTCGAGCAGCACCTCCCAGCCCTCTATCATCGCGGCAAGAGCGGCGCCGGCAATCCCGTTCGGCAGAACGTCCGCTGCGAGGGCGCGGAGGATGGGTTCCGCCGGTGCGGGCGCGGCGTCAAGCCGGCCGAGCGCCTCGTACCACCAAGTCAGCCGCATCTGGCCGATCATGGGGTCGCGCGCGGCGCGGACGATGTCGCCCAGCCTGCGGTCGAGCGCAAACAACCCGGCGAGCGCGGGCCGCGCGCCGGCCGGGGCACTTGCCAGCGCAATGTGCCGATCGGGGCCGAGGTCTTCGCGTGTCATGCCGTGTTCCGTGCACTGCCGGTGCCGCAACGAAAAGGGGCGGCCCGTATGGGACCGCCCCTCTCCGTACCTCGAAGAACGCGGATCAGGCCGCCGGGGCGGCCGCGCTGCTGCCCGTCTGCAGCCACGTCGTCCACAGGCTGGCTATGCCGGCGCGCGGTTCGGTCGTAACCGCGGCGAAGGCGGCTTGCGCGCCCGCCTTGTCGCCCGACCGCGCAAGCGCGATGCCGAGGTGGGTGTTGACCTCGTCCTTGTCGACGCCGCCCTTAGTGAGCGCCTGACGGTACAGCTCGATCGCCTTGGCGTAATTGCCCTGGCCGAGGTACGCGTCCGCGGTCTGCGCCGACAGCTTGCCGTTGGCCGACGCGCTCGCCTGCTTCTCGCTGGTCGCGAGCGAGCCTTCGTTCTTGATCGCGGTGGTCGCGTCGCCCAGCAGGCGCTTCGAGAAGGTGCTGGTCGCTGGGATCTTGCCCGACGCCATGCCTTCCTTGAGCACCGCCGCCGATTCATACGGGTTGCCGCGATCGTAGACCGCCTGCGCATATTCCTCGTACGCAGCCTGGTCGACCAGCGAATTGCTGGCACGCATCAGGCGGAACAGGTCGATCTGCTGCAGCTTGTCGGCCTTGACCGGCGCGTTCTGCGCGAAGGCGTACTGAAGGATGACATCACGCCACACCTTAGGCGTCGGATAGGCGACCAGATACTTCTTCATCCAGTCGATCGTCTGCGTCCGCATGCCCTTGCCGTTCGCAGTCGCGATCGCGTAGCGATAATAGGCTTCCGGCGGGGTCTGGCCGGCGGCCTTCTGCGCGTCGATAACGGCGCTGAGGTCGGTCAGGCCGCCCGCGACGTCGCCGCTCTGCACCTTCAGCTTGGCGAGCTGAAGGTCAAGGTCGGGGCTGGTGTAGCCGGCCTGCTTAGCCTGCGTGAAATACTGGACCGCGACCTGCGCCTGGCCACCGTTGGCGGCAAGCGCGCCGCGGCGGAACAGATACTTGCCGCGATCGGCCGCCGGCGTGCTCTTCGCTGCGATCAGCGCGTCGAGCGGCTTGGCGAGCGAGGTTTCGTTGACCGGCGCGTTCGGGTTCGCCTGCTGCGCGACGACGAGCTTGGTGTTCTCGAGGTCATAGCGGAGCGCGGCGGCGATATATTTGTCGTCGTCCGTGGTCGCGGCGGTTTCAATCTGCGCGACGAGCGGCTCGGCCTCGGCGACGTTGCGCTGCTGGATCGCGGTCTGCGCCTGCGCGGCGACGGCGAGGACGGGCTTGCTGAGCTTGAACTGCGGGCCTTGCGCGGCCTGCTCCTTCTTCTCCTTGGCCGCGGCGGGCGCGGTCAGGGCGATCCCGCTCACGCCGGTGGCCAGCACGGCGGCCAGCGCCAGCTTCGAAAGGGTCTTCATGCAAACTCTCTCCATTTGGGGGCGATGCCTCCGGGAAACGTGTGTGGCGGCTGTAAAGGTCCCGACGATGCCGTTCAAGCCGGCGACGCCCGCCCGCCGCATACGACATTTCCAATCACGATGAGCGCGTTAACGGTGATTGAACGGGGCCACGGCGGCCGCTAACCGCAAGCGCATGATCGCGCTCCTCTCGCCGGCGAAGACGCTGGACTACGACAGCCCCCTGCCCGACATCGCCGCGACGCGGCCTCGCTTCGGCGACGAAGCGGCGACGCTCGCCAAAGCGGCGTCGCACCTGACGCAGAAGAAGCTGCAGGCGCTGATGCACATCTCGCCCGCGCTGGCGAAGCTCAACGCGGATCGCTTCCGCGACTTCGCCGATGCGCCGGAACGTCCCGCGCTGTTCGCCTTCGCGGGCGACGTCTACACGGGGCTGGAGGCAAGGACGCTGCCCGATGCAGCGCTGCCCTTCGCGCAGGAGCATCTGCGGCTGCTGTCGGGCCTTTACGGTTTGCTGCGCCCGCTCGACCGGATGCGCCCCTATCGGCTGGAAATGGGCACGCGCTGGGCGCCGCGAAAGACGAAACTGACCGACTGGTGGGGCGACCGGATCGCCGACGCGCTGGTCGAGGACCTGAAGAAGGAGGGCGGCGATACGGTGCTGAACCTTGCCAGCCAGGAATATTTCGCTGCGGTTGCGGGCAAGCTTCCGGCAGACGTCCGCGTCGTCGGCGTCGACTTTCGCGACGGCGAGCGGTTCATCAGCTTTCACGCCAAGAAGGCGCGCGGGATGATGGCACGCTGGATGATCGAGCATCGCGTGACCGCGATCGACGCGATGAAGGGCTTCGACAGCGACGGATACGCCTTCGACGCCGACGCCAGCACTGACGACCAGTGGACGTTCCGCCGGTGAGCGCCGCGGTCGTCATCGGCGCGTCGGGCGGGATCGGCGCGGCGCTGGTCGCGGCGCTGTGCGACGAGGATACGTACGACGTCGTCCACGCCCTGTCGCGCAGCGGCGCGGGAGATGCGTTTATCAATATCGAGGATGAGGCGAGCATCGCCGCCGCCGCGGCACGGATCGCCGCCGGGCCCGCCCCGTCGCTGGTGATCGTCGCCAGCGGCCTGCTCCACGATGGTGAACACGGGCCGGAAAAGACGTATCGCGACCTCGATCCCACCTGGCTGGCGCGGACGATCGCAGTCAATGCGATCGGCCCTGCGCTCGTCGCCAAACATGTCCTGCCGCTGATGCCCAGGCAGGGGCGTAGCCTGTTCGCCATCCTGTCAGCGCGGGTCGGGAGCATCTCCGACAACCGGCTGGGCGGCTGGTATGGCTATCGCATGGCGAAGGCGGCAGCGAACCAGCTGGTGCGGACGCTGGCGATCGAGGAGAAGCGCCGCAACGACCGCGCGATCGTCGTCGGACTGCACCCCGGCACGGTCGACACCGCGCTGTCGAAGCCGTTTCAGGGCAACGTCCGCCCCGGCACGCTGTTCACCCCCGATCGCGCCGCGTCGCAGCTGCTCGACGTGCTCGACGGGCTGAAGGTGCCCGACAGCGGCAAATTGTTCGATTACGAGGGCAAGGAGATCGCCCCCTGAGCGCGCTCGACAACATGACACACATGTCATGTTGTTGCCATGCGATTGACAGGTACCAGAGCGCATCCCGTGTCGCACGACGTCCGCATGCAGGACGATCGGTCCATGACAGGAGAGAATCATGACCAAGTCGCTGTCCGTCCTCATCCTTTCCGCCGCGGCGCTGGTCGCGGGCCCCACCGTCGCGAGCGCGCAGGCGACGACGCAGGCCAAGAAGACCGCCGTCGTCCAGAAGACGACGACCACCACCAAGCCCGCCATCGGCGCGCCGACGGCCAAGGCGACGACGAAGACCACCGTCACCCGCAAGGCCGCGGCAAACGGCCGGATGGTGACCGCCAAGACGTCGACCGGCAAGACCGTGACCTACAATTGCAGCAAGGCCGGCAACGCCAACAAGAAGGCCTGCAAGTAACCGACCGCCCCGCCCCCGGGGCGTGAAACCGGCCGCCGGGCGTCGTCGCGCCCGGCGGCTTTATAGTACCGCGCGCGGGCGTGCGCGCGTGACATTCCTGCGACAGCGGCCTAGATAGGGTTTCGTTTCACCCCCATCTTCGGAAAGCATGATCCTTGGCCGACGAGACCGTCCTCGCCGAACCCCCCGCCCATCCCGAGGGCATTTCGACGATCTCCATCGTCGACGAGATGAAGTCGAGCTACCTCGACTATGCGATGAGCGTCATCGTCGCGCGCGCGCTCCCCGACGTGCGCGACGGCCTGAAGCCGGTGCACCGGCGTATCCTGTTCTCCGCGCAGGAAAGCGGCTTCTTCTTCAACCGCCCCTACCGCAAGTCCGCGCGCATCGTCGGCGACGTTATCGGTAAATATCACCCGCACGGCGACACCGCGATCTACGACGCGCTGGCGCGCATGACGCAGGACTGGTCGATGCGGCTGCCGCTGATCGACGGCCAGGGCAATTTCGGTTCGATGGACCCCGATCCGCCCGCCGCGATGCGCTACACCGAAGCGCGCCTCGCGCGGTCGGCCAATTACCTGATGGAGGATCTCGACAAGGATACGGTCGATTTCCAGCCGAACTACGACGGCAGCGAACGCGAGCCGCAGGTGCTGCCGGCGCGCTTCCCCAACCTGCTGGTCAACGGCGCAGGCGGCATCGCGGTCGGCATGGCGACCAATATCCCGCCGCACAATCTGGGCGAAGTCGTCGACGCTTGCCTGGCCTATATCGACAATGGCGCGATCACGATCGAGGAACTGATGGAGATCGTGCCGGGTCCGGACTTCCCGACCGGGGCGATCATCCTCGGCCGGGCCGGCGCGCGGTCGGCGTACAATACCGGCCGCGGATCGATCATCGTGCGCTCGCGCCACATCGTCGAGGAAGGGCGCGGCGACCGCCGCTCGATCGTCCTCACCGAGATTCCGTTCCAGCAGGGCAAGAACGCGCTGGTCGAGAAGATCGCCGAAGCTGCGAAGGACAAACGGATCGAGGGCGTCAGCGACATCCGCGACGAATCGAACCGCGAGGGCGTGCGCATCGTCATCGACCTGAAGCGCGATGCGACCCCCGAAGTCGTGCTGAACCAATTGTGGCGGCACACGCCGGCGCAAGGCAGCTTCCCCGCCAACATGCTGGCGATCCGCGGTGGCCGGCCGGAGACGCTGAACCTCAAGGACATCATCCAGTCCTTCGTCCAGTTCCGCGAGCAGGTCATCACGCGGCGCTCCAAGTTCGAACTCGCCAAGGCGCGCGATCGCGCCCACATCTTGCTCGGCCTCGTCATCGCGGTCACCAACCTGGACGAGGTGGTGCGCATCATCCGCGGCTCGGCAAGCCCCGCGGAGGCGCGCGCCGCGCTGCTCGCGCGTGAATGGCCGGTGGCGGAGATCGCCCCCTATCTGAAGCTGGTCGAGGCGGTCGATACGCAGGCGACCGGCGACACGTATCGCCTGACCGAAATCCAGGTGCGCGCGATCCTCGACCTCCGGCTGCATCGCCTGACCGCGCTCGGCCGCGACGAGATCGGCGAGGAGCTGAAGGGTCTGGCCGACTCGATCACCGAACTGCTCGCGATCCTCGCCGATCGTGCGCGCCTTTACGCGGTGATGCGCGAGGAACTGGTCGACGCGCGCGCCGCCTTCGCGACGCCGCGCCGCACCGAGATCGCCGCGGCGGCCGATGGCATCGACGACGAGGACCTGATCGAGCGCGAGGACATGGTCGTCACCGTGACGGTGCAGGGCTATATCAAGCGAACCCCGCTCGACACCTTCCGTGCGCAGAAGCGCGGTGGCAAGGGCCGCGCCGGCATGGCGACGAAGGACGAGGATGCGATCACCAGCCTGTTCGTGACGAGCACCCACACGCCGGTGCTGTTCTTCTCCAACCACGGCAAGGTCTATCGCAAGAAGGTCTGGCGCCTGCCCGAGGGCGGGCCGGCGACGCGCGGGCGGCCGATGGTCAACCTGCTGCCGCTCGCAGCGGGCGAGACGATCTCCACCGTCCTGCCGCTGCCCGAGGACGAGGCGCGCTGGGGCGATCTGCACGTCATGTTCGCGACCGCCAACGGCACGGTGCGCCGCAACGCGATGGATGCCTTCGCCAACGTGCCCTCCAATGGCAAGCTCGCGATGCGCTTCGATGAGGGATCGGACGATCGCCTGATCGGCGTCGCGCTGCTGACCGAGGACGACGACGTACTGCTCGCGACCCGGCAGGGTAAGGCGATCCGCTTCGCCGCCACCGACGTGCGCGAATTCCAGTCGCGCACCTCCACGGGCGTGCGCGGCATCAGCCTGGCCGAGGGGGACGAGGTCATCAGCCTGTCTATCCTGGGCGGGTTCGCGGCGACGACCGAGGAACGCGACGCCTACCTCAAAGCGGCGCCATGGAAGGAAGGCGAGCGCGAGATGACGCTGTCGCCCGAGCGGATGGCGGCGTTCGAGGCGGCGGAGGAGTTCATCCTGACCGTGACCGCCAATGGTTATGGCAAGCGGACGTCCGCATACGAATATCGCCGGACGGGCCGCGGCGGTCAGGGCATCACCAACATCGTGTCCGCCGGGCGCAACGGCCCGGTCGTCGCAAGCTTCCCCGCACATAACGGCGAGCAGCTGATGCTCGTCACCGACCAAGCGAAGCTGATCCGCATGTCGGTCGGCGATGTCCGCGTGACCGGCCGCAACACGCAGGGCGTGACGCTGTTCAACGTCGCGAACGACGAGCATGTCGTCTCCGCCGCACGGATCGACGAGGAGGAAGAGCCGGAGAACGCCGCCGAGGCGCTGGTAGCGGAAGAGCGCGCCGAGAACACCGCGCCCGACCGCGCCGATGCGATCATGCTCGACGACGGCACGGGCCCGGCGACGATGGGCGAGCGCGTCGACGAGAATGACGATGACGGCGAGGACGGGGCATGAGCGAGCGTCCACAGGTCGCGTACAAGGTGCTGACCGCCGACCAGATGGCGGCGCTGGAGCGTGACGGGCAGTTCGCGGGCGCGCCGATCGACGTGGCGGATGGGTACATTCACCTTTCGACCGCCGCGCAGCTGACCGAGACGGTCGACAAGCATTTTGCCGGGCAGAGCGACCTGTATGTCGCGGCGGTCGACCTGACCGCGCAGGACGATCCGGTGAAATGGGAGGAGTCCCGCGGCGGCCAGTTGTTCCCGCACCTCTACGGCGTGCTCGCCCTGAACACTGTGGTTGCGTACGGCCCATTGGAGCGGGACGACGACGGGCAGGTTCGGCTGCCGGTAAGCGGTTGATCGGAAAGGACACTCCGTTAACCGCATCGGACGGGCGGAACCCGGTCGCACACCCCATCGTTTCAGCGTCACAACGACACTGCAACAATGGAGACATGTCGATGCGTACCCTAGCCCTGACGATCGGCGCCGCGATGCTGGTGCCCGCCGCGGCTCAGGCCCAGCAGGCCGCCCCCGCCGCCCCGGTGGCGCAGGCCAATGGCACAGCGACCGCCACCGCGACCACTCCGACGGTGGGCGCCACGATCTATGATTCCGCCGGCGTGTCGCTTGGCACCGTCGCGCAGGTGACGCCGCAGGCGATCATCCTCAACACCGGCACCGCGCAGGTTCCCGTGCCGCCTTCGTCGATCGGCAAGACCGACAAGGGGTTCGCGATGGCGATGACCAAGGCCGACCTCGACGCCGCGGTCGCCTCGTCGCAGGCGCAGGCGCAGGCCGCGCTCAAGGCGAAGTTGGTTCCCGGCACCGCGGTCGCGGGCCTCAACGGCACGCCGGTCGGGACCGTCAAGGCGGCTGATGCACAGTTCGTGACGGTCACCACGACCAAGGGTGACGTCAAGCTGCCGATCAACGGCTTCAGCGCCAATGCGCAGGGTCAGGTGATCGTCGGCCTCACCGCCGAACAGATCGCCGCTGCGACGGCGGGCAACGCCAGCGCTGCCGCCAAGTAAGCGGAGCTTGGTTTGACGGCAGGGCCTCGGCGAGAGCCGGGGCCCTGTCTCGTTGTGATGGCAGGCGGCTTTCGACGCGCGTAAGCATCAGACGAAGAAGAACCCTTCGACAAGCTCGGGGCGAACGGGATGGTAGTCGCGCAGCCAAGCCTCCTGCCCCGAAACGCGCCGGGCGGGGAGACGTGGGGGCGCTCCTCAGTCCGCCAGTACGGCCCGGATGGCGTCGAGCGCTTCTGCCGCCTTGCTCCCGTCAGGACCACCACCCTGCGCCATGTCGGGCCGGCCGCCGCCGCCCTGACCGCCGAGCACCGCCACCGCGGCGCGCAGCAGCTCGACCGCGTTGTGGCGGCCAGTGAGGTCTTCGGTGACGCCGACCGCGACCGATGCACGGCCATCGTTGACCGCGACCATCGCCGCGACGCCCGACCCGCCCAGCCGCTGCTTGGCATCGTCGACCGCGCCGCGCAGGCCCTTTGCCTCGAACCCATCGAGGACCTGCCCGATGAACGCGACGTCGCCGATTTGCTCCGGCCCGACCGCATGGCCACCACCACCGCCCATCGCCAGCGCTTTCTTCGCCTCGGCCAGTTCGCGCTCCAGCCGGCGACGCTCCTCGACCAGCGCTGCGACGCGTGCGGGCACGTCGTCGGGCGTCGTCTTCAGCGTTGCCGCCGCTTCGCGCAATTTCTCGTCGCGGCCGTTGAGATAGGCTCGCGCCGCCTCGCCGGTCAGCGCCTCGACGCGGCGGACGCCGGACGACACTGCGCCCTCGCCCACCACCTTGAACAGGCCGATATCGCCGAGCGCGTCGACGTGCGTGCCGCCGCACAATTCGAGCGAATAGGTCTTGCCGCCGTCATCCGTGCCCATCGACACGACGCGTACTTCGTCGCCATATTTCTCGCCGAACAGCGCCATCGCGCCTTCCGCGATCGCTTCGTCCGGGGTCATCAGCCGCGTCGTGACCGCGCCGTTGCCGCGGATCTGCGCGTTGACGCGCGCCTCCGCATCGGCGAGCTCGTCCGCGGTCATCGCAACGGGATGCGAGACGTCGAAGCGCAACCGTTCCGGCGCAACGAGCGAGCCCTTCTGCGCAACATGGCCGCCGAGCCGCTGGCGCAGCGCCTCGTGCAGCAGGTGCGTCGCGGAGTGGTTGGCGCGGATCTGCGCGCGGCGCGTTGTATCGATCTGCAGCTTCACCGCGTCGCCGACCCTGATCGTGCCCGCCTGCACTTGGGCATGGTGGACGAACAGGCGGCCGAGCTGTTTCGACGTGTCCGTGACGACCGCATGCAGACCGGCGTCGGTGCTGATCGTGCCGGTGTCGCCGACCTGGCCGCCGCTCTCGGCATAGAAGGGCGTCTGGTTTACGATGATCGCGACGGTGTCGCCCGCGCTCGCTTGGTCGACGCGGGCGCCGTCCTTGACCAGCGCGAGCACCGCGCCCTCGCCCGTGTCGGCGCTATAGCCGGTGAATTCGGTCGAGCCGCTTTCCTCGGCGATGTCGAACCACAGATCGTCGGATGCCTTCGCGCCCGACCCCTTCCACGCGGCGCGCGCGGCGCGCTTCTGCTCCGCCATCGCCGCATCGAAGCCGGCGCGATCGACGTTGAGGCCCTGCGTGCGCAGCGCGTCCTCGGTTAGGTCGTAGGGGAAGCCGTACGTATCGTAGAGCTTGAACGCGGTTTCGCCGGCCAGCGTCGCGCCCTCACCCATGCCCGCGGTCGCCTCGTCGAGCAGCTTCAGCCCCTTGTCGAGCGTCTTGCGGAACTGCGTCTCTTCCTGGCGCAGCGTCGCCTCGATCAGCGGCTGCGCCCGGACCAGTTCGGGATAGGCGGCGCCCATTTCCGCGACGAGCGCGGGCACCAGCCGGTGCATCAACGGCTCCTTCGCGCCGAGCAGGTGCGCATGCCGCATCGCGCGGCGCATGATCCGGCGCAGCACGTAGCCGCGGCCCTCGTTGGCGGGCAGCACGCCGTCCGCGACGAGGAAGCCCGCCGAGCGCAGGTGATCGGCGATGACGCGGTGCGACGCCATCTGCGCGCCCTGCGCGTGCGTCGCAGTGAGCGATTCCGACGCGGCGATCAGCGCCTTGAACGTATCCGTGTCGTAATTGTCATGCACGCCCTGCAGCACCGCCGCGACGCGCTCCAGCCCCATGCCGGTGTCGATCGACTTCTTGGGCAATTCGCCGACGATCTCGTTCGTCTCCTGCTCATATTGCATGAACACGAGGTTCCATATCTCGACGAAACGGTCGCCGTCTTCTTCCGGGCTTCCCGGCGGGCCCCCGTAGATATGTTCGCCGTGATCGTAGAAGATTTCCGAACAGGGTCCGCACGGGCCGCTGTCGCCCATCGCCCAGAAATTGTCCTTGGTCGGGATGCGGATGATGCGGTGATCGGGAAGGCCCGCGATCTTCTTCCACAGGTCGAACGCTTCGTCGTCGGTGTGGTAGACGGTGGCGGTCAGCTTGTCGGCCGGAATGCCCCAGTCGTGCGTCAGCAGCGTCCAGGCATTGAGGATCGCCTGTTCCTTGAAATAGTCGCCGAACGAGAAATTACCGAGCATCTCGAAAAAGGTATGGTGGCGTGCGGTATAGCCGACATTGTCGAGGTCGTTGTGCTTGCCGCCCGCGCGCACGCACTTCTGCGACGAGGTCGCGGTGCGATACGGCCGGCTTTCGAGCCCGGTGAAGACGTTCTTGAACGGCACCATACCGGCGTTGACGAACATCAGCGTCGGGTCGTTCTGTGGCACCAGCGGCGCGGATGGCACGATCTGGTGCCCCGCCCTGCCGAAAAAGTCGAGGAAGCCGCGGCGGATGTCGTTGGTCGAGGTCATAGGAGAAGCGACTTAGGCGAGACTGGGCGGCGCCTCAAGCGGGCGCGGCATCACACCGGCTCGTCGATCGAGCGGGGCGGCGTCGAGAAACACTGTGGCCCCTGCGCGGTCATGTGGAAGCAATCCTCCAGCCGGACGCCGAACTTGCCCGGCAAGTAAAGGCCGGGTTCGTTGGAGAAGCACATGCCGGCGGCGAGCGGGGTCGTTTCGCCGTGGACGAGGTTGACGGGTTCGTGGCCGTCCATGCCGATGCCGTGGCCGGTGCGGTGCGACAGGCCGGGCAGGCGATAGCCGGGGCCGTAGCCGGCGCGTTCGTAGAGCGCGCGAACCGCGTCGTCGACGCTGCCCGCGGGCGCGCCGATCCGGGCGGCGGCGAGCGCGGTCTGCTGGCCGCGCGCGACGAGCGCCCAGACGTCGCGCTGCGCCTTGCTCGCGCCGCCGCGCGGCACCCAGGTGCGCGAGACGTCAGACTGATACCCCTGCACGGTGCAGCCGCAATCCATCAGCAGGATCTCGCCCGGCGTCACGCGATGCTCCTCGCGGCTGCCATGCGGCAGAGCGGCGGCGGGGCCGATCAGCGCGAGCGCGAATTCGGGGCTGCCGCCCAGCTTGCGCGTCGCAGCGTTCATCAGCGCACCGATCGCCGCACCGGTCATGCCGGGCTCGACGCGGGGATGCAGCCAGCGATAGGCGGCGATCGTCACGTCGGTGGCCCGCTGCATCAGCGCGATCTCCGCGGGTGTCTTCAGCATCCGGCAGCCGCGTACGATCGGGTTGGCCGACACCAGCGAGGCATGGCCGAGCGCGCGGGCGAGGCCGTCCGAGGCGAAGAAGCGCACCGTTTCCTCGATCCCGACGGGCCGCTGGTCGAGGCGCCGGTCGCGGAGGTAGCCGGCTACAATGCGCAGCGGGTCCTCGTCCTCCTGCCAGACGCGCACGTCCGCCGGCACCGCGAGCGATTCGCGGACCGAGGGTTCCTCGAAGAAGGGCGTGACGATGCACGGTTCGCCCTCGACGGGGATGATGCCTGCGGTCAGCCGTTCGCTGCGGCCCCAACGCACGCCGGTGAAATAGACGAGGCTGGAGCCCGGCTCGATGACGATCGCGCCGATGCCGTGTTCGCGCATCAGCGCCTGCGCCCGGGCGAGGCGCCCTGCCCGTTCGGCCGGCCCGATCGGTGCCGCATCCGCCGTGATGTCGCGCAGGTCCGACAGATCGGGTTCGGCGGCACGCAGGATCGCCGCGGAGGCGAGCGGAACTGCCGCGGCGGCGGCGAGGAGCGAGCGGCGGGTGGGCGCGAAGGTCATCGAGGCTTACCGATAGGGCGCTTGACCCGGCGGCCGCAATCCCCTCTCTAGCGCCCGATTGGGGAGAGTATTTCGATGGCCAAGCGGCTGACCTTGTACATTCTGATCGGGCTGTTGCTCGGGGTCGTCGTCGGCCTCGTCCTCAACGGCTGGATCGACGACGGGACGCCCCAGGCGGCGGCGCGGCTGAAGGCGGTCGCGGGCTATTTCTCGATCGGCACCACCATCTTTCTGCGGCTGATCAAGATGATCATCGCGCCGCTCGTCTTTGCGACCCTGGTGTCCGGCATCGCGCAGATGGGGGACACGTCGGCGCTGGGCCGCGTCGGCGCGCGGGCGATCGGATGGTTCCTGGCGGCGAGCCTGCTGTCGCTCGGTCTCGGCCTGATCCTCGTCAACCTGCTGCACCCCGGCGTCGGCATCAACCTGCCGCTGCCGCCGGTCACCGCGGATGCGGGCGTCGCGACCGCGGCCTTCAGCCTCGACAAGTTCATCACCCACATCGTCCCCGCCTCGATGATCGAGGCGATGGCGACGAACGAAATCCTGCAGATCGTCGTCTTCTCCGTCTTCGTGGGCGTCGCGATCACCGCGGTGGGCGACGAGGCGCAGCCGCTGGTCCGCGGCATCGACGGGCTGGTCGCGGTGATGTTGCGGATCACCGATTACGTGATGCGCTTTGCACCCATCGCCGTCTTCTGCGCCGTGACCGCGACGCTGGCTGAGCGCGGCGCGGGGGTGATCGGGCAGCTCGCCTTCTTCATGGGTAGCTTTTACCTGGCGCTCGTTATCCTGTGGGCGGTGCTGCTGGGCATCGGCTTCCTGTTCATCGGCGGGCGTATCCGTTCGCTCGTCCGCCATATCCGCGAGCCGTTGCTCGTCGCCTTCACCACCGCATCGTCCGAGGCCGCCTATCCGCGGATGCTCGAGGCGCTGGACCGGTTCGGCGTGCCGCCACGCATCGCGAGCTTCGTGCTGCCGCTGGGCTATTCGTTCAACCTCGACGGATCGATGATCTACATGACGTTCGCGTCGCTGTTCATCGCACAGGCCTACGGCATCGCTATTCCGCTGGGGACGCAGGTCGCGATGCTGCTGTTCCTGATGATCTCGTCCAAGGGGATCGCCGGCGTGCCGCGCGCCAGCCTGGTGGTGATCGCCGCGGTGCTGCCGGTGTTCAAGATCCCCGAATCGGGCCTGCTGCTGATCCTGGCGATCGACCATTTCCTCGACATGGGGCGCACCGCGACCAACGTCGTCGGCAATGCGGTGGCGAGCGCGGTGATCGCGAAATGGGAGGGAGGGCTGGACTCGGCCGAGCCCGTCGCGATCGCGGACCCCGCCGTGCCAGCCCCGCCGCGCCCGGCGGTGGACAGCTTCCGCGAGATCGGCGGATAAGGCCGGCCTCAGGCGTAGGCGTAGGGCCCGCCCCTCTCCAGCGCGGCCTGATAGGCCGGGCGGGCGTGGATCTTGTCGAGCCAGGCGATCGTCGCGGGACGCGCGGTGTCGAGGCCGGCACGGCTACGCGCCGCCTCGATCGGAAAGCTCATCATCACGTCCGCCGCGGTGAAGACGTCGCCGGCAAACCACGGCCGCTGCGCCAGCTCCCCCTCGACGTAATCGAGATGGACGTCGATCATCGGCTGGATGCGCTTCATCGCCGGCTTGCCCAATAGGGGAACGCGGCTGAGCACCAGCTTGGCGAACAGCGGTGGCATCATCGAGCCTTCGGCATAATGCAGCCAGAAGCGCCAGCGCAGCGCCGAATCGCGATGCGCGGGCGGGCCGAGCCGACCGTCGGCCCGTTCGACCAGATATTCGACGATCGCCCCCGTTTCCGCGATCACGCGGCCGCCGTCGGCATCGAGATCCTCGATCACCGGCGACTTGCCGAGCGGATGGATGCGCTTGAGCTCGGGCGGGGCGAGCATCGTCTGCCGGTTCCGCTCGTAGCGCTTGACCCGATAGGGCAGCCCCAGTTCCTCGAGCAGCCACAGCACGCGCTGCGAGCGCGAATTTTCCAGATGGTGGACGACGATCATGGCAGCTCTCCCGTGGCCCGCGCGGTCCAGAGCCAGGCCGCTGCGGGAAAATCGATCGTGGACCCGTTTCGTTGCGCCGCCAAGCGATCGGCGAGGCGCGCAAGCAGCGCCGCGCGATCCGCCGGCGCGCTGTCGTGGAGCAGCCGGGCGGCGGGGCCGATCCGGGTGAGGAAGCCGATGGCGTCGGCGACCGGGTCGTCGCTCGCCCCGACGCGATAGGCGAAGGCGACGCGCGTCGGGGTGACCCCCGCCCAGCCTGCGGCCGCGAGGATCGCGGCGACGCGATCCGGATCGCCGAATGCGAACGGCCCCGGCGTGTAGTGCGGCGCAGGGGGCGCGGGCGGGGCGAGCAGGCATGCCCACGGATTGTCGGCAACGGGCGCGAAACAGCTGAACACCACCGCCCCGCCCGGCGCCATCGCTTGGCGAAGCCGCGCGAAGGCAGCGACGGGATCGTCGAAGAACATGACGCCGTGGCGCGAGACGGCAAGATCGAGGGGGGCGAGCGCGCCCGCCGTCGTGATCGCATCCCCGTGGCGGAAAGCGAGATTGGGCAAAGCGGCGTGGCGGGTACGCGCAACGTCGAGCAGCGCGGCGGAGAGGTCGACGCCGGTGACGCGCGCATCGAGGCGCGCGCCGGCGAGCGCGGCAGCGGTCGCGCCCGCGCCGCAGCCGATGTCGAGCGCGGTGAAAGGACCGGCGGGCGCGGCGGCGAGGATCGCGGCGTCGAGACGTGGGGCAAGCCCGGCGAAGGCGCGGTCGGTGCGCTGCCATTCCTGCGCCCAGACATCGCCGACGCGGCCGGTCCAGTCGAAATGATCGGTCATCGTGGACATCCTGGCTGGATAGTATGGGGCGCGGCGCCGGCCCCGCCGGTCCGGCCTGTTGCACGGACGGGCGTCGTCACGCGAGCCCCGGTCGCGGCGAGCCCAACGATTTGTTTCCCGAAGTTCGCAAAAGTCGCAGTGTTTGATCGCTCCCCACGCGGCAGCCCGATGGCCACGCCCATGTATCCGAGCGACCCGCCATTGCCGCGCCCCGGCCAGCGCGATGGGCGATATGGCGTCGGAAGTGGACCCGGAAGTGGACGAAGTGGACGGCACGTCATCGTCGAAAAAACGCTCCCTAAGCAAAAGGGGCCCGCCGTCGCCGGCGAGCCCCATGTCCATCACCGAGGCGGCGCGTGACCATCAAAGATCGTCGTCCGCATCCGGGCCGGTCATCATTTCCTCCGCGACCTTTTCGGTCCGCTGACGGATCGCGCGTTCGAGGCGATCGGCCATGTCGGGGTTCTCGCGCAGGAAATTCTTCGCATTCTCCCGACCCTGCCCGATGCGCGTGCTATCGTAGCTGAACCACGCGCCCGACTTTTCGACGAGGCCCGCCTTGACGCCAAGATCGAGGATCTCGCCGATCTTCGAGATGCCTTCGCCATACA
Organism: Sphingomonas sp. FARSPH; assembly: GCF_003355005.1. Lineage (NCBI taxonomy): Bacteria > Pseudomonadati > Pseudomonadota > Alphaproteobacteria > Sphingomonadales > Sphingomonadaceae > Sphingomonas > Sphingomonas sp. FARSPH. The sequence continues at coordinate 2,876,235 of NZ_CP029985.1, read as the reverse complement.
TGATGTCGAATTCGACCTGCTTGAACGGCGGCGCGACCTTGTTCTTGACCACCTTGACGCGGGTCGCGTTGCCAGTGACCTCGTCACGGTCCTTGATCGCGCCGGTGCGGCGGATGTCGAGACGGACGGAGGCGTAGAATTTGAGCGCGTTGCCGCCCGTCGTCGTTTCCGGATTGCCGTACATCACGCCGATCTTCATGCGCAGCTGGTTGATGAAGATCACCATGCAGCGCGAGCGGCTGATCGAGCCGGTGAGCTTGCGCAACGACTGCGACATCAGACGCGCCTGCAGGCCGACGTGGCTGTCGCCCATCTCGCCCTCGATTTCCGCGCGCGGCACGAGCGCGGCGACCGAATCGACGACGAGCACGTCGATGGCGTTCGAGCGCACCAGCGTATCGGTGATCTCCAGTGCCTGTTCGCCCGTATCGGGCTGCGACACGATCAGTTCGTCGATGTTGACGCCCAGCTTCTTGGCATAGACGGGATCGAGCGCGTGTTCGGCATCGACGAAGGCGGCGGTGCCGCCGTTCTTCTGCGCCTCCGCGATGACGTGGAGCGCCAGCGTCGTCTTGCCGGACGATTCGGGGCCATAGACCTCGATCACGCGACCGCGCGGCAGGCCGCCGACGCCAAGCGCAATGTCGAGCCCGAGCGAGCCCGTAGAAATCGCCTCGACCTGCATCGCTTCCTTTTGCCCCAGCTTCATCGCCGAGCCCTTGCCGAAGGCGCGGTCGATCTGCGCGAGGGCGGCGTCGAGCGCCTTCTGACGGTCTGCGTTTGCACTAGCCATGCCGGAGTCGATCACTTTCAGATTGGCGGCCATTGGGAAGCTCCCTCGCTTAAGCCATGCGTTAGCCCAGGGCAACGCGGTTACCACGTCGTGTACACCGTTCGTTCCAATAGAACAAGAGAAGAACTTTGGTCCCGGCGCGGGCCTGTCGGATGGGCTGCGGCTTTCCCGCGGTTCCGGCTTTTGTCGGACGCATAAGGCGCCTATGCAACGGCGATGACCGAGGCGGCCAATCGTCCCATCCGTACCCTGAAGGACGTCGCGCGGCTGGCCGGGGTGAACCCCGGCACCGTGTCGCGTGCGCTGGCGGGCAGCCCGCTCGTCAACGACCAGACGCGGCAGCGGATCATCGACATCGCCGCCGAACACGGGTTCCGCCCGAACCTGATGGCGCGACGGTTGCGGACGCAGCGGACCGGTGTGATCGGTATCGCCGTGCCACTGGGGCACGAGCGTCGCCAGCATCTGTCCGATCCGTTCTTCATGGCACTGCTCGGCCATCTGGCGGACGGCATCACGGAGCGCGGCTATGACGTCATGCTGTCGCGCGTCGTGCCCGACAGCGACGCATGGCTGGACGATATCGTCCTGTCCGGCCTGCTCGACGGGGTGCTGCTGATCGGCCAGTCGGACCAGGTCGCGGTGATCGAGGCAGTGGCGCGGCATTATCGCCCGCTCGTCGTCTGGGGCAGCACGCTGCCCGGGCAGGCGCATTGCGCGGTCGGCGTCGACAATTTCCATGGCGGCCGACTGGCCGGAGAGCGGCTGATCGCGCGCGGGTGTCGGCGCCTGGCGTTCATGGGCGAAGTACGCTCGCTGGAGCTGATCGAGCGGCATCGCGGCCTGTGCGCGGCGGCGGCGGCGGCGGGGCTGCCCTCCCCGCTCCAGCTCGACACGCATCTCGCCTCCGACATCATGGCGGATGAGATCGCCGCCAATCTCGACCGTGCGGGCACGGCGATCGACGGCATCGCGGCGGCGTCGGACGTCATCGCCATGGCGACGGTGGCGGCGCTGGAGGCACGCGGATCGCGCGTGCCGGGCGATATCGCGGTGACGGGGTTCGACGATCTGCCTTTCGCCAGCCAGGCGCGTGTCGGCCTGACCACGGTGCGCCAGGATCTGGCGACGGGTGCGGCGGCGATGCTGGACGCGCTGTTCGCGCGTATCGCGGGCGAAGACGTGCCGTCGCTGACGATGACGCCAAAGCTGATCGTGCGCGACAGCGCCTGAGCGGCGTGCCGACCGGCGACCCGGCGCAGGCTCCGCCTGTCGGCCCGGCAAACCGGGGATTGGCCCCGCCACGCATGCCACGAACGCCACGCCCCTTGCAGCAGTGCGTGCAGATGCGGTTGATCGGCAGATGCGGTTGATCGGATGCCGGCTCGATCAAACTGCTTGCGTGCGGAAACGACGATCCGCATCACTGGCGGCCGGGGGCGTGCTTTTGCCGGCAACGCTGCACATTATGCCAGGAGATCCATCATGACCGCGGCGCCAGCACCATCCGGAGAGGCCGGAATCGCCACCAAGCTCGCGTCGGAAGTCGGCACGGCGGTGTTCGACACCGTTGTCGGGGAGGCAATCGGGGGGCCTATCCTGGACTTTCTCGGCCTGGGCTCAGGCACGCCCGACTATACCGCCTATTTCAACGCGATCAGCACCCAGCTCGACAATTTGAGCAGCCAGATCAATCAGGACATGTCGATCATCCAGCAGGGAATCGCCGAGGTGAAAACGGCGCTGACGACCCTGACGGCCGATCTACAGGATGCCGAATTGCAGGCCGCGATGCAGGCCTATGTCGTCCAGAAGAATCTGGTGATCCAGAATTACGTGACGTTTGCCGATGCGATCGCCGGGCTGGCCTCAACCGACAAGAACGTGCAGCAACAGGCGATCAAGACCGTATTCGACCTGCTGACAGATACGCAGAGCGTCGACGACGTCTCTGCGGCGATGCTGAACATCCACGACCAGTTGTTCGGCACGGGGGAAATGAAGGGGATCATCGCCTACCAGGCCGATCTGGTCAACAACGCCATCACCAAGTGGGCGACCGCGAAACAGCCCCAGCCCGACCCGCGCCCCTGGAACTCCGGCGTCAAGCATGTGCGCTATGCGCGGGTGCTCACCGACTTCCCGCAGGTGCTGAACGGAACGCTGAGCGCGACGGTGATGCCGAACATGAAGGCGATGATCGCGATCCAGCTGCAGGGACTGGCGTTCCTGATCTCGGCGTGGTCCGGGACCTCGCAGGAACCGCAGCTCGGCACGCATGCCGCCAACATTTATGCCCAGTTGCAGAAGATGGGGCAGGTCTATGCGACCGTCAGCGACCCCGCAGCGCTCGATCCGTACGTCCAGAACCTGATCGACACCATCGCCCAGCCGCTTACCACCGACTTCACGGACTTCTGGTGCGTCGAGGTGCCGGCCGGTCAGGGCGACATCGCGCCCAAATATGCCAGCGGTCCCTCATGGTATAGTTCCGCCCCCTTTCCCTACCCGATCAACATGGCCGCATGGGGCAATATGGTCGAGCCCGTGTGGCCGTCGGGCATATCGCAGGGTTGGCCCAACGAGGATCCGCAAGCAGGCAGCGTCGGCACGTCGATCATCCAGCTTCCCATCCAGTGGAACAGCCCGACAAACCTGATCGTCCATTACCAGCCGTTCGCGTTCAGCGATGCCAGCGGGAATGTCGCGGCGGTCTATTATTGTTCCGGGCCGGCGCCGATGTTCGTCTGTAATACGGCGCTGATCCCCCTGCCCCACACCTTCGTCTCCGGGCCGCCAGCCGATTATGCCGCCTATCTTGCCGCACTTGCGGCCGTGACCGCGCCGACCGGGTGACGCGACGGCGATGCGCTTATCGTCATGCACCGGACCGCCGGCCGAAGCACGTCCCTATGGCGGCGATCCTATCAACAGACAGACAATCCGCGCGCCGATATCTCGCCGGGCAGATTGACCCGTAACCCGCTCAGATGCTGGTGCCCCACGGCGGACAGACATGGGCACTCGAATAGCTGGCGTATTTGCCTGTCTCACTGAACGTGCATGGGGTGCCGACCTCCCTAGCGGAGCTCGGCCGCCGTCCACGGCTCAGCGGCGCGTCGGCTTTTGACCGGAAACCTATTGACTGAGCGAACCGGCCCTTGCCGCCGCCGTAGCTTCGAGCGTTCGTGCTCCGTACAATTTCGTGCTCCGTACAATCATGAATAATGCTTCTTATCGGCCCGTCGCTGTTCGACCGGATGAGCCGCGAATGAAGTCTTCTCAGGAGGAGATCTTCGGCCTCGGCCTCCAGATCCTCCGCGCGCTCAACTTCGAGACTGCGCTTCGCCTGCCTAGCGGGCACCAGTATGGCAACGAGGTCGTCATGTTCACCCGCAACGGCCCCGCCGCCCACGAGTTCGCCCCGCGGCTGAACATCGGCATGGTCGGTATGCGCATCCCGGTCCCGGTGCCGATCGCCTCATGATACCTTTTGTTGCCTGCAAGCGGTCGGCGTTCGGCGATGTCAACCAGCACGGCAAAAAGGGTGTGCACTTCTGGGCCAAGGTAAAGACCCTAACCCAGCTTTCGGCCGAACGGGTCCGCCTTGCCAAGCAACGCGCAGGACGGCGGCCCGAGCCAGGTGCAGGACGCCTTCGTGCCCACGACGGGGTAAGATCATAACCGCCGGTTCGAACCGACGATAAAGTTCAGGGCCAGGCGCTGGCGCCGTGGTTCCGCATACATCGGTTCCGCCGCGACGTGGGCTTAATGGCGATTGTACCAGTCGATCCGCTCTACGTCGGGTTGGACGGCGTTGCTTAGCTCTTTCAGCCACACGGCCTCGTGATCTACCGTCTCGGCCTCACGTTCGATCCACCATGCGCGTCGTTCAGGTGACCAGCTATAACCTGCGGCCTTGAGCACGTCCTTGCATCCGAACGGCGCCCGGTTGGCCCAGAGGCGTTGGGTCGGACGCTGCGCGGTCTCAACTAGATGCGCGGCGATGGCGCGACCATCGCTCGCCGTCATCGCCAGCAGGCAGGTGGTCGCCCAGACGTCGGCCGCTGCACGATGCGCGTCGGGCAGGAAGAACCCGGCCTGCGTCAGCAGCCCCGCGACGCTGCGCCCCCCGCCGAGCCCATGCTCCGCCCAATCGACCTCCCGCATGGAGCAGGCCCAGGGCAGGTCGGCGAACACCGGCAGCCGCTTCGTCACGAACGCCCTGTCGAACCGGACGTTGTGGGCAACTACAGCGTGAACGCCATCGAGCACCTGCTCCACCTCCACGTCCCGGATCCACTGCCCGATCAGCATGCCCCTGAGGTTATGCGGGTCAGCCGTTCGATCTCGATCGACAGGTCCTCGGCCGGGTCTTCCAGCCAGGAGCGCGGCGGCGACACATCGACCAGGTCGCCCTGCGCCATATCGATGCTGATCGTGCCGATCGCCAGTTCGATGATCTTATGCCGCGCAGGGTCCAGCCCGGTGGTTTCGACGTCGATCACGGCGAGCTTCATCACGTTCGTCGGCACCGGCATCGAGCGGCACCAGAGCTCATCGGGCTGCGGCAGGCGGCGCAGCACGCGGTAATCGGCAAAGCGCTCGAGTTCGCACGCAAGCGGCTCGCCGGGGCGCTTCGGGTCCAGTTCGTAGAAGGACATCTCGTGTTCCTTGTAGAGGAAACGCCCGCCGCCGGGGTCGGCGACGGGCGTCAGTATGATCCGAGAGGATTCGGGTTGATCAGGCGGCGAGCGCCGGGCGCAAGCCCGTCAGCCGCAGCCAGCCGTCCTCGGCGGCGCGGATCTGGTCGGCATTGGCGAGCCACTGCCACTGGTGCGAGCCCACGCGGCCGTTGGGTCGCCAGAACCGGGCGGTCGCAAGGATGTGGACGTGCGGATGGCCGGTCCAGGCGCCGTCGGCAGCCTTGCGGCCATGGATCGACCAGTCGGCGATCATCCCCTTGTCGACCAGATGCCGGTAGGCGTAGGTTTCGACCAACCATGTCCAGCGCTCGGGTTCGGCCATTGGCAGGTCGGCGACGATGTGAGTCGCCGAGATGGCGCGCGGGCCTTCCAGGGCGGCGGCATCATCGGCATCGCGCCACAGCTGGTCACCGCTCCTGAGTTCGTTCGGGATCTTGTTCTGCGGGTGACAGCGACCGCTAGCCACCAGGTCGCCACGGTCCAGATAGCCATCCGGTACCTTGCCGAACCTGTCGCTTCCGGGGAGCCGGTTGATGTAGCACCAAGACGCGGTCGCGGTGTAGTGGGTCGCGTACGGCCCTTCGCTGGAGCGGCTGTCGCGCCCCGCGGCACAGACGGGTCGGGCGTTGAACGGTGGGCGTGCGCGTTCCGGCAGGACCCCGCGCGGACGCAAGGCGGTGATCGTATCGGTCATGAGGCAGTCCTTGGGACGGAGATCGCGCGTCCGCAGCCGCGGACGCGCGGAGCCGTCAGGCTCGGATCAATGCTTCAAGAGCATTTTTCCATCTGCCTTCTGGCTCACTCCATCCTTCTTCCTGCCCTGCTGTTCAAGAGCTGCGCATGGAGCGCTTTTCCACGCCGGTCACAGACGTGGCCGGGGTTGGGACAACCTCCGTTATTCGATGCCGCCAGCATCTCGCTGCCACTCCCTGCGGGATTGTCTGCCGGCTTTTGGTACATCTGGGCGAGCCTGCTGGCCCACCTCAGCATGTAGCGCCTGCACCGTCGGGACGGTCTCGTGCCCAGCGAGGTGGCGCAACATGGGCGGCGCCCTCCGCCTCTCCTCTGGCTCCGCGACCTTGCCAGGAGTTGCCCGTGCATAAGCGCGTGCCCATTGCCGCAGGTCCTCGTTCTGACGCGCCTTCGCTGTCGCGAGCGCTTTGACGCGCGTCTCGTGACGCCCCGATACGGTCTTGGTCCGCCGAATGGCCTCGGCTGGTGTGATGGTCGTCATCTCGACGCCGAGTTCGCCCGCCACGGCGGCGCAGCGCGCAAGGTAAGCCCGGTCGCCGAACACGGCGACGCGGCCATAGCGTTCCGCGGCAAGCCGTAACGCCGCAGCGATCGTCTCATCTGATCCGTCGTTGACCCAGATAATGGCGCCGGCATCGACCATTGCGGGCTGTCCGGATCGCGCCGTGTCGCCCTCGCGCCAGTAGCGAACGACGTCATCCCGGCGCTCAGCCTCGTAGCCTTGGATCACGGCGACCGGCGGCGCGCCACGTTCCCCATACCATGGCGCAGCGATACCGCCGTCGAGTGCGCCGATGCAGTCGAGATCGATGGCGTCTAGATCGTCGGCGCCCGCAACCGCGCGGCGGAGGACGCGCACTGCGGCGATCCGCGCGTCGAAGGCCGCGCCGAGGGACGCGATGGTGTCAGCGCCGAGCCGCGGCCATGCGGCTGCGATGTCGCGCCGTAGCCGCGGGTCGGCATCGAACCCGGCCAGATCGTCGCGGTGCGCGGCGATGCTCGCCCGCATTTCGGCAAGCGCGGCTTCGCGAGCAGCGATCAGCGCCGCGACCCGCCGGTCGATCGCGGCGCCGATCGCCTGCTCTGTATTGCACCGCTTCAGCCAGGCGGCAGCCTTGGCCGCATCCAGGATGGGAGGGTCGTAAGGCACCAGTTCCACCCCGGCCGGCTCAGTATAGGGTCCGAGCCGATCGGGCTTGACCAGCTGGGTCCAACTGTGCCGCCGGTCGATCTTGCTGAGCTTGACGTGATCAGCTCCCGCGTAGAGCTCGCCGCCATTGTCCTTGCTTCGGATGCCGATGCCGTGTGCCGCAAGATCGCGATGCAGGTCCGGCCAGGAGGTGGCTGCATCGAGGATCGGCCCGGCGGCCTCCTGAGCATGCCGAGTAAACGACATGAACCCCGACTGTTCCTCGAACGCCAGCACCTCGCGGCGAAGCGGCGTCCGCTTGCGAGCGGGCGCCGGTGCCGCGCTCCGGGCGGCCGCCGATGGCTCGGCGCGTCGAACAACATGACCGTTGCGGACCTCGTAGCGCCCACCCGCCTCCGCCTGGAGCTTCTGCTCATATTCGATGCGCGCGATGGCGCGCTGCATCGCCTCCTTCCATTGCGCATGACCCTTCGGTCCGCGACCGAACGGGACGGCTTCGCCCGTTTCCGCATCGACCGTCACGAACATGATGTGGAGGTGGAAATTGTCGGTGTCGCCGTGCGCGGCCCAGAGGATCGCCGATGGCTCGCAGCGCAGCTCGGCCGCGAGCGTCGCGACGGCTTCAATACATTGATCTTCTGTCAGGCGTTCGCCCTCGCGAAGAGACAGTACCCCATGACGAACCGGCTTCTTGATCTTGGCGGATCGCTTTGCCAGCCGCCGCTCGATTTCGGTTACGCCGTTGTCCCAAGCCTGCGCTGTGCCGTTGATCGCTGCCCCTTTGAAAAGTACGCGCTCGCCGGTTGGGAGCGTCGGTTCTGGTTGGCGCGACATATAGGTCGACAAGGTCAGGCCGTGATCGAGGGCTGGCGCCTCGAGGCCGAGCCACCTGCGGTCGGCGGTCGCCAGATAGCGCGTCAGATAGCGCGCGCGCCGATCTGCCTCCTTCGTCTTCGCCTTCGTCTCGATGAGCTTGATGATCATGCACGACCATATCGGCAGCGCCCCGACCTAAGCCAAGCGATCCGCCCAATATCCGCGACATCGTCGCGATCACGGTTGCGAGACCTGCGTCAGCAGGCGGAGCAACCGGATCGACCCGGGTTCGCGGCCACGCGAACCCGCATCCTGTGTCAAAAACCTACCCTGCTGAAAGCAACTGCGGGCACGACGTAGCAATGCATGACAGGCCGTCACGCGTCGCATCGTCACGCGACATAAGGTGAAGCGGCAACTCAGAATGTGGTGTCGGATAGCGACGCACCGCCGCGCCTAGCGCGACATGAAAATTTTAGAATGTCCCAAGTTTCGCGCTGCCTGTTCGGCGATGGGTGGCTCCGTCGAACCACGGAGCACAAGATGCCGCGCAAGAGCCTTGATGGCGCGAAGCTCGCCGCCGACGTGACGAAACTGCTGGCGGCAGACGCGCATTCGCCACCGCAGGCACGTCCGTCCCTGATGGACGCGATGCGGTCGCTCGTCAGCTTCATCGACGTCCGCGCCCGGCTCGGCTGGACCGATCCCATGATCGCCAGGGTGCTGGCCGAAGCCGGATATCCCATCGATGCGGCGACGCTGCGGTCCTATCGCAAGCGGCTGCGCGACGAGGGGCTCATGGGCCCGCTCTCCGCCCGTAAGACGAACTCGGCTGCGCCGGCGCAAGAGCGCCCGACGCAGCGCAAACACGACAGGGCAGCAACCACCATCCCGCCCGAACCACTTCCCGACGCCGCCGTCACAACCGCGGCGGACGACATGCCTGCGGCGATACCCCCCGCTTCAGTCTCGACCGACGCGGCGCCCCGTGCGCCGCCCCCGTCGTCGACGGCCGCGCCGGCGCCATCGATGCCGGGGCGAACCTTCCGAAACAACCCGACCACCCTACCGCCCAATCGGGTGTGAGCATCCGAACCGGGAACGAAATCATGAATTATGCCAACGTAACAACCCCGAACCGCCGGCTCCGGCGAACCATCCTCAGCATCAAGAACAAGGGTGGGGTCGGCGGCAGCCATCTCACCATCGCCACCGCGACCTTGTTGCGGATGAGCGCCGACGGCGCGTTCACCACCGTGCTGGTCGATCTCGACGGCTCCACGGGCACGACCATCAGCAAGATGGGCGAACGTAATTTCGACGGCACCATCCGGGAGGAGCAGTCGCTCGAGCATGGCGTGCCGGCGATCGACCTGTTCGATCCCGACCAGCGCGGCCGACTGCTGCCGCTCACCCAGATCGAGGATCGCTTCCTTATACTCGACGGACCGGCCGCCTCGCTCAACACGTTTCGCGCGCTGACCGAGAACCTCGATGCCGGCGACTTCGCCCAAGCCAATGCCGATGCCGGCCGCGACCTCGTCGTGATGATTCCGATCACGCCGCACCTCGCGTCGATCGCCGCGGTGCCCGACGCGATCGCGATGTTCGGGGACCGCGCCAGCTACGTCGTCGTGCGCAGCATGCTGGGCTACAAGCCCAATGACTATGTGCTCTGGGAGTCGGCCGCGTTCTGCGACAAGTTCGGGCAGGTCGTGAGCGGTCGCTCCAAGGCGATGCTGGCGGAAAGGGGCGGCGTGGTGCTCGACATGCCGACGCTCACCCCGAAGGTGCTGGCGCGCGCCGAGGCGCTCAAGGTGCCGTTCGCCGAGGCGCTGACCTCGCCGCTTCTGGCGCTCGATGAACAGCTCTCGGTCCGCAAGTGGCTCAACGCCTGGGCCGGCCAGCTCGATCTCATCCGCGACGTGCTCGGCATCGACGCCGATTTCGCCTGGACCGTCGCGTGAGCGCGCCCGGCAGCGGCGAGCGCCGCAAGACGTCCGACGCGCTGCTGCGGCAGCTCATCACCGACGATGAGTATCTGGCCGTGCTCGAATATTCGCGGGAGGAGGCGCTCGAGAGGGACAGCACGGTGTTCTTCCTGGTCGCCCTGCTCAAGGTGTTCGCGTTCGCGTTCGATCGTTTCCTGCGGATCATCGAGATCGCCGATGCGGGTAGCGCGGCCCTCCTGGCCGCCACCCGGCAGAGCAGTACGCACGTGGACCAGACGCTGACCCGCAACCGGGATCTGTTCGAGAAGGTCCTGACCAAGAACGTGGAGCTGATGGGCTATTATGTCGGCGAGATGCGATCCGCTATGGGCGAGATCCGCGTTGTTAAGGAAGATCTCGAGAAGACGGCATCGGACGCCAGGGCGACCTACCAGCTGTACAAGCGCCTGACCGGTGATGGTGCCGGCAAGGCGCTCTCCCAGCAGTTCATGCGCGCGGTATCGTTCGCCCACGAGCAGGCCATGCCCGATTACCGCCAGCAGCTGAGCGAGCTCATCGGCATGAAGCTCGGCGGGTTTGCGATCCTGGCCGCGCTCATGACGGTCGAGATCGTGATCCTCGGCGTCGTGATCCTGATCTGGAAATAGGCGGTTTGGCGAAAATGCCCCTCCCGCCTAGAACTGGTCGATGAAGAGCATCGTCATCACCGAAATCGAGGCGTTGATCCTCCGTCACCGGTTGCTGGACCGGCTGAACGGCCGTGCCGATATCGTCGCGCCAGCTTCGATCACGCCGCTGCTCGCCCGGCGGATCAGGCGGTATCTGGTGGCGGGCCTCGACTATCCGGGCGAGCCCGGGGTCAACGGCTGGCCGGTGCAGACCGGGGGGCGGTACGTCAAACTGTGCTTCTCGCCGCTCGCCCAGGCGCACGGCGACACCGCCGATGCTCGCCAGCCTTTCCGGCTGCCGCTGACGATCGCAGACTATTTCGCCTATGTCGAGCAGATCACCGGACTGGATCCGGCATGCGACGACGCGCTGATGGACCTGTTCCGGTTCACGCCGGCCTGGCTGTTCGACGCAACCGCAGCGATGCGCGCGGAATGTCCCCAGGCTTGGACGCTGCTGCTCAGCAATGAGTTCGCGCTTGCCTGCCGGCATTGGCCGAGACTGCGGCTGGTTGTCGAGCGTAGCCCGTTCCGGCACGAACTCGTCCACGGGTTCATGATCCTTGCCGAGCTCGAACGCGCGCATCTCGTCATGCGGCACCTCGCTCGCGCTCGCGCGATCATCGGCCGGCCCGACTTTCTCGATGCGCTGCGGTCGGAAGCGCCGCTGTCATCATGGTTCAAACCTGGCGATCTGCACGAGATTTACCGCTGGCTGGACTATGCCTGCTTCTCATCGGGCGCGGTGAGCGATCTCCTGTTCGACCGCTCCACGAGCCAGATCGCCGGCCTGCCCGCCGGCTATCCGCTCTGGGCGGCCGCCCGGGGTGCAATCCCGGGGCCGGCCAGCACCTTCGGCGATCATACCCAAGTGCGCGAGGTTATGGCCAAGGTGTTCGCATTGCCGCCGTTGCCACCCGCGTCGGATGCTCATCGGGCAGGCCCCTCGCACGAGCGGAAGCGCCCCATGTTGCGCGACCACAATCTGTTTCGCTGGTACGGCCAGACCAACGCCGTGTTGCCGCTGATCGCGCTGGACGGTGTGCGCGACACCTACCCCACGAGGCGTGTACCAAACCTCCCGCGCCCTGCGGGTCGCGCCCCAACTTCGACCCGGCCGCAGCTGGTCACGCTCGCCTCCGCCATCCGCGCGAGCGCCGATCCGGCGGCGCAGGCAGCGTTGGTTGCCGCCGCGACGAGCTACATCGAGGGCTCGCGCAAGTTCGCCGGCGCTGACATCCTCCTCGACCACAACCGCAAAATCGCCCTTCGCATGGCCAATCTCCATCTGCCGCAGCGCCTGGGTGGCGGCTCCGGAGCCCGGTTCGATCCCACCATGTGGCTGACGCCGACCCGGGACGCGGCGTTCTGGCGCATGTTCATCGATATCCGCCGTGGCGGGCGGCTCCACCGCGCCCCGCACGCGAGGCACCGCACCATGATGCGGCAGTCACTCGGCATCCTGCGTCGCGCGTTCGGACCCCGGTTCGCTCAGCTGTCCTGGTCCGCGGAGACCGTACGGGTCGTCTGCGACTTGGCCTGCGCCATCGGGCCGATCAGCGGCAACCCTCAGATCGCCCATGCTATCCAGCAGCTCGAGAAGAAGCCGAGCATCCGCCGGCGGCTCGGCATCACCAGGCGCGCCGGCTACGGCCATGGCAAGAACGGCCTTGCCGCGACGTCCCATATAGGCGGTTCCAGACCGTGAGCCGCCGCACAAGTGAGGAGCTTCGGCGGCAAGTCCGGGAGGAACACTCGGCCCGGCTTCAGGCAGCCGCCGACCGCTACGAGAAGGCGGGGCTGCTCGCCGACGCCATCCACCTGCAGGCGGCGATCAGGACGGCGGGCAAGGCCCGCCAATGGTCGTGACACATGCGCGATCCTCCAGAGCGGCTACATCTCGAAATGCTCGGACCGCCGGTCGCCAGGCTGACGATCGAGCAGAACGGCCTCGATCCGCAGGTACAGTCCCCCTGGGAGCAGCTCCGCCAACGACGGGGCGGACAACGGGTTTCGGTTGAGGCGAGGTCGGGCGGCACGGCTCCGGGGGCGGCGATGCCATACCCGCGGCTATCCCTCCCGGACAGGAAGGCAGGTCAGATATGAAGATGATCAACGATCCACACCTCCGATACGCGGAGGCGACGATGCGGCTGCTCGACACGCCCGGTGCACGCCCAAGCCCAGACGCGTTCCGCGTCATCTGCGGCGGCACGATCAGTGACGAGGCGCAGACCGCCGCCCTGCTGTCGATGGCACTCGAGACGACCGGCGGCCTGCTTTACCTCGAAATGCCCGAGCAGGCGGTGTGGCTCGGGCCGCAGCGGCTTATTGTCCTCCGCCTGACGGGGCACGTCGAGCGCCGCTTTGACGTGGAGCCCGACTGCGCGTTCTGGACCGCGGATGGGCAAGCGCCACTCCTCATCGCCTCACGCGACGGCAGCCGCCACTTCGAACTTGGAGAGGAAGGGCTGACGGCGCATGACGGTTCGCCAGCCGGCGACTTGAACGGCGGCTTCGCACGCGCAGCCGAGCGGCTGCGCACGGAGGCGGGAGCGGCCGAGGCGCACCAGCAGCCGCGCGAAATCGCGGACATGATCGAGGACAAGGCGCTCGACCCGGAGTTCAGGCTGGAGCTGCTGGCCAGCTCCGATCCCGAAGCCCGCGCGAACATGATGCGACACACGGTCGCGCTCACCGGGAGGCTCCACGACCGGGAGGTGAGCGGTCTCCTGATTGGGGCCGACTTCAAGACGACCCTGGAGGGTGTGGAGCGGATCAGGGACCTGACGGCGGCCGATGGCAACGACCGGCTCATGGTCGGCTTCGACGTCGACGACGCGCGAGGCCCTCCGGCCGGCTTCGGGCTGTGGCATGCCCGGAAAGGGGTCACGACTTTCTACGACCGGTGCGCGCCCTGGATGCCGCCGACCGGTAACCGCGCCTGGCTGATCGCCCAGAACGACAGCCAGATCATGCTCTTTCGCTTCCAGAGCGGCCGGCTCGCCGGAACGCCTGGCCGACCTGCCGCTGACCCGTGGCCCGGCATCCGGCGCGCCCGGGAGCGTCTCGCCAAACTCGTCGGGACGCCCGCCGTGCGGAACGCAGTGGGCGACGTGCAGGTCCGGATCCAGACGGGAACCGGCGAGCCGACGTTCGCCACGCTCCCGACGGGACCGCTCAGCGAGCCCCGGTGATGCAGCCAAGGTTCCCGGCCGGGCTGGTCGAAGCCACGGGGCACGCTCGCGCTGGCCACCGCGCTGGCGCAAACCACGCGCACCTTCTCGGTCGTCGTCCGGGTAGCGGCAAAACTAGGGGCGCTGCCCTGGACGGGGTCAAGTGCCGGCGCCCTTACATCGCGCCACTAGCGCTCCCGATAGGCAGCTGTCGGGCTCGGCCTATATCGCTCGCGAAACACGGACATTTGCCGGGCAGCTCGAGTTCAAACCCCGTTTCACGGGTGTCCGTAGCCCAAAGTCCAACGGCATCTTCGAAGCCTTCGTGCATCCCATCAAACGTGATTATGTCCGCGTCTCACCGCTCCCGATGGGCGCACCGCGTTGACAGCGCTTGCGGGATGGATCGAGGACTACAACAATCATCCCCGTTCGGGACTCAAAATGCGTTCGTCGCGAGCATCGCGCTCTGGGTTCAGCAACCGCTCAAGTCCGCTCCGCGAACGGGGGCCAGATCAGAATCCGCTCCGTGTGCGGTGCATCGTCGCACATCTCGCGGAGAACCTTGCGGCAGAATTGCTGATGCTTCCGAGGAATGCGCTGTCCGACCTCGACGCGCTCGGCGAGTAAACGGCCCGGCCAAGAGGCGAGCATGTGATCGTGTAGTCTGCGAGCGGGCGGGCTCATTGAGCGAGCCAAGTTTTTCCGAGAGCAGCGCGCTCAAATGGTGAGCCTCAGCCCAACATCGGGGAATCTTCGCTCCAGCATCGGGCCGTGACGGGAGAGCCCCACAATTAGACATCCAGGCTGCATCCCGGCCGTTCCAGCTTCAGTCATTCGTAAATCTAGTTCGCGCGCGCTCATAGCCGCTGCCATGCGGAGCTAGCGAGTATGCTCCGCGGCGCGGCGCATCAGGCGGCGGAGCCAGAGCAAGGCTGGGTCGGTCGTGCGGCGTCGGCTCCAGATCGCGACCATTTCGAGGTCGGGCACGGGTATGGGCGGGGAAAGGATGCGAAGCGGCAGGGATCGGGCGGCCAGCCTGGCGACGCCGCGCGGCACGAGCGCTACGCAGTTCGAAGTTGCCACGATGAGCGGCAGGATCGTGAAATTGGAGCTCATCACTCTGTTGAACTGCGCCTCACCCCGCTCGTCGAGCGACGTCTGTTCAAGGCTGGCGGCGAAGTCGACCTCGAGCGCGAACGTGGCATGCGGCCGGTCGGCATAGTCGATCGTGTCGCTTGATCCTTCGTCGTCGCGTGCGATGCACACGAAGGGCTCGACCAGCAGGTCCTCGGTCATGAGCCCCGCCCGCAGCCGCTGCGATGTTTGCATCAGCGCTCGCACGATCTGCACCGGTGAGAGGATCAGGTCGATTTCCTCGGCCAACAACCGTTCAGCGGAACGACCGCTCGCCGTTACCATCTGAACCGTGACGTTCGGCGCCTCGTCCGCCAGCATCACTGCGATCTGTGGAAGCATGGTGGCTGCGAGGTGATCGGCCGTGGCGATCCGGAAATGGCGCGAGGCGGTCCCCGGCTCGAACGGGTCACGCGCAACCACTTCGCCCAAGGTGCGCAAGGCTGTGTCGAGTGGATCGAGCAGCCGCTGTGCGCGGTCGGTCAGCCGGAAACCGCGGCCGTCCCGCACCAGCAATTCGTCGCCAAAATGGTCGCGGAGTCGCTTCAGGATGTTGCTGACGGCGGATTGCGTGAGATTGAGCTCGTCGGCGGCGCGCGTGAGATTGCGATGCTTCAAAACGGCGTGCAGCACAGGCAGCATATTGAGGTTGATCGTGCGTAGCCGACCTTCAACCGCCCTGCTCATTGGATGTCCTCCCCTGATCAGGTAAAGCTAACCATCACGCAGCGTGATGCAAGCCGTCACGCATCTTCGTTTCTCGAAAGGACCGCAACAGCGCATCCAGACCGGCGCCCGCACCATCCGCGGCGGAGCGAACTAAAGCCGGCATGGAACCGGCCAGCCAGTGGGGAGGAAGCTGTGACGCCATCGGTCCGTCGCATTTCGACGATGTTACTCGCCGGCAGCGCCGCGGCGCTTACCGCGAGCGTTGCTCAGGCGCAGGATCAGGCCTCGACTCCCGCCGCGGCCGATGCGCCCGCCGTAGACAAGGGCGACATCGTCGTCACCGCGCGCCGCCGCGACGAGACAGCGCAGCGCATACCGATCTCGATCGGCGTCGTCACGCCCGAGGCGATCGCCAAGACCGGCCTCGCCTCGATCGCCGATTTGCCGTCGATCGCGCCCGGTGTCACCATCGCCAAGCCACCCGCGGGTGCCGAGGCGGGCGTCACGATCCGCGGCCTCGGTTCGGCTCCAGGCGCGCCGTCATTCGACAGCTCGGTCAGCCTGTTCGTCGACGGAATCTACGCACCGCGCGCCCGCGAGTTCGCAGGATCGCTGTTCGACGTCGAACGGATCGAGGTGATCCGCGGCACGCAAGCGGCGCTACTCGGCAAGAACACGAGCCTCGGTGCGATCAACCTCATCACACGCAAGCCGGGATCAACCTTCGAGATCGATGCGCGCACCGCCTATGATTTCAAGCTGGGGTCGCGGGTGTTCGGCGGCGGCGTCGACGTGCCCCTGAGCGACACGCTGCGCGTGCGGGTGTCCGGGCAGAGCAGCTACGATGGCGGCTGGGTCTACAACGTCATCAACGACGATCGGAACCCGCGGACCCATGACGACGCGATCCGCGGCATCGCTGTTTGGAAGCCGACATCGACACTGGACGTCACCGCGCTGGCGCAACACGACCTCACGCGTGTCCGGGGTAACCCGACCGAGTTCATCGCGATCTCTTCGGCACCGCCGCTCGCGCCGCTGCTGCAGCAGCTTGGCGGCTTTCCGGGCACGCTCGACACGCAGCTCGACCGGCGCAACGCAACCTATTTCGGCGTGCCCGGCGGAGAGCAAGCCGAGCGGTTGCTGAACGATCGTTATGGCCTGACCGCCAATCTGAAGCTCGGGGAATACACACTCACCTCGATCACCGGCTATTCGCGGTATCACGACGCCAACGATTTCGATGCCGATGGGCAAGCCGGAAACTGGGCGACGCGGTCGGTGCTCGAACGGTCCAGGCAATTCTCGCAGGAGGTGCGGCTGGTGTCGCCGGCATCGCGGCCGCTCGATTACGTCATCGGTGCGCTCTACATCGACAACCACCTCTTCAACCAGACGACGATCGCCGCCAACTATCCGTTCGGCCCTGTTCCGGGCGTGCTCCTGACGGGGACGTCGCGCACCGATTTCGACCAGAGCACCAAAACGGAGTCGGTGTTCGGTCAATCGACCTATCGGGTCACCGACCGGCTGCGGCTGGAAGGTGGGTTGCGCTACACCCACGAAAACAAGTCGGTGGTTCTCGGCCGGGTCGCGACGATGCCCGGCTTCTACTCGATCGTCGCAAGCCCGCCCTACGCCAGCTTTGGCCGCGACCGGCGCGAGAACAATCTCGATTATTCGGGCGGCGTGCAGTTCGACCTGACCCGCGACGCGATGCTTTACGTCTCATATGGCAAGGGGACGAAGAGCGGCGGCTTTGCGTCCAACACCACTCTCCTCGACCGCGCCGAATATTCGAGCGAGCGCGCCCGAACGCTCGAAGCGGGCGTGAAGTTGCAGGACGCCGGGCGGCGCTGGCTGCTCAATCTTTCGGTGTTCAATACCGATGTCGACGGGTTCCAAACGGTGACCTTCAACGGTGTCAGCTTCGACATCACCAATCAGAATCTGCGCAGCCGCGGCTTCGAGATCGAGAGCTGGTGGTCGCCGCTCACGGGCCTGCGGCTGTTCGCCAACGGAACCTATGCGCACGTCCGAGACCGGCAGACCGACGCGCGCATTCCGCTGTCGCCCGAACTCCAGGGCAGCGCCGGGATCAGCTATCAATCGGCGATCGGCCGCGGGCTGCAGCTCGGCGTCGATGCCTCAGTCGACCATCGCTCCAGCCGCACGTCGCAGAATGATCCGGCGGTGCCGGTCAGCGCGCCGTTCACGCCGATAAACGCGAGCGTCGCGGTGGGCGCGGTGGATAAGCGCTGGGAGCTGCGGCTGATCGGCCGCAACCTCGCCAACGACAACAGCGCCGCCTTCGTGTTCCCGACGCCGTTCCTGCCCGCCGGCAATTACAATGCCGTGTCGGAGCGGCCGACGACGATCACGTTGCAGTTCAGCGTCCGCTACTGACCGAAAGGATCGCTCGTGGAGCCCCTCATCCGTGTCGAGGACATCGCCCATGTCCGCTTCACCGCACCCGATCTGCCGTGCATGGCGGCATTCCTCCAGGACTTCGGCCTGTCGACGTTCGAGGACGCCGGCGTCCTCTATGCGCGCGGACTGAACGGCGCACCGTTTCTCCATGCGACCGGGCCGGGCGAGCCCGGGTTCGCGGGGCTGGGCCTGCGGGCGGCGAGCATCAAGGATCTGGCCCGCCTCGCCGCGGCCGAGGGCGTAACCGTGGAGCCCTTTCAGGCGCCGGGCGGCGGGCACGTCGTCAGCCTGCGTGATCCCGACGGTAATCTGGTCGAGATCGTTGCCGGTCAGGCGTGGGAGAGCCCGCCTCCCCCAGAGCCCGAATGGCCGTTCAACTCGGCCGCCGATTTCCTCCGATCCCGCCGCGCGGTGCGCACCACGCCCGGCCCGTCGCACATATTCCGCCTCGGCCATTGCGTCCTCAATGTCGCCGACTTCCGCAGGTCGGAGAATTGGTACAAGGCGCGCTTCGGGTTCATCACCTCCGACGAGATCGAGGCATCGAGCGGCGTCGCGATGGGCGCGTTCATGCGCTGCGACCGCGGCGACCAACCGTCAGACCATCACACCTTGTTCCTCGCGCAACTGCCGAGCGGGCCGGGCTTCAACCATGCCGCGTTCGAAGTGCTGGGTCTCAACGATTTGATGCTGGGCCACGATCATCTGCGCACGCGAAAGCACAAAGCGGCGTGGGGCGTCGGCCGCCACATCCTCGGCAGCCAGATCTTCGATTATTGGAAGGATCCCTGGGGCCACGAGCTAGAACATTGGACCGACGGCGATCGCTTCACCGCCGACGACGGATCGAACGTCGCCACCGTCGACGATCTGCTGTCGGTACAATGGGGCTCCCCGCATCCGATGTTCGCGCGGCGGCTGGCGCCGAGCCCGCGCACGATCGGCCGGCTGATGGCGCTGAACGTGCGCGCCCGACGCCTCTTTCGCTTCCGCCAACGGGAGAAGACGGCA
The DNA here is from genome assembly GCF_003355005.1 of Sphingomonas sp. FARSPH. Taxonomy (NCBI): domain Bacteria; kingdom Pseudomonadati; phylum Pseudomonadota; class Alphaproteobacteria; order Sphingomonadales; family Sphingomonadaceae; genus Sphingomonas; species Sphingomonas sp. FARSPH. The sequence goes on along the minus strand of NZ_CP029985.1, from coordinate 2,856,974 downwards.
TGAGACTGGCTACCTATCGTCACGCGGGCGGGTTGCGGACGGGGATCGTCGTCGACGATCGCGTCATCCCGACCGGCCATGACGGCACGATGATCGACCTGATCGCCGACTGGGATCGCCTGCGGCCCGATCTGGAGGCGCGCGCGGCGGCGGCGGACGACGCGATGCCGCTTGCCTCGGTGAAGTTGGCGGCGCCGATAGAGCGTCCCGGCAAGATCTGGGCGATCGGGCTCAACTATGCCGACCATATCGCGGAATCGAAGATGGAAACACCGCAGCGGCAGGTCTGGTTCACGAAGGCACAGACCTCGATCAACGGCCCCTATGACCCGATCCTGATCGCGCGCGGCACCGCGACGCCCGATTACGAGGTCGAACTGGTCGCGGTAATCGGCCGGCGCGGCAAGCATATCCCGGCCGAGCGCGCGGCCGACCATGTCTTCGGCTATTGCGTGGGCAACGACGTGACCGAACGGATGTGGCAGCACGCCGGGCCGCAATGGTCGCTCGGCAAGAGCTTCGACACGCATGCGCCGATCGGGCCGTGGCTGACGACCGCCGACGCGGTACCCGATCCGCACGCGCTCGACCTGCGCTGCTTCGTCAACGGCGAGCTGCGCCAGCAGTCGAATACCCGGCACCTCGTCTTCGACCTGTGGCAACAGATCGAACATCTCTCGACCGCGATGACGCTTGAGCCCGGGGATCTGATCTTCACCGGCACGCCGGGCGGCGTCGGCGCGGCGATGGACCCGCGCCGGTTTCTGAAGGCGGGCGATGTCGTCCGCTGCGAGATCGACACCCTCGGCCATATCGAGGCCGCGATGGCGAACGAATCATGAGCGCGGCGCCCGATTGCGATATCGTCATCGTCGGAGCCGGTCCGACGGGGCTGACGCTCGCGCTGCTCCTCGCGCGGCGTGGCCTGTCGGTGATTGTCGCCGAAAAAGAGGCGGGCCTGTATCCGTTGCCGCGGGCCGCGCACATCGACCACCAGATCGTCCGCGTGTTCCAGGAGCTTGGGCTTGCCGACGCGGTGCTCCACGCCTGCCGCACCACGGCGCGCTACGACTTCCTCACCGCCGACGGCCAGGTGCTGCTCCGGATCGAAGGATCCGACGCGATCGGTGACGGCGGCTGGCCGATCGCCAACATGATCCATCAGCCTTCAATCGAAGCGGCACTCCGCGCGGAAGCGGCACGCATCGGCGTGCCGGTACGCGACGGCTGGTGCTTTGCCTCGCTTACCGAGGGCGTAGACGGCGTCGATGCCCGTTTCGACACGCCCAGCGGCAGCGCCACGATTCGCGCCCGCTATCTCGTCGCCTGCGACGGCGCACGCTCGCCGGTTCGCGCCGCGATCGGCGTCGAGATGGAGGATCTCGGCTTCGACGAGCCATGGATGGTGGTCGACACCATCGTGCGCGATCCGTCCCGCCTGCCGAACGTCAATCTCCAGATCTGCGATCCGGCGCGGCCGACCACCTGCGTGCTGATGGGCGCTGGGCGGCACCGCTGGGAATTCATGGTGAAGCCGGGCGAAGACGTCGATACGCTGCTCGGCGATGGCAGCATAGCGGCGCTGCTCGCGCCCTGGAATGTCGTGGGCGCGGTCGAGATCGAGCGCAAGGCGGTCTACCGGTTTAATGCCATGGTCGCCCGTGCGTGGCGGCGCGGCCGCGTCCTGCTCGCCGGCGACGCCGCGCACCGGATGCCGCCTTTTGCCGGGCAAGGGCTCTGCTCGGGCGTCCGCGATGCGGCGAACCTCGCCTGGAAGCTGGCCGCGATCCTCCACACCGCCGCGCCGGACGCGCTGCTCGACACCTATCAACCAGAACGCGAGCCCAACGTCCGGTCGATCATCGCGATGGCGATGATGATGGGACAGACGGTCTGCATCACCGATCCCGACGCCGCCGCCGCACGCGACGCGACGATGCTGGCCGCGCGTGCCGCCGGGCAGGGCGGCGATGGGCCGCCCCAATACGCACCGATCAACACGGGGATCATCCTCGCCGGCAGCCCGGGTGCCGGCCGCTATTTCCCCCAGCCGCTCTGCCCGGCGGGTGGCCGGCTGGACGACGCGCTTGGCGAAGGCGCGTGGCTGATCGTCCGCGCAGGCCCGCTGCCGTTCGCCGCCGGGTTGACCGCGGTACGGCTCGACGACCGGGTGCTCGCCCCGTTTGCCGATGTGCTCGGCACGTGGCTCGACGCCCACGCTGCCGAGGCGGTCCTGGTGCGGCCCGATCGCCAGATCTTCGGCATCGGCGAGCCCGAACCGCTGGTAGCGGCGTGGCGTGCGGCGATGCGCGAGCCGGTCGATGCATGATCGTTCATCCACACCGCCGTCCGCGATACATCCCTTTACGGGGATGGACATCCGCAGTCTGCTCGATCGGCAAGGCCGCCTTCAGGCCGAGCGGCCATTCCTGACCTGGGCGCCCTTCGCGGGTCCCGCACGACGCTGGTGCTTTGCGGAGTTCGTTCATGCCGTGCGGCGCTTTGCTGCCGGTCTGCATCGTCGCGGGGTGGCGCCGGGCGACCGCATCCTCATTCACTTGGAGAATTGTCCTGAGGGGCTGATCGCGTGGCTGGGGAGTGCCTATGCCGGTGTGGTTCCCGTCACCACGAACGCCCGGTCGACAGCGACTGACCTTGCCTATTTCGCGGCGCATAGCCGTGCGGTGGGGGCCGTCACCCAGCCCCGCTTCGCCGCGATGGTGCGCGCAGCTGCGCCGTCGCTCGGCTGGATCGTACAGACCGATCACGACGCGGGCGAACCCGCCGCCACCGCGCGACCGGCCGATGAGCGGTTCGAGGACCTTGCCGCCGACCCATCGATCCTGCCGCCCCGTGCCCCCGATCCCTGGGCGCCGTTCGGCATTCAGTACACATCGGGCACCACCGCACGACCGAAGGCGGTGCTCTGGACGCACGGCAATGCGCTCTGGGGCGCGCGATCGAGCGCATGGCACGAGGGGCTGCGCGCCGGTGACGTCCAACTCGTCCACCTGCCGCTCTTCCACACCAATGCGCAGGTCTATTCGGTGCTTGCCGCGCTCTGGGCCGGCGCGTCAATCGTCCTGATGCCGCGCTTCTCGGCGTCGCGGTTCTGGCCGATCTCGGTCGAGCATGGCGCGACCTTCACGTCGCTCGTTCCGTTCTGCGTGCGGTCGCTCCTCGACCAGCCCGTTCCCGAAGACCATGCCTATCGCCTGTGGGCGAACGCGGTCTGCGCGCCGCTGAGCGACGCCCGGTTCGGCATTCGCACGATGGGCTGGTGGGGCATGACGGAGACGATCGCCCACGGCATCGTCGGGACGCATGACGGCGAGGATACGCCGATGTCGATGGGGCGGCCTGCACCCGGCTACGCCGTCTATATCCTCGATCAGCACGGCGCGCCGGTCCGCGCAGGCGAGACGGGTGACCTGTTCGTCGGTGGCGTGCCGGGCGTGTCGTTGTTCCTAGGATATGCCGACGATCCTGCCGCCACTGCCAGGGCATTCCGCCCCGACGGCCTGTTCATCACCGGCGACCGGGTGCGCGTGGACGAGGACGGTTCGCTCTTCTTCGCCGACCGCAGCAAGGACATGTTGAAGGTCGGCGGCGAGAATGTCGCGGCGTCCGAGATCGAGAGCGTCATCGCCCGGGTGGCCGGCGTGGCGGAGGTCGCCGTAGTGGCGATGCCGCATGCGATGCTGGACGAGGCGCCCGCAGCGTTCGTTTTGCCAGCCGCCGATATCCCTGACGACCTGCCCGCGCGGATCGAGATGGCGTGCGCGGCGCACCTAGCGTCATTCAAACGGCCGCATCTCGTCCGGATCGTCGACGCGCTCCCCCGCGCGACGCTGGGCAAGATCGCGAAGGCGCAGCTGCGCGAGACGTTGCTGGCAGACATGGAGGCAAAATCGTGACCGATGTCCAACACACCGACGTCCTCGTCATTGGCGGCGGCGGCGCAGGACTTGCCGCGACGATGCTGCTCTCAACGCTCGGCGTCGATCATCGTCTCGTCAGTGCCTATCCGACTACCTCAGTCCTGCCCAAGGCGCATGTGCTCAACCAGCGGACGATGGAGATCCTTGATGAGCTGGGCGTCGCCGATGCGATCGCGGCGGTGAGCACGCCCGCGGCCAATATGAAGGCGATGGGCTGGTATGCGGGATTTGCCGGCGGCGACGGGCGTGACGGGCGCTGCATCGCCAAGGTCGAGAGCTGGGGCTGCGGCGGCGAGAACCCGCTCTGGGCAGCGGCGAGTGCCTTTCGATCGATGAACCTGCCGCAAATCCGGTTGGAGCCGATCCTGAAGGCGCGGGCCGAGGCGCTGGCGCCGGGCGCGATCCGCTTCCATCACGAAGTCACGGCGATCGAGCAGGACGCGGACGGCGTCACAGTCAGTGTTCGCGATCACGACAGCGAAACCGATTATCGCATCCGTGCGCGCTATGTCATCGCCGCCGACGGCGGTCGGACGGTCTCGCGGCTGCTCGGCATCGCGATGCAGGGGCTGGGCGTGCTCGCGACGACGGCGACCGTGCATGTCAGCGCCGATTTCTCCAACTGGGCGCGCGATCCCGAGGTGCTGATCCGCTGGATCTGGTCACCCGCGCACGCAACGCTGTCAGCAATGGTGCCGATGGGGCCGACGCGCTGGGGACCCGACAGCGAGGAGTGGGTCTATCACCTGAGCTACCCCGGCGACATGCTGTGGTCGATGAGCGATGCCGAGGTCGAGGCGCAGATGCGCGGTGCGCTGGGTATCGGCGACCATCCTATGCACATCCACAAATTGTCCCGTTGGAAGGTGGAGGGGGTGCTCGCCGAACGGTTCCGTGACGGCCGGGTGTTCCTCGTCGGCGACGCCGCACACCGGCATCCGCCGACCGGCGGGCTCGGCCTCAACAGCGCGATCCAAGACGCGCACAACTTGTGCTGGAAGCTTGCCGCGGTACTGAACGGGCAGGCCGGCGACCAGCTGCTCGACAGCTACGAGGCGGAACGTAAGCCCGTCGACGCGCGCAATATCGAACGCAGTCTCCAGAATTCGGCGGCCCACTTGGCCATGGCGGAGACGTTCGGTCTGTCGCTTGAGGCGGGCGAGGCCGCGAACCGGGGCCAGCTCGACCGCCTCTTCTCGGACGATCCCGCCGACGCCCCGTACAAGAAGGCAGCGCGCCGGGCGATCCGGGAACTCTCCATGGAGGCGTCGGAGCTCGCAATTGAATACGGCTATCGCTACGCCTCGGGGGCCGTCATCGACGACGGATCCCCGGAACCGACACTCGCCGACTCGGTGCGCGATTACGTCCCGATGACGCGGCCGGGCGCACCACTGCCACATGCCTGGATCGACGATGATGCCGGTCGTCGCCGCCCGATCAGATCATTGATCGGACACGGCCGCTTCCTGCTCATCGCGGGTGAGCTTGGCCAGGAGTGGGTCGAGGCGGCACAGCGAGCGAGCGAGGCCATGGGCGTTGCGATCGATGCTGTGCGCATCGGCCACCTGGACGGCGACTGGTTCGACCCGCGTCTCGCCTGGGCCAAGGCGCGGGGGATTGGGCCGGAAGGCGCGATCCTTGTCCGACCCGACGGATTCGTCGCATGGCGAACGGCGGATTGTACTGGAGATTTGCTCACGGGGATCGAACATGTCGTCGACGCCATCCTGTTCCGCGAGCGCGCCCCCGCTGTCGATGTCCCAGCCCCATCGTGCGGGAACACGCGTGACCATCGCATCGAACGCTCTAATCGGCCCATGGTTGGCCCGGTTGCGCGGCGAAACTAAAGCCCCGCCGCGAGGCCGCGTCGCTGCTAATGCTGTGTTGACCCAAGAGCGGACTTGAGCGTGCCCCAAGCCGGCCTCATCTGTTGCTTGACCCGCCGCTGCTCGCCGACACCCAGCCCGCCATACACCTTCTTCCATCGATAGAAGGTCTGCTCCGATATGCCCATACGGCGGATGGCCTCGGCCACCGGCGTGCCCGTCTCCGCCTGCTTCAGCGCAAAGGCGATCTGCTCTTCCGTGTACCTCGACTTCTTCATGTCCCAGCTCCTTGCCCACAGGCTTCAAAGGGCCGGAAAACTCTCACTCAGCTGGGATGAAAAAACAGGGGGGGGCGTCACCCTTCAAAGCCCGCTGGCCGAAAGCCGGGGCATGAGGAAGACGAAGCAAACCCCAAGATCGGATCGCGTTTTGCGCTGGAGCGGGCGGAGACAGGCAATTGGGTGGCCGAAGTGATCCGGCGCGTGGGGATTTCCGAACAGACGTCCTCCCGCCGGAGGAATGTCTGCGATCGCAGCGATACTGCGAGACAACCTTCATCTTGGCAACGCCCCCCGGCAATGCTGCGGCCCCCTCATTCATCCGGTTCTCGGGAGGCGACCGTGCTCTCAATGGCGCCCTGCGTGTCATCCAGAGCGAGATCGACGAGATCGCGCATCGCGGCGTTCGCCATCGCACCGTCGCCCGCGGCAATCGCGTTAAGCACCCGCCGATGGTCGGGAATGGGGTCGCGGGGCAAGGCGCGCGCCCTCTGCTTGTAGAGAGTCGTCCAGTTCACCGCCGAGCAGATGCTGGCGCTGAGGACGATCAGGGCATCGTTACCGGTCGATTGCAGGATGGCATCATGGAAATCGCGATCCGCCGCGCGTCCCGCCTCGCTGGCCAGCGTGTAGCGCCCCATGGCCGCCAACGCTTCGCGCATGCGTTTCAGATCCGCCTGCGTCCGGCGCCGGGCAGACATTTCGGCGGCGGCAGGTTCCATGATCCGACGCAGTTCGAACAGGCTGCGTATCAGAACCATGTCCGGTTCGCCGGTAAAGGCCCATGCCAGCACGTCCGGATCGAGGAGGTTCCAGCGGATACGGGGAAGGACCCGCGTTCCCACCTTCGGCCGGCTCTCGACGAGCCCCTTGGCGATGAGCGTCTGCACGGCCTCCCGATAGGCCGTGCGCGATACGTCGAGCGCTTCGGAGAAAGCGATTTCGGTGGAGAGTATGTCGCCCGGTTTGTAATAGCCCGAAAGGATATCGACGCCCAGTTGCTGGGCGATCGATCCTCGCAGCCGACGGCCAGTGTCCCGGCGCGTCGCGGGCCTGCTCGTCGAAGGCATGGCACCGCCGCGCTTGTCCTGCGCTTCGGCCGTGGGTCGCCCGCGACGGACCGCTGCATCGGCGTGATCCCCGGCCCCATCGGTCATCTGCCGCCTCTCCTCACCGTTCCCGTCGTTTTATTGGTCTGCGAACGGTGGAAACGCAACTCACCATCTCTAGTCGTACTAAACACGCCGTATCGGCATCCCGAATATCGATGCCCACTCCGGCGCGGAACGCCGGGATTACGGGTCATGCCGGTATTCGGAGGCCGGCAGTAGTCTGTCCCGCGACGCACGCGGCGACCCGACAGAAATTTCTTCGCCAAGTACGCCACCCTATGTTCAAGACCATTAGTCTGAGTTATTATCGTTTCACAGACCGCCGATGCGAACGCAATCGGCGGCGGATCATTCGAGGATCGAAGGGGAGGATGATGAATAGACCTGTATTTCGCGGCGGTGCGTCGATCACGGCACTCGGCTTGGCGATCGCGTTGCCTGCACATGCGCAGAACGTGCAGCCATCGGACCGCGGAACGCCCGCGGCGGTGTCGACGGCAAACGATCCGTCCGACGCGCCGCAATCGGCCCAGGATGCCCAACCGCAACCGGAGGATATCGTCGTTACGGGCGTACGTGCGAGTCTGAAGGGTGCGCAGCAGATCAAGCGCAACGCCGCCCAGGTAGTCGACTCGATCGTCGCCGAGGATATCGGCAAGCTGCCGGACAATACCGTGTCGGACGCCCTGCAACGCGTGACCGGTATTCAGGTGTCGCGCGCCGCGGGCGAAGTGGGCACGGTGCTTGTCCGCGGCCTTCCGGACATCGAAACGCTCATAAACGGTCGCGAGATCTTCACGGGAACCGGGCGCGGCGTAGCCCTCCAGGATATTCCCGCCGAACTCGTCGCCGGTGTCGACGTCTACAAGACAAACCTTCCCAGCCAGATCGAGGGCAGCGTTTCCGGAACCATCGACATCCGGCTGCGCCGCCCGTTCGATTTTGACGGCCTTCAGATCGCCGGCGGCGCGCGGGGCATATATTCCGACAAGCGCGACAAATGGAGCTACATCGGCAGCGGCTTGGTCAGCGACCGCTGGCAGACGGGCATCGGCGAGATCGGCATCCTGATCGCCGGATCATACAACAAGCGCCGCTACCAGGATCAGACGGCCTTCAACTTCGGCTTCAATCCGCTGTCGGCCGCGAACCCGACCCTGATCCCGGACACGGTCGGCGGCCTGGTGACAGATGGCGACCGCACCCGCCAGTCCGTCAACGTCGCGCTGCAGTGGCGCCCCTCCCCCAACCTCGAATTCTACGCGGACGGACTCTACACGGGGTATCGCCAGGATTATGACGTCGACTTCTTCGTGGGGCTTCCCAAGGCCGGCGATGTCACCGTCAATACGGTGCAGGACGGATCGGCCGCATCGGCGGAAACCGGCAACCGGCCGGTCGCGCGAACCATCACGACCCGCAACAATTTCACCATCACCAGCAAGCAGACGTTCCACCAGACGACCGACGGCTATCAGGCGAACCTGGGTGGCAAGTGGACGACGGGCCCGGCCGTGCTGTCGGGCGAATTCACCTACAACAAAAGCGACGTCACCAGCCGGCAATATGTCGTCGACACCGCCTTCGTCGTGCCACGCATCGACTATGATTTCGATGCCGGCCGGACGCCGCGCGTCAATTTCAACGGTTACGACGTCACCGACCGGACGAAGCTCAACTTCCTGACGCTGTTCGACAACCGCAACCTCGCCGCAAGCGAACAATATGCCTGGCACGGCGACCTTCTGTACAACGTCGACGGCGGGTTTCTGAAGAACTTCGCGATCGGCGCGCGCTATGCTCGGCGGACGGGAAGTTCAGCGGGAACGAACCCCAGCGGTTATCCGATCCCGTTCGTCTCGGCCAACGGATACCCGGGCGCCACGACCAACGCGCCCGATGATATCCTAGGCGGCCGACTCGGCGTCGATCGCTTCGCCCTGGCGTCCAGCGACTGGATCCGGGCGAACATCGGTACGGTGCGCGGGCTCGCGAACCGTCCCGCCGGCGACCCGCCGTTCGATCCGGCGCAAACCTTCTCGCTGCGCGAGCGGGTGTTCGCCTATTACGGGCAGGCGGCGTTCGGCTTCGACGCCGGCAGCATGCCCGTCGAAGGTACGATCGGCGTGCGTGCGGTGAACACCGCGACGGACCTCAACGCGATCCAGGTCACCAACTCCGCGACCGGCACGACCCTGTCGCCGATCACCGGCAAGCGCAATCAGCTCGATCTGCTGCCGACGCTGACGCTCAAGATCCGGCCGACGGATCAGATCGTCCTGCGGGCCGTCGCCGGCAAGGCGATCTTGCGGCCGCAGTTCGCGCAGCTCAATCCTGCGATCAGCCTGACGCAGAACGGCCAGACCGGCAATCAGGGCTTCTTCGGAACGGGCGGCGGGGGCAACGCCGATCTTCGCAACGTCGAGTCCAAGAACCTCGACCTCACCGCCGAATGGTATTTCTCCAACACGGGGTCTTTCACCATCGCCGGTTTCTACAAGGAGCTCGACGGCTATATCCAGTCGTATGCCGCGCTCGAGCCGACGATCGCCTCCAACGGGACGGTCCAGCAGTTCCTCATCACGCGTCCGCGCAATACCCAGAACGGCCGGCTGAAAGGTGTCGAAGTCTCCTACACCCAATTCTATGACTTCCTACCCGGACCGCTTGGCGGCTTGGGCGCGCAGGCGAGTTTCACTTATTCAGATGGCCAGGTCGACGACCCGCTGAACATCGGCAAGCGGCAGGAAATCACCCCCGTATCGAAATATTCGTACAACCTCGTTGCGATCTACGAAAAATACGGCTTTTCCGCACGCCTCGCGTACAATTGGCGCAGCAAATATATCGACAGCTATTCGCAGGCTCTTGCCGGCGGCAAGATCGTCGTCTCACCGGTCAAATTCCTCGATTTCTCGGCAAGTTACGCGGTCAACAACGTCATCACGCTGACCGTCGACGCGACGAACCTGCTCAACGAGACGTATCACGATAATTTCGGAACGACGGGGTTCGAGCCGCGCGATACCCGGCAATATGATCGTACGTTCGGCGGTGGCGTCCGTTTCAAGTTCTGACGCGCGTCCTTCCGATGAGGCAGATACCGGGAGATCGTCCGATGTCCTACCAAAGTGCGGCGAGCGCACCGTCGTCGGTTTTTCGGCGGGGCGGGGTCTGTATCGTTCTCGCCACGACGCTGCTGTTTGGCGGCGTGGCGGGCTCCGCGGGGAGCGCTCAGTCCGGCGCAGGCGCCTCCGCATCCGGCTACGCGGACCGGGTGTCGGGTGAGATCACCGGCGTCCACGATCCCGCTATCATCAAGGCCGCAGACACCTATTACGTCTTCAGCACGACCCGCCCCGACGACGGCGGACAGATCCCGATCCGAACGTCGAAAGACCTGCTGACCTGGTCGAAGGCAGGCACCGTCTTCGCCGCGTTGCCCGAGTGGGCGAAACGACGGATTCCGAACGCCAAGGGGCTCTGGGCGCCGGACGTATCCTTCTCGCACGGGCAATACCGGCTGTATTACGCAATATCGTCTTTCGGCAGCAACATCTCCGCGATCGGGCTCGCGACGAACCCCACCCTCGACCCGACGGCGCCGGACTATCGCTGGACGGATCAGGGGCTGGTGATCGCATCTTCGCGGGCGAATGATTACAACGCGATCGATCCCAACGCCTATACCGATGCCGATGGTCGCCAGTGGCTGACGTTCGGCAGTTTCTGGACGGGTATCAAGATGATCCGTCTCGATCCCGAGACGGGCAAGGCTTTCGCCGAGGATCATGAGGTGCGTTCGCTGGTGCGCCGCCCCACCCCCGATGCCGTCGAGGCGCCGTTCCTCATCGACCACGGCGGCTATCATTACCTGTTCGTATCGTACGACTTCTGCTGCCGGGGGGCGGAGAGCAGCTATTACACGATCGTCGGCCGATCCCGCGACGTCGAGGGCCCCTATCTCGATGCCGACGGCAAGCCCCTGATGAAGGGGTTCGGCCAGGTCGTGCTGCACGCCAAGCTCGATCCGAGCGGCCGCTGGCGCGGCCCCGGACACGTCGGCCTGCTGCGCGATGGCGGTCGGGACTTCATCGCCTACCATGCCTATGATGCGAAGAACAAAGGCATGCCAACCCTGCGCATTCAACCGATCGAATGGACCACGGACGGCTGGCCGGTTGCACGATGACCCATTCATACAGGAGCGATGCCATGACTCTCGAACCGACCCGCAGGGCGATCGTGGCCGGCCTCGCCGCGGCCCCCCTGACAATGACGCCGCTTCGCACGGACGCTGCGGTGGCGACCGCGCCGCAGCCTTCGCCGACGCTCTCGAATCCGCTCGTCCGCCGGCGCGCCGATGCGCAGATCTTCCGGCACTCCGACGGCCTTTACTACATGACCGGGTCGGTGCCCGAATATGACCGGCTCGTCCTGCGGCGCGCGCGCACGCTCGCCGGCCTGAGCACGGCCGAGGAGGTCGTGCTCTGGCGGCACCAGCCGTCCGGCCCGCTGTCGGGGTTCATCTGGGCGCCCGAGCTTCATCTGGTCGACGGCCGCTGGACCATGTATTTCGCCGCCGGGCCGAGCGGTGGCGGCGAGGATGTGTTCCGCATCCGGACCTACGCGATCGTCTGCTCGGGTGCCGACCCGATGCGCGGGACATGGTCAGTGCTCGGACAGCTGCAGACGCCATGGGACAGTTTCACGCTGGATTCGACGTCGTTCGTCCACCGCGGCACCCGCTACCTCTGCTGGGCACAGCGTGAGCCGGGCATCGACACCAACAGCAATCTCTATCTGGCGCCGCTGGCCACGCCGCTCACCCTCGCGTGCGCGCCTGTCCGTCTGTCCGTTCCCACGCTCGATTGGGAGACGCGCGGGTTCAAGGTCAACGAAGCGCCGGCGCTCCTCGCGCGCAACCGACGCCTGTTGCTGACCTATTCGGCGAGCGCCACCGACGCGCGTTACTGTATGGGGCTGCTGACGGCGGACGCCGGGGCGGACATCATGCAGCCCGGCGCCTGGTCCAAAAGCCAGGTCCCGGTGTTCGTCTCGTCCGCGGCGACCGGCGTCTACGGTCCCGGCCACAATTCCTTCACGGTGGACGAACAGGGGCGCGACATCCTGGCGTATCACGGACGCGACTATGCGGACATCAAGGGCGACCCCCTGTTCGACCCGAACCGCGAGACGCGGGTGCAGCGCATCTATTATCGCAAGGACGGTACGCCCGATTTCGGCATTCCCGTCGGCAACGGACCGCTTCCGCTGCGCCTCTCGCCGGCCGGGCGCCCGGATGCGTTCCTGGCTGTGGAAGGGGATCGTGTCGGAGTCGGGGATGGCCCGCTCCCGTCCACCCAGCTGCGCCCGATCGCCGGGCCGGACGACACCGTCTCGTTCGAGCCGATCGAACGTCGCGGCGAACGGCTCGTCTATGCGGCCGACGGGCATCTGTCCGTCGCGCGGACATCCCGCGATGTCGGCAGCATGTTTCGCCTGCTTCCCGCCGCCGGCAGTGTCACGATCCGCAGCGCCGACGGCAGGCGCGCCCTTCGAGTGACCGGAACCGGTGCGACGGTCGTACCGGGACCCGGCACCAGGTTCGCGATCACCTGAACGATTGGTGCGGGGCCGTCGGCCCGTGCCAAAGCGACGTGTACCGCCCGTGCGGCATCCTCAATCGGACCGACGATTCCGTTTCGATCGACATCGTTCTACACCCGCGCCAACCGGCCGCTTCAATCCTCGCGGGCGGACGTCCGAACGTCGTCCGGTACGAAGTTGGAGGGCGTCATGGGCGGCGGCATGCTCGGGGACAGGAGTTCGCCGGTGTCGGGATCGTAGCGGAACGTTTCCACGACGTCGTCCATCGTGGCCGTGATGACACCGTGCACAAGATCGTCGTTCACCATGAGGCGGTGCGGTGCGCCGTTGCCGCAGCCGATCAGCGCGCTGTCCTGAAACCCCGTGCGCCCCGCCGGTCGGATTAGGCATATTGTGCCCTGCGGCCGACCGATCTCAAGCCAGCCCTCCACCGTGATACGGTGGTAATAGAGGCCGCCACCGTCCGGTGCGATCGTCGTAAACGGCGCACCCCGGCCATACCGGTGTCCGTTGCCGGGGATGCCCTAACGGCTGAAATCCAAACCAATCCCCTTCGCGGCGCCAATGTTAAGGCTGAAAGTCCGTCCGCTGATTGACAAGCTACCGCTGAAAAGCCCGACATTTAGATTGTAAGTCGTCGCATCTCCCAAAAGATCACTCACTTGACCTGCATTAGAGAAAGAGAGTCCTCCGCCAGCTCCAGCAGCAGCACCAAAAACTACGCCGTTATTCGATCTTACGCTGCCACGGGTAAGATAATTGGCAATTTGGCCGCCGTCAAAGCGCTGTCTAGATACAGAAACCTGTCCGCCGACAGCAGTGTGCCCTAACCCAGCCTCAGCAGATGCCCCCTCACCCGTCAGGGCCGCAGGGTTGGCGATTGGCGGATAGCGTTCATCCGTTCAGCGATGCACCGACGATGGAGCCAGTTGGAACGTATAATCACGTCCCCCTATTGGCAAAGACATGGTGCGTTTCTCAGCATCCCCGGAAAAAGATATGGAGGTCTCTTCTCCTGCCGGAAATATTCCTGCCTTTGTAAAACGACCCTTCACATACCCTGTCAGACCGAACTTCATATCTGACAGCCTAAAAGGAGCCGATGACGCCCCATAGGATATACCGCTGCCGCTAATAACAATATCGCGGCAGCAATCATTATGATACGTTCTGTAAACAGTCTTCACATCCAGCACTCGAGATCGCGTCGTCACAAAGAAGATGGCTATGGCTCCAGCTAGTATCATGGCTAAAACTAGCTGAACCTTTCTATTTTGCTCGATTCCCGATGGCGATTGGAAAACCATGATTACCTCGGGCAGCTAATGGTGACGATGGTCGTATTTGAACGTGTTCCACCAATGCCTAACCCAAGCGTTGACCCGGCATCGGTCTGTCCCACATGTTCACCAGAATTGGGATCGAAGTTGTCGCTGATCGCGTAAGGACCAAGCGTAGCAACGACGTTGTATTTAACTCCGGAGAACGCGGAAAGGTTTCGCGAAGAGCCGCCTCCATAGGACACGTCAACACCTTTTCCGCCGATGAAAACGCCATCGAACGAGGTGTGGAATGTGCCGGAATAGCCGTTGCTTGTCTTGAACGTGCCGAACGCATCTCCGCTAGTGCCCAAGGCGGAGACGTTGAACTCGGAATACTTGAACGTCACGCTCCCCGAGTTCTTCATAGCATTCGGAGACGGCCGACAGGGTTGAGGCTGGTTATTCTGCGGCGAGGCAAGCATCACGCCGAACGGCGATTGGCTAAATTATATAAGTTTACGAATACAGTTTGCCAGATAAGAAGGTCAATAACAGCTGCCGGCGTTAGCAGTACTACTGGAAAATGTCCGCCACCGCTTTTGAGGAGAAGGATACCTGACAAGTGACAGACTGCCGCGACGAACGCGACCAACCAATAAAGTAAATCAGACCTATAATCCCTGAGCGTAACTAGCATTCCCACCAGCACCGCTATTGATAATGTAGATAAAAATGCCCTTACGTGGCCCCCTTGCCAAACAAAAAATGCAAATACGGGCGACGCTACAAGCAAAGACACCCACCAAAGCCAGGTTGGATATCTGTCCATTCCTGGCAAGGCGGCTCTCTGGCCCAGCATAAAAGCTATTCCCTCCCCTCGCGACATTCCCGATATGTGTCGTATGCATCAATTGCATCCAACGCCACAGCGGTTACCCCTGAGACCTTCCCGAGGAATTTGACCGCGGCACCTGCGCCGCCCTTGAAAGACGCCCAATCTGCCATCATAAAATGGTAACCGAGAAACCCGTTGGAAAATGCCGATGCGTCCCGGGACTGAGCGCTACTAACGCCAGCCAAAACCAAGCCCGTGCCCGCTAATCCAAGCTCGGTTGTCCGCGCCCGAGCCTCACCAACCAAGGCGACAAGCTTTGCCTCCGGTGCCGCAAAGCTGAGAGCTAGCACTGTGCCATCGACCGCTAGCGCGGCGCCATTCTGCTTCGCAGATTTCCAAGCGCACTGCATCGCAGAAGCCTTATTCTGCGGCTAGCATTTCACGCGTATGAAGTCGACAGGGTTGCCATTCAAATCTGGTATACCAATAGAGCCATAGTCCTGAGATAGCCGCATTAGGAGAGGGTGATCACCGCCTATTTCAACCAAGGGATTTTCTCTTGAATGAACCGCAACTTCAACCTCGGGTAAGACCGAGACTCCTCCTTTGTCCTGCCGAAGGACATATCGGACCGAATTACCTTGGTAACTCAGCGTTCCTTCCCGACGCAAAACAAGATTAGGCCGGGTGGCATCGGGGTCATTAGAGAAGCACCCAGCAACTCTTGGCAGCAGATCAGGGCGGTTTGATGGCTTCGCCAATACAATCACAACTCCGGCGATAAATACCGCTGCCATCGATGCCTTTATAATTTTGCTCATGTTTCAGTTCGTATGATTGTAATTACAGCCAAAGAAGCCGGTATTTGTCACGCTTGCCGAGCCACCCGCTCCGGCTGAGGGCCCAACGCTACCGCCTACTAACCGCTTATCTGTCGAGAAGTTTAGGCTACCCGTAAAACCAGGAACAGAGCCACTTACATTGGCATTGACACCGAAAAGATCCTTAGCGCTGCGATAATATCCGCCCCTCATGCCGGCGCTCAAGTCGTAACCTTCGCAACTGCCCCCGGCATAGAAGAAACCGCCACTGCCACTGGAAATGTTGTAGAACACGCCAACTGATCCAGTCACACCAAGCCCGGCAAAAGCCGAACCTTCGCCGTAGACGACAACTACGCCGCCCGGTTCGTTTCGCACCTTCTCGCACTCAGTGAGCGGAGGCTTTGGCGCAACATTCCTTTGCGGCATGGAAGGAGCCGGAGCGGATGGCGCCTGAGGCCTACCGCTACCGCCACCACCGCCGCCTCCAGGGAATGAGGGCGCATAGCCGGGTCCCCAAGTTGGTTGCTGGTATCTATACCAGTCACTCGGGTCGAGCACCCAGGAGCAGACCTGCGGCAGGTTGTAATTCTGGTAATCTCCGTCGCTGTTGATGTAAAATACGACGGGATATGTGCATTCCTGATGAATCAGCCCGCTCGGATCGATCGCATTAATCGGATCGCCACCGACGTAATTGTACCAGTTCATGCCATCGCCGTATCCGATCGGATCGGTCTGCAGGAAGCGGCCCAGCGTCGGCGAGTAGGTGCGTGCCTTATAGTCGTACAGCCCCAGGCTCGGCAGCCACTTCTGCCCCGTATACTGGAACCGGCCGAGGTTGCCCGACTGCGGGATGCCGAACTCGTCGTAGCGGTTGATCGCCATCGCCTGCCCCGCATCGTTCGTCACCGCCACGATGCTGCCCCGCTCGTCGTCGTGCAGCCAGCGCCGGTCCCCCATCCCCGATCCTTCGTACCAGATCAGCGGCTCGTCGCTGCCCGGGCCGTAGACGTAGCGCCGCAGCAGCGCACCGCTGTTCTGGTCCCCTTCCGCCAGCACGTCCGCGCCGTCGTAGACCAGGCTCGTGTTGACGCCATTCTCCGCGTTGATGTTGAACAACCGCCCGACCGGATCGTAGGCGAGGTTCGCCCCCGGGCTCGTCGCCAGCTGGTTGTCGACCGTGTAGCCGTAGCCGCTGCCGCCCGAACTCGTCAGATTGCCGCGCCCGTCATAGCCCAGCGTCACCGGCCCGGCCTGCGTATATTGGTTCAGCCCGTTGACGCTGTAGCCGCGATCCGCGTTCACCGCGGCGGTCCACGCATAGCCATCGTTCGACACGCTCCGGCTCGTGATCTGACCGGCCGGGTTGTAGCCCAGGCTCACCGTCAGGTCACTCCCGCTCCCCGCCAGATCCTGCGTCAGCTGCGAAAGCCGCGAGGCCGCGTCATACGCATAGCTCGTCACCGTGCCGTTCGCCCGGGATAGGCTCGTGCGCCGCCCCAGGTCGTCATAACCGAACGTCACCAGCACAGTACCCGCACCGTCGCGGATCGTATTCATCTCGCCGGTCACGAGATAATCGTACCCCACCGCATTGCCGTCGTTCCACGTCAGCCGCGTCCGCCGACCCGCCGCATCATACTGAAACGTCGCGTTGCCAGGCCCATACCAATTGTCCCCCTGACCCGTCCGCCGGCCGAGCGCGTCGTAAACGAACGTCAACACCCGGCCGTTGCTGTCCGACGCGCTCGCCAGATTGCCCAGATTGTCGTAGCCGAACGACTGGTCCGTCTCCCAATAGGTCGTGTTCGGCCGGTCCTTCGACACCACGCGGTTCAGCGCGTCATAGCCATAGTTGATGACCTGCCCGTCGCGCAGACGCCGCTGCGTCACGTTGCCGTTGGCATCGAAGCTGCGCTGCTCGTAGCTGCCGCCCGAATAGCTCGTGGTCACCTGACGGTCGAACCCGTCATAGCCTGCTGTGGTCACGTTGCCGTTGGCATCCGTCACGCTCGCCACCTTACCGTCGGCGGTATAGCTCGTCTGCTCAAACGCCTGCGCGCCCGTGCCGTAGGCGGTGTAGACACCGGTGACCTGCCCTGTCGAAGCCAGCGCACTTCCAGCCAACTTACCCACGGCGACACCCCCCGCGATACCTCCCACATCAAACAGAGCACCGAGATAATCTCGGTTGGCAAGATGCGCGAGGGCGCCAACACCTGACGCCGCAAGTGATACAGCGCCGGAAACCGCCGCAACATATTCCAGTGCGACTAGACCAGCTCCGGTTGGCGCAGCTGCCAAGCCGGCAATCCCCGCTCCCACAGCCAACTCACCAAAGTAGAGACTGATCTTGTCAGTTATGTCGGCAATCCTGGCCGCCGTGCCGTTCCCACAACGCGGTGTCTGTGTCTTGTTCGGCTCTTATTATTTGTAGGGCAGGGTTACTCGCTTTATGACTGACATCAAAACCACCCCAGCAATCCCGACCCCACAAAGAAAAGCACTGGTAATTATACCTTCACGATGAACTGACAAACTGCCCTCCCTGAAACCTAAAACAACTTGATAAATTAGGATTAGGGTGGATATTACACTAAATGTAACAAATATTCCTATTACAATTGCGAATACGGTTCGGACATAGTTGCTCATGTTCATCGCCCCGCGTTGCAGAACGTGGTGGTAGCGACGGTGGCTCCATATCCCGCACCAACTCCAGCGTATGCCCCGTAGCCTGCGCCCACTTTCGGGATCGGGAGCCCAACCGACCCGGAAGATGATCCACGGCTTCCTTGCAGGCTACCGCCGACTGCGAATCCCAAACCGGCGTCGGCTTCGCCATAACCGAACCCGCCCCTGTCGAAGTTTTTCATTGGTCCGGAATTAGTGCCTTTCGAGAATGTCGCGCCCGCACCTGCGAACCCACCTACACCTAGCATACCCGCAACTTGACCGCCGCCAAAGCACTGAAGGCCAAATATATTCCCGTCTTTTGGAATGCTAATCCCAACGGAGACACTCACATTTACCCCACAAACAAAGCGAGAGTTGCGGAACCACCGAGAGCATAGGTTTTGTAATCTCCGCCGGGGCACTGCGGCCTCTGCGGCAACAAGGTAGCCTACCTACTATGCCTGTGCGCAATGAATAAGCCAGTTAATACAATCGCAGGGATACTTAAATAGACCATGTCCTCTGATATTTGAAAATGCAATTTCTCGATCAAAAATCGGACTATTAATTGCACCGCAGTAAAACTAAAAGCAAGCAAGAGTAAAATCACCCATCCTTGCCAGCTTATTGGATAATAAGCCCAAAGTATCCGCTTAAACCACATCTTTCCATCTTTTGGAAAAGAAACCGTCCTAGCGTTCAGAATCGCATCCTGTCGAGATTAGGGTGGCGTTTGTGCGGTAACGGCTGAAATCCAAACCAATCCCCTTCGCGGCGCCAATGTTAAGGCTGAAAGTCCGTCCGCTGATTGACAAGCTACCGCTGAAAAGCCCGACATTTAGATTGTAAGTCGTCGCATCTCCCAAAAGATCACTCACTTGACCTGCATTAGAGAAAGAGAGTCCTCCGCCAGCTCCAGCAGCAGCACCAAAAACTACGCCGTTATTCGATCTTACGCTGCCACGGGTAAGATAATTGGCAATTTGGCCGCCGTCAAAGCGCTGTCTAGATACAGAAACCTGTCCGCCGACAGCAGTGTGCCCTAACCCAGCCTCAGCAGATGCCCCAAGCCAAACTCCACTGGCTCCACTCGAATTGCTCGCGGCACGACATGTTTGCCTTTGCGGCAGATGTCATTTTCGAAATGCTTTCGCCACCCGCTCGGTCAAAACGATCCAACCGCGCGTGAGGCAATATATGAATGCAGCGCCCGGTAGAATGATTAGCACGCGGTGGAGGTCGTCCTTGGTGAACCCTAGACCAAGTCTGAGATAGACATCACACGCTGAGAGGACCAAGATGATCAATCCGACCAGCAGCAAGAGAATGAAGACCCGGTCTACCGACCGAGAGGTGAAGGTATAGAACGACCTCATCATCTGCACCCAATCTGAGGTGTCGCCACTGTGTAGCTGTGTTTATCGCCGGCGGCGAGGTAAACTCCCGCGCCCGCTCTCGGCCCGCCCGCAACCGAACCTCCGCTCCCACCTCTGTATGTATACTGGCCCTCGCCACCGGGACCCCACGCTGCCCCGCCCTGGACGACCCGAGAGTTGCTGTAGCCTCCCGTGATTGGTCCGTTGTTCACCCCTACACCGAGGCTCTCACCACCGCCCCCAAATAGTCCACGCCCTCCCAAGCCGACGGCATTGAGACTAAGGTAGGTCTGCGCCCCCCGCAGCCAGGACGTTTCGGGTATCGCAACCCCAACCTCGGCGCTTAGGCTTATGCCTCTCCCAAACAAGAAGATTGTCAGCCCGAAACTATCCGAAAAAGTGTGCCTGACACCAGCAGGGCAGTCAGACTCTCTCTTTTGCGGCATGGAAGGAGCCGGAGCGGATGGCGCCTGAGGCCTACCGCTACCGCCACCACCGCCGCCTCCAGGGAATGAGGGCGCATAGCCGGGTCCCCAAGTTGGTTGCTGGTATCTATACCAGTCACTCGGGTCGAGCACCCAGGAGCAGACCTGCGGCAGGTTGTAATTCTGGTAATCTCCGTCGCTGTTGATGTAAAATACGACGGGATATGTGCATTCCTGATGAATCAGCCCGCTCGGATCGATCGCATTAATCGGATCGCCACCGACGTAATTGTACCAGTTCATGCCATCGCCGTATCCGATCGGATCGGTCTGCAGGAAGCGGCCCAGCGTCGGCGAGTAGGTGCGTGCCTTATAGTCGTACAGCCCCAGGCTCGGCAGCCACTTCTGCCCCGTATACTGGAACCGGCCGAGGTTGCCCGACTGCGGGATGCCGAACTCGTCGTAGCGGTTGATCGCCATCGCCTGCCCCGCATCGTTCGTCACCGCCACGATGCTGCCCCGCTCGTCGTCGTGCAGCCAGCGCCGGTCCCCCATCCCCGATCCTTCGTACCAGATCAGCGGCTCGTCGCTGCCCGGGCCGTAGACGTAGCGCCGCAGCAGCGCACCGCTGTTCTGGTCCCCTTCCGCCAGCACGTCCGCGCCGTCGTAGACCAGGCTCGTGTTGACGCCATTCTCCGCGTTGATGTTGAACAACCGCCCGACCGGATCGTAGGCGAGGTTCGCCCCCGGGCTCGTCGCCAGCTGGTTGTCGACCGTGTAGCCGTAGCCGCTGCCGCCCGAACTCGTCAGATTGCCGCGCCCGTCATAGCCCAGCGTCACCGGCCCGGCCTGCGTATATTGGTTCAGCCCGTTGACGCTGTAGCCGCGATCCGCGTTCACCGCGGCGGTCCACGCATAGCCATCGTTCGACACGCTCCGGCTCGTGATCTGACCGGCCGGGTTGTAGCCCAGGCTCACCGTCAGGTCACTCCCGCTCCCCGCCAGATCCTGCGTCAGCTGCGAAAGCCGCGAGGCCGCGTCATACGCATAGCTCGTCACCGTGCCGTTCGCCCGGGATAGGCTCGTGCGCCGCCCCAGGTCGTCATAACCGAACGTCACCAGCACAGTACCCGCACCGTCGCGGATCGTATTCATCTCGCCGGTCACGAGATAATCGTACCCCACCGCATTGCCGTCGTTCCACGTCAGCCGCGTCCGCCGACCCGCCGCATCATACTGAAACGTCGCGTTGCCAGGCCCATACCAATTGTCCCCCTGACCCGTCCGCCGGCCGAGCGCGTCGTAAACGAACGTCAACACCCGGCCGTTGCTGTCCGACGCGCTCGCCAGATTGCCCAGATTGTCGTAGCCGAACGACTGGTCCGTCTCCCAATAGGTCGTGTTCGGCCGGTCCTTCGACACCACGCGGTTCAGCGCGTCATAGCCATAGTTGATGACCTGCCCGTCGCGCAGACGCCGCTGCGTCACGTTGCCGTTGGCATTGAAGCTGCGCTGCTCGTAGCTGCCGCCCGAATAGCTCGTGGTCACCTGACGGTCTAACCCGTCATAGCCTGCTGTGGTCACGTTGCCGTTGGCATCCGTCACGCTCGCCACCTTACCGTCGGCGGTATAGCTCGTCTGCTCAAACGCCTGCGCGCCCGTACCATAGGCAGTATAGACGCCGCTCACCCGCCCTGCGGCATCATACACCTGACGCGTTACACGATCCGGACCATTGCTGCCCGACGTCTGCGGCGTGCAGGCATCGCTTTGGCCGCCCCATTGACTGGGATCGAGCCGCACCGCCGTGCACTGTATACGCCCGACGGCGTCATAGCCATATTGCGTCACCGCATAGGTCGTGCCGCCCGAGGTGAACGCATCCTGCACCTTGCGCAAATTGCCGTCGAACGTCGTGACCAATTGTTGCTGCGATGAAAACGACCCGCCGTTCGCGTCCGTCGTGCCGATGCTGACGGAATCGACGAGGCTACTTGGCAGATAGTGGGTGACACGCGCCCGCCGCAGCCGCGGCCCTGCACCGTCTGGATCGGGCGACACGACGCTCGTGACGTGGCGCAGCGCATCATAGGTGTAGTTGGTTTGACCGCCCAGCGGATCGGTCGAGGCAAGCACATTGCCTTGCCAGTCATAGCTGACGGACACGCTCGCGCTGACGCTTCCGTCGCCCGCCCGCTGCGTCGCTCCCACCGGCATGAGATTGTTGCCCGCGAGCGAGCCGTAATTGGTGGTCGACACAACCTCGTCACCGGACCCTGAGCACGCGCTTTGCGTGCGACAAGTCGACGTCGACGTCTGCTGCCATATCGTGCCGCCGAGATAATCGGTGTAGCTCGTGTAGCCGTAGCGTGTCTGGGGCCGCACGCCATTGGCGCCCGCCGGAGCAGTCACGACGGTAACCCCGCCATGGGTACCATCGTATTGAAAATCCGTCTGATTGCCCCTCGCGTCGCGCGTCCACTGCGGCTGATTGCAGGTCATCGCATTGGAACAACCATCCTCGTAACCGGCGGTCGACGCGATCGTCGAACTGCCGTCCTTCGATCGCAACGTCGTCGACGTCGCGTTGCCGCGACCGTCATAGCCATAGGTGACCGAATTCCCCTCCGGCGCCGTCGCGCTTGTCAGAAGGGTCGTGTTCGGATCGTAACCCCAAGACGATACGTGCCCCAATGGATCGGTCATCGCCGTCATCTGCTGCGACGCCAGGCTGAAAGTATAGGTGGTCGTTGCGTTGGCGGGATCGGTCGCCCGGACGACCCGCGTGCCATCGCCAGGATCGTTGCTGGTGTAGGTCCAGGTGCCTCCCCCCTTCGTCACGCTTGCGACGCGATTGTTCGCATATCCGAACGTGACGGTCTCTCCCGAAGCGCCCGGAGGCGTGATGCCCATGAGCTGCCATCCGCTCATCCGATAGGTCGTGGTGTTATTCGCCTGGTCTGTCAGCGCGAGATAGGTAAAGCCGTTCGCGTCGGAATATCTGAAGCCCTGCGCCACGGACGCGCCGGGCTGCTCGAGATTTGTAGCGGTCGCGCTGGACGGGGTTTCCCAGGCATCGATCATCTGGCTGCTGGCCGGCATGTCGGGCTCGAAATCCTCCGAGTCGGAATCATATCCATAATTTATGGAGAATCCGAAACTGTTGTGGACTTCGGAAACCCGATACGCACGACCATGAACCGTGCATGGATGGCTTCCATCATAATATTTATTATAAACGCAGTAGTATAGGCTTTGATAACTGAAAACCAGTTTCTCTCCTGACGGACGAGTAATATCTGTTACTCTGCCACCATTGGCATATGCCGGACGGCCCTGCGCAAAGATTTGACTGAAATGCACTAAAGTGCCATCGGACATCGTATAGGTATATATACCATTATAGAGTGTGAGCGTTGACCCGCTCGGTGTCTGCGGTGCATATGTCCCATTGCTCACGACGAATATCTCAGACTTGCCGCCGATCGTCACCGTAAGCGTGTTGCTCCCGTAAAAGGTGTCCAATGCAGCCGTGAGCGTGTCAGTCCAACCCGAGCCTCGCGTCAATTGATGATAGTCGAGTTGCGCCCTGCCGGTCCCCAACACCATCTTGGACGCGTCGACGTTAGCCGTGCCGGAAAACAGATCGATGCCGTTGGCATCGATCCGCGGACGGGGAGGAGGTGGTGCGGCGATCTGCGCAGCCGCGAGGACAGGCCATGAAGCCGCCCCCAAGAGCGCCAGCACGGAAACGCGCGGTTTGGAGATAAAAATTTCGCTTTCCACGACAATGCGCCGCGCACGCGGACAGCCGTTCCCGAAAATCTTCGAGCTCATCGGCGTTTCCCTCGAATTTAAATCGTATGAAACACAAAAACGCCCGCCCGACAGCGGAGCCGTAACGTAATTTCGCGCACACTTTGCTTCGCGCTTGCTCACGCCAGCGCTGCAAAGTCGCAAAAATTATATGGTCGAGCGCCGCGTGTTAACCGTTGGGCGAGCCGGTAGCGGTTACGCGAACACGATTACCAGCCGCGTCATAGGTATATTGGACAGCAGCGCCGTTATTGACGGAACCGCTCTTGACCACCCGGATCAACCTGCCTTGCGCATCGTACGTGTACGACACGGTTTCGGCAGCCATGGCGGCGACGTCTGGCATGACAACGATAGCCATCGTAACCAGCACTCGGAATAGCATGTTACCACCCTCGACCCATGATTCCTTTTATAAAAGACAACATGTTTTCCGATGTCCAGCAAGCGCTATTTAATCTCACATGATATTCATGTCGTGGGTTTACTTGGGCTTATGCCGATCAACCTCAACAATGGATCTTTTTCCGTTCAAGTGTGCAAGATGCACAACCACGTCGACAACCGTGCGGGCGTAATCGATGATCTCGCTGCGACTGCCTGGTGCCGAGCCGATGCGGGCCAGCATGGCCAACTGCTCAAATGCGCCTGCGGGCGTGTCGGCATGGATCGTTGACATAGAACCGGGGTGGCCGGTGTTTACCGCGCGTAAAAAGGTGAACGCCTCGCGACCGCGCAATTCACCGATGATGATCCGGTCAGGCCGCATGCGCAGCGTCGCAGTGAGCAGGTCGTCCGGTGTGACGTTCGTCTCACCGAGTTCGCTCCTTACCGCGACCAGCCCCACCGCATTGTCATGCCGAAGCTGGATCTCCGGCGTGTCTTCAATGACGATGAGGCGCTCCTCGGCGCCGACTTCGCGCAGAAGCGCGTTGAGGAACGTCGTCTTGCCGGTCGAGGTACCGCCCGAAACAAGGATGGTCTTGCACTGCCGCACGGCGAGGCGGAGAAACGTGGCCCAGTC
Organism: Sphingomonas sp. FARSPH; assembly: GCF_003355005.1. Classification (NCBI taxonomy): domain Bacteria; kingdom Pseudomonadati; phylum Pseudomonadota; class Alphaproteobacteria; order Sphingomonadales; family Sphingomonadaceae; genus Sphingomonas; species Sphingomonas sp. FARSPH. The sequence continues at coordinate 2,831,966 of NZ_CP029985.1, read as the reverse complement.
TCCCCGCTCGTACGGATCTGCGAGTTCATCATCGCCATCGCGCTCTCCGCCGCGGCGGGTATGCGCAAACGCGCCCTGATCGACATAGTCATCGAGCGTCATATCGGCGACTAGGTGCTTGCGGATCGCGATCACGATCGGCCCACGCGTGGCGGGTGGCGCGATGATCTGGATGCGTGATCCGTCTGGCAGACGCGCCGACAGCAAGGGATGCTCGCGGCTGATTCCCTGATGCGTCAGGCTCGCCACCTGCTTGGCAAGCCGCCAGAGCAGGCTCTCGGTCAGCGCTGGCGCCTCGTGACGCGCCGGGCGATGTCCGAGACGTTCGATCCACAGCTCGCCAGGGCGGTTGATGTAGATGTCGGTGACGTCGTCCTTATCGAGATAATCCGCCAGCGGCGACAGATAGACGCCGAGATAGGACGCAAGCGCGTCCGTCACGGTGCAGCCGTAGCCAGCGAGAAATCGAGGTCCCTCGCGACGAAGACGTTGATCTCGGCGCCCTGCTTCACCGTGATCTTGGGACGAATGTCGTTGGGAAGCAGCCCCTGCCCGATCGTGTTGCCGATCTGCGCGGATGGGAGCCCGACGATCACCGAGCCGTTGCCGGGGCGTGAGGCCAGATTGACCCCGACGGTCATTGCGGACTGGAGGAGCGCGGCACCGAAGCGCTTGAGGAAATAGCTGTGCACCTTGCCCGGCACCCCCGCCCCGCCGAGCGCGTCGGCGGCCGGCGAGGACAGGGCGATCGTCACGCCGTCCGGCCGGATCAGCCGGGTCCAATTGACCAGTACGCGGTTCTGCCCGCTCTGCACGAACGCCTGATATTCGCCGACGAGGCGCGCGCCGCGGGGCACGAGGATGCGGCGCCCGTCGAAGCCGCGCGTGTCGCTGCTGACGATCGCGCGCACGAGCCCCGGGCGCGCCGTGTCGATCGGCGTCTCCATCACGGCCGGGATCATCGTGCCCGTCGGCATCACCATCGTCCGGTTGCGCAGCGACGCCGCCTGCGCCGGCGCGGTGTCGCCCCCGATTCCGGGTCCTTGTGCCAGCGGATTGCGCTGCTGGTTGCCGTCCTGGCTCGGCCGGCTCGCCGGCTGGCCCGTCGCCGCGACCTGGCGCTCGATGCCGCCATCGATGATCAGCGCCTGTGGCTCCTCGCTCTCTCGCGTCGCACGCTCGCGGACCGTTAGCGGCTGCGGTTGCGGAACGAGCAGTGGCTGCGGCGGAGCGGCGACGATCACCGGCGCGGGGAGAGATGGCGCGACATAGGGGCGCGGTGGTGCGGATGGCGGCACTGGTGTCGGCGGCACCATCATCACGACCGGTGGCTGTGGTGCCGCTTGCACCTCGGGCGGCATGGCGAGCGCGGGTGGCGGTGCGAAGGCGTTCGCCTGCTGGGCCGCATCCGCTTTCGCGGCGGTTGTATCGTCACGGCGCCGGCCATCGAGCACCGCGAACAGCAGACCTGCGGCGAGTACTGCGCCGCCCGCAATGGCAATGCCAGGGACGCCGGCGCGCGGCAGCCGCACGACGGGGCGCGGGTCATGGTCGTGCAGGGGCCCGGCGGTCATCGCGGCGTCCCGGCTGCGACCATCATTGCGACGGCACGGCGCCTGCCGATGCGAAAGGTGTAGCGTTTCGCCGCCCCCTCGACGACATAGACGCCGTCGACCATCCGGCCGTTGACGAGCGTCTCCTTGCCATGCGCATCGTCGGCGAAGATCGCCGGCAACGGCGCATCGGCCTTCCAGCGGATGCGCGTGCGCTGGCCATCGCCGGACATCTCGAGCGGCAATAGGCCCTTGTCGCCCGACAGGCGGAAGCTGCGCGTCTGCGCCAGCAAAACCGCATCGCTGCGTGGGTCGACCGGCGTCGTGAAGCGGACGATGAACGGGCTGCCCATCCCGCCCTCGCCCGGCTGCAGCAGGAAGGCGTAGCGATGCGCATCGGTGATGACGACGAGGTTGGTGGTCGTCGCGCCTTGCAGCGGCTTGACGACGATCCTATCGCCGGCCCGCGCGGCGGTGACCTGCCAGCCGGCGCTGTTGCCGACGACGACGGTATCGACGCGCTCCTCGGGCAACAGCTCGACGACGGTCGCATAGCCCTGCGCCACCGACAGCGTCACCACCTGCCCCGGATTATAGTCGAGCGTCTGGATGCGCGGGTCGGACGGCTGGAACAGCGCCTGCGGGGCTAGGAGGGCGAGCATGGCGAGGATCACGGTCGCGCCGCCATCGCGACGGGCGCTGGCACGGCCGGCGAAAGCGGCGACCCCATCGGCAATTGATTGATCGGCACCGCGCGCGGCATGCCGAACCGATACGCGGGCTCGTCAGCGCGTTGTTCTGCTTCTGCCGGGATCGGTCGCGTCGTCTGCGCGGAAACCCGTCTGACCGGCGCGGCGTTCACAGCGGGGGCTAGCGACCGGAGAGGGACGCTTGCCGGCGCGACGATCGGCTCCGAGGTCGCCACCGGCGCATCGGCGGTCGGCACCGCCTCGGCATCGCGGCGATAGCCCGTCACCTGGAAGCCGAGCGGATTGAGCAACCGGTCGGACAGGGCCATGGGCGCATCGACGAAATGGTATCGGATGACGGCGACCCAGGGCGAGGCTTGCGCGACCTGCCCGTCGCGATCAACGCGCTGCGTGTCGAAGCGCACCAGCGCCACGTTCTGCCCGAGCCGCGACACGCTCTTCACCCGGACGGTGACGGTCGTGCCAGCGGGATAGCGGACAAGCGGGCTATCCGGATTGGTCGCAGGCATCGAAGCCAGATAACGGCTGCGCGCCGCCCCGCCCGACCAGAGCGCGACCTTGCGATAGTCGAGCCGCACCGTCGCACGGTCGAATCCTTCGCGCGCGGTCACATATTGGGCAAGATAGGATTGGGTCAGCGCCTCATCCGCCGCAACGCGTTGCGGTGCGAGCGGATTGAGCGCCTGGACGAAACCCGTCTGCCGATCGACGAGCAGGGTGATCGGCTCGACCGTCTTCAGCGGCGCGAGCATCGCCAGCGCCACGGCCTCGAACAGGCCAACCGCGACCGCGACGCCGGCGACCGTCCAGGCGGTGCGGCGCGACCGCGCGGCCTGCACCTCGCGGTCCAGCGCCCAGCTCGTCGCCTGATCGTGATAATCCTTCTTCACTGCCCCACCTTGTCTCGCGACGCGGCGACGCGCGAGCGGCGCAGCGTCGTCCGGCGTGCCGCCGGCCCCTGCCCGCCAGCTACCGACGCCTGCCGGTCCTGTTGTCCGTTTCTGATCAGTGCGCCGCGTGCCCCCGCCTCACTGGGTACTGCAGGGCCACCCGACCGTTGCTCGCGCCGCACCGTCGTCGCCAGCGCCTCCGCCACACCTGCGGCGCGGTCGCGGCCGGGTATGGCGATGCTCCGCGTGTTTCCGGGCGCACCCTGCGTCGTTGCCGACACCGCGATATCCGAGCGGTTGTTGTGCCGCGCGACGGAACTCCAGCTGCCCGCTGTCCCGGGCGCGTAGCGTAACGCACTCCCCATCCGCACCGCCGCCAATACGCCGACGAGCATCGCCATCGCGCAAGCCAACACCAGGGTCGGAAGCGCCTGCGTATCGACCACCGCGAGCACCCCGCCCCCACGCCAACCCTGCAGCCGCAGCACCTCCTGCTCGATCGGGATCAACATCACCGCCGTGACGATCGTCGCGGCAAGGCCACCCAGTGCCACGCCGACCAGCGCGCGCATCCAGCCATTGAACAGACCGAGCGTGCCGTCGAACAGCAGTGCCAGGATCGCCAGTGGCGCCAGGGCAAGCAGTATACCGAGCGCAAGATGCAAGGCGGCGAGCGTCCCGATCGTCGCCACGGCGAACAGCGAGGCCGTCTGCGGTAGCGCCCCCAGCCCCGGCTGGCCATTGGCAGGTTGTTGCGACGTGACCGGTCCGGGTGCGCCGCCCGGCTGATTCGGCGTCGTTGCTGTGGACGCCACCTGCTGCGGATCGGCCGCGCGCGGATCGCCGCTCGCACCGAGCCGCATCGCGTCGTAGATCGCCTGCACGCGCTCCGGCAGGCCCGTCGGCGACAGGCCTGCCGCGGGTAAGATAGTCGCGGCTAGCTCTTCAGGCGCCTGGGTCGTCGTATCGTAGACAAGCGTCTGAAATGCCGGCCAGCCGGTCACCAGCGCGAGCACGATGCCAAGCCGCAGCACGCGGCCGATGCCCTCGTCGAAGCGCGGCGCATTGCCGAGCACCAGCCGATAGCCGATGATCGCAACGAAGATCGTCACCAGCGCGGACAGCAACCCCGCCGCGACCGGACCGCCGATCATCGCTTGGAAGCCGTCTGCACCGATCGTCTGCGCCGCACATTCGGCGTTGGCGGCAAAGTGCAGCACCACGCCGGCATCGGCATCCACGGGAACGCAGGCCAGCGTCACCGCGCCGCCTCGAGCAGCCGCGGCAGCCAGGCCTGCGGATCGTCGCCCGTCTCGGCGCGGATCGCGTCGAGCAGCCGCACCGTGCGCTCACGGCCCGACAATATGGTGAGAAGATCCGCCTCGCCCGACAGGTCGAGCCGTGCGACGACGCTTTCGTTGCCATGTTTGATCAGAAAAGCCCGGGCATTGTCGGGCAGTCCGCGGACGAGATCATATTCGTGGTTGGTCAGCCCGAAGCCGTCGACATAGTCGCGCGCCTGGGCCTTGGGATTGGCCATGAAGATCTGCGTCGCGGCCTGTTCGACGATCGCCGAGGCGATCCGGCTCGACAGCGCATCCTCGGCGCTCTGCGTCGCGAAGCCGACGATACCGTTGCGCTTGCGGATCGTCTTTTCCCAATCGCGGATGCGGGCGGTGAATGCCTCGTCGTCGAGCGCCTTCCAGCCCTCGTCGACGACGATGATCGTCGGGCTGCCATCAAGCCGCTCCTCGACGCGGTGGAACAGATACAGCATCGCCGGCGTGCGCACGACCGGCGTATCGAGGATGCGCGTCATGTCGAAGCCGACGACGCGCTGCGACAGGTCGGTCAGGTCCTCCGCATTGTCGAACAGCCAGGCATGTTCGCCGCTGCCCCACCAGGGCGCAAGCCGCGCGGCGAGGTCGCCCGCACGGGGACGATGCCCGCCGCGCAGCAGCTGCGCGAAATGGCCGAGCCGGCGATAGGCGCGCGGCGCCTCCATATTGGCATCGACCGCTTCCTTGATCCGGGCGAGATCCTCGACGTCGAGCGGCCGGCCGGGTTCGGCGACCAGCAGGCCGAGCCATTCGATTAGGAAGCGCCGGTTCTCCGGCGTGTCGTCAAGCAGCAGCGGATTGAGCCCGGCGGGTTCGCCAGCCCGCAGCACGTCGTAGCGCCCGCCGATCGCGCGCAGGAACAGCTCGGCGCCGCGATCCTTGTCGAAGAAGACGATGCGCGGATCGAAGCGGCGCGCCTGGGCGAGGAGGAAGTTGAGCACCACGGTCTTGCCCGAACCCGACGGGCCGATGACGGTGAAGTTGCCGAGGTCGCCATGGTGGAAGTTGAAATGATAGGGGCCAGCCGCGGTCGTCTCCAACACGGTAACCGCCTCGCCCCAGTGATTGCCCGCGGCACTGCCGACCGGAAAGTTGTGCAGGCTGGCGAGCCCGGCGAAATTGCGGCTGGCGACCATGCCGCGTCGCGGGATGTAGCGGAAGTTGCCAGGAAATTGCGCCCAGAAGGCCGGCTCCAGCGCCATATCCTCGCGCACCGCGATGATGCCGAGGTCGGTCAGCGCCGCCTGCACCTCGGCGACGTTCGCATCGACCGCGTCGGGCGTATCACCGCGCACTGCGACCGTCAGATGATGCTCTCCGAACGCTGCGCGGCCAGCGGCTAGATCGTCGCGCGCGCCGGCGAGTTCGCCGCGCAGAGACAGCGCCTCGTCATCCGCCGCGCGCATCCGGCGCAGCGTCAGATTGACCTTGCCGAGCGCCGCCTGCCGGTCGACGAAACCGAAGCTCTGTGTGACCGTCAGCTCGATCGGCAAGCGCATCAACTCGTCGAGCATACCGGGGCCTGTAGCGCCCGGATATTCCTTGATCCCGACCATCCCTACGAAGCTGCGCCGGCCATCGCCGCTGTTGCCTAGTTCGACCGTCTCGGCGCCAAAGCTGATGCGCCGGTCGGGCAGCGCCTGACCGATGTCGCCCTCGGGCCGCTGCACCGAGCGCGGCGCTCCGCCGTAGAGCATCGCGAGATAGTCGAGGATTTCGGATGCCGTCCCGCCGGCGTGGGGATACTCGCCGAGCCGCCGCGGGTCATAAGCGCCAAGCGCGGCGAGCATTGCGTCGGTCGCGGCCTCAAGCGCCCGGCGCTCCTCGGCAAGCGCAGTCGCACGGCCCTCGACCGAGATGCGGCCGAACAGGTTCGCCAGCCGGTCGGCGACGCCACCCCTGCCCTGCGCAGGCCGGCGAATGAGGCACAGGAACAGTTCGTTGACGAAAAGCTGCTTATTGGCCAGCCGCCGCTGCCAGGCGGCATGGACGCGCGCGCTGAACGGATCGGCAAAACGACCAGCGCTCGCGATATCCACCCGCCGCCGCACGACATGATGGTAAAGCGCGAAGCGTGACGATCCGATCGCCTGCAGCATCGCATCGCGCAGACCCTTGCGATAGTTGATCTCGCTCGTCTCGGCAGTCTCGAACAACAGACCGTCCAGTGCCACGACCTGCATCAGCCGTCCGTCGCGCAGCATCAGCGTGTAGGGGTCGATTGCCGCGCGATACGGCAGATGCGATCCTGCCGCCGCCTCGCGCGGCCAATCCTCGGGACGCCCTACGGGCGGTACGAGTTGCAGCGCCACAGCCGGTAATTCTTGACGCGCGGACAGCGCTGCACCTTGACCAGCCACAGGTCGAAGATGCGCGGGTCGCGCAGGCACGCCGCTACACCGACAACGTGCACCGCGACCGCCGCGACAAGCACCCACGCGGACTTGAAAGCGAGGAACAGCTCGGTGGTCAGGATCGCGTTGGCGATGGCAAAGCCGTAGGTGACGCCGAACAGCATCTGCGGACGCGTCAGGCCGGTGAACAGCAAATCTCGGTCAAGGCCGTCCATCTCAAAGGCCGCCGCCAGCCGATGCCTGGATTCCACCGACGATGCTCGCCGCCCCGAACAGGATGAAGCAACCAAGAATGACTGTCGCGCCGTAGCGCCAGCTCATCCGGCCCGTGAGCATCAGGAAACCGACCGACGCAACCGCGATGATGGCCACCACCGTCGCCACCGTGCCGAGCAACGTATGCTGCAACCACTGCATCGCACCGACGATGGGGCCGGAGCCGGCGGGATCGGAGAAACTGTCCTGCGCCAGCGCGACCTTTGGCCAGACAAGCAGGGACATGACGCTTACGATACGCTTGATCGACACCACCCAACCCCCGCCGAACCAGTGGAACACTGTGTCCTCGCTTTGGCGACACCCGTCAATTCTTCATGCGCTCAGAATGCATCATCCTGGCGCAAATCACTGCATTGGCGCGAGGTCACCGGATCGCATTTGCATCGACGGCACCGATGCGCCGGCATAAGGATCATAAACGGACGCGCGCGGCGGCGCAGTCGTTACCGCTCCTGGCCGAGGCAGGCTTGGCGCTGCTGGACCGACTTCAACCGGACGCGCCCGCAGCAACCCGGCACTGATCACGGGCGCCCCGAAAATCAGGAAGATGCCCAGCACTACCTCCAGCCCGCGGCGCGTGGTAACGCGTCCGCTCATCACAGCCAGCCCGAGCATTGCCACGGCAATTGTGGCTACGGCCAATGCGAGCGAGCCGGTCAACATGTGCTCGACCCAATTGGCTGCCACCAGGACACTGTCTCGCATTATCATTGGCTCGACACCTTCGTTCGAAATCTTTTGGGCCTGCTGGGTTGATGGCGGTATCTAACCACCTCACTCTTCGCGCAAGCGCTCGTCCGCTTTGATCGCCGAGGCCGACCTGCTCGGCATGACGGAGACCGGGAGCGCCTGTATCGAGAACAGCACGCTGCCATGGCGGCGCTCAGGCTGAAGAGAATCGTCCGCCAGTCTAAACCGAGGATTTGCAAGGCCGTGGATGCCGTGCTCGAAGGGGAAGCCCAAGCCGCGTTCGAGGCGCTCGACGAAGGGGCGGCCGCGTCGTCGAGCAGCCCGACACCCAGACCCACCAGGCCGTCCTCGCCCGCGACTTCGCCGCGCTCTTCCGCGAGGACCGCGCGAAGACGCCGGTGCTCGACCCCACCCGCCAGGGCGGGCAGGAACTCACCGACGCCATCCGCGCCGCGCTCGTCACCGACGGCACGCCGGGCGAGGATGCCATGGTCGCGAGCGTCCTCGAATCACGCGACCCGGCCGCAAGCCCGGCTCGCCACCTCCTACCGGCCCGGCGACATCGTCGTCCTCAGCAAGTCGGAGAAGGGCCGACCCCGCGCCGGCGTCCGGCACCGCGTTGAGGCCGTCGACCCCGCGACCGGCACCGTTCGCCTGCGGCCCGACAAGCGCCCCCGGCAGCGTGCAGACCCAAGCCTGTCGACTGGCAGCCCGCGCGCTGGGGCGCCGATGTCGCCGAAGCCTTCATCGAAGTGCCGCAGGAGTTCAGGACCGGCGACCGCATCCAGTTCACCCGGAACAACTATCGCGCCGATCAGCTCAACGGGCAGACCGCCGAGGTGGTCGCGATCGACTCCCATGGCGCGAGCATGGTCCTCCAGCGCGAGGACGGGCGGCGCGAGATGCTCGACCTCGCCCATCTTGCCGACCGGCATCTCCGGCCAGGATGGGTGCGGATGATCCATTCTGGCCAAGGCGCTACGTGCGATCGGGTCTTGGCGCACTTGGAGAGCTTCTGCGCCAACACCGTCGATGCCCGCTCCGTCTATGTCGCGATCAGTCGCGCGCGACACGGCGCGGCCGTCTATACCGGCAACCGCGCCAACCTCACCGAAGCGCTCGGCATCCGCGATGGTACGCAGGTGGGGGCGATCGATCAGACCATGACGCAGCCGAAGGTGGCGACGATCGCCACACCCACGCCGGTCAAGGCCGCAGGGATGGCGATCGGCGGCTAGCTCATCAGCGAGAGCACCTCATCGATCTGATACTGGGCATATGAGGAACTTTTCCGCCTAGCATCGGCATCTTCAAGAAAGTGGTAGATGCGATTATCCACCTCCACCCCATGCTCGTGGATATATCCTATTGTAGAAAGCGCATCGGCTTCGATTTTATCCCAATCAACGGTTTGGCGATTTCGCTTCATTTCTACGATGCCGATGACTGCTGCGCGAATGCGACCATCAATCATATCAATCACCTTTTTGGAAGGTGGAAGTTAAATCTAAATCCAAACATATTCCCCTCGACATTGAGGTGGGTGATGGGCTTGTTCACATCCAACCTGATGATCAAGCGGTTCTCGAAGAAACGAATCTGACCTGCGCGACCAACGCCATATTTTGCGAAACCCTTTGACGCACCTTCGATCGCAGTCTTTTCTGCAACGCCAACGCCTGTAACCAGAAGGCAAGCGGCAACATAGTCGGATGCGCTGCAGTTGGCGCTGCTGACGAAGCCACAGTCATAGTCAATGACCCAGTCGCTAATGAAGTTGTGAACCGGCTTCGGCACCTTCTTGGCCAGGACGACGATATCCGCACCGATGTCATGATTGAGGATGCCATTCTGCGGCAACTACTGCCCACGCGCCCGAACTCTTTTTATCACAAGCAGGAATGGATAGGTCGCTCCAGCGACTAAGTAAATAACAACAGTCCAAGCCACGAATCTCAGAAATATTGCAGGATCAAGCTCAGCTATATCGTACATGAAGCCAGTCGGCGATAGAATGCGACCTCCAGACATGCCAATGCCGACGAGAACGACTGGCACCACGAAGATGGAATACAGCGCCAAAAGCGCTATGTATACGCTTCTACGTAGCACCAGACCATTCCTCTAGCCTCTAGTAAATCGTGGATTTCTTCCACGTCTTTGATAAAAGAAATACCCGAAATAGCGGACGCCTCGGTAATAGATTTCAGCTTTAGCCGAGCAGGCCAAATCGCCACCGCCCTGTTGCTTGCAGACATTACGAATGTCGGAGTAGAAACGGCTATCGCATGTCGGCCGATCTGCGGCCGAGCCGTAGCAGGTGTCATGCCTCCATGCATGGGCCGGATATGTCGGTGCCACCGACGTTGTCAGGAACGCCGGATGATAAGGCCAGCGCCATCACAGTAATCAGGCACGCGTCGTAGTCGCAGAAGTGGGTCGTCCCGATTGCCGGCCACTAAAATGTCATCATTTTGCTGCAAAGATTATCAATCACGTCTTGCCATCACTAATATTGCTAGGAGAAGCATCCCGCTGATTAAGGTGGCGACCCGTATAGCGAGCTCCACATAGAAGCCTGCTCTATCGTACACAGATACGCCGTCGGGACGCTGTTGAGGTATAAGACCCCCTCCATAAGCCCAGGACGCTCCAATGATAGCGGCGCCAACCACAAATACGACCGAATACAAGAGGATGTTATTTCTTCGGAACATAAAACTGCTATCCACGAAGGGCTACGCATGAGCCGTATATGAGCGACCACAGGCTCGCATCAGCGGCTGCAGTGGGAGAAGGGATATTGAACAAGAATCTTCGTACCCAGATTTCCCCAGCAAAAACCGCATCGCAGGTCGATCTTTGCGTTCCCGAACCATCATAGCAAACGTCATGGTTGAAGCACGCTTGGTTGATCCCCTGGTTGGGAAAGCGCGCGCCTCCCTCACCGCCGCAGTAGTTTACACGTGCATCATACTTAGGTCTTGGCTTGGGAGCGGGCGTCGGCTCCTCCTTTTGCGGCACTAATGTGCGCAATTTTGATTCAGTGTCGTATGAACCTTCAACGACGTTTCACCATCACTCAGCGTTACATTATTGTAAAAGCTTGATGTCATACTGTTGGACGAAATGCATAGCGTTAGCTGATCGGCGCTAATCCATTCAACACGCGACAGACCTAGGTATTCTCCTTCCACAATCAGCTGTTTGACAGTTTTCTCTCTCAAAATGCGGACTGCGTAAACGCGCGTCGTATCCGCAGATAAGGGTCCATCGCCCCCAAAATCCTCTACAACAACCCTCAATGCAGCCAACGGACTCCGGTACGACCGCGTCGCACTCGGTTTGCCACTACACGCCGGCAGGAAGCTCAACAGGGTGCCGAGAATGGCCATAAGAAGAACCCTCATCTCGGGCACCCCCCGGAGGCGAGGGCAGCGTCACGAGTTGATGCGGCGCTCTGGTCTGAGAACATTGGACCAGTGAGTGTGGACCAAGATTTGTGGCCTCTTAAAGCCGACGAGATTGCATAAGCCCCAGCGCCGGCGTCGAGAATAGCATTGGAGATGATGCCCGTGCCGATTGCGTAGTAAGCAAAATTGCCTGCCCGACCGAGCATCCCAGCTTCTGCCTGACCACGAAAATTATTTTTGAAGTCTATCGGTCCATTCGGCCACGCAATTGATGCCATAGCTCCTGCTGCGGAAGGAAGCGGGTTGCCGCCAGATTGTATCGCTGCATCTGCAGCGCTTTGCAGTGCCGCTCTCTGACTTCTAACATAGTCACCAACTGTCCTGCCATTGGGTAAACGCGTTCCGCAGTCTACCTTTTGCGGCTAAAACCCTAGTAGTTGGAGGTCCGCCGTTCATCGTCCGGCGACTTTGGATTTTCCCATTGCCGCTGCTGAATAGCCAAGTTCTCCGCTGCTACAAGCGACCCATTGGCTGCGGCTCTTTTATATAGCTCCAGAATTTCGCTCTTAGCGCCGACAGGATCGATGTCGCCTAACAGAACTGCCAAAAGGTTCATGGACTCGATCTGACCACGATCAGCCAGCATTCGTAGCCGGTCGACGAACTCTGATGGCCGATCCCAATCAAGGGCTTCAACAATTTTCGTGTAAGCATCTAAGTCGGCGTCTGTAGACATATCAACACCTACAATCCCACGGGTGAAAGCAGAATTATGATCCCGCCAATGATGATAACGCCCAGCCCGAGGCCAGCGGCTGGCGCTACCGTCGACGGTGGCTGTTGAAATGGGACGTCAGCGCCATTCGGGTCTAAGGGGGTAAAGTTGGCAGGCGGTCCGTTGTAGCCCGGCTCACCCAGACGAGCGGGCCTTTCAATGCCCTTTCCGTCCTTCTTGCTATTATCAATGACCCAGCCAGGACGAGTTGGGTGCGGCCTGATTTTCTTGTTAGGATTTTGGGTTCCATCGGGGCGTGCAGTACGTCCACGATCTCGAGTCCTGTTCTCCAGTATTTGCGGCGAAGCATCTCCACCAGTTTCTGCCATCGGCCTGCTGACACCCGCAGCCGGTGCGTTTGACAGGGCTGCGGAATTGCCTGCTCGCACGGCCGTGACGACGATATCACGCTGCCTCCCGGAGACACCGCCGTCTCGCAAGGCCGTAACGACGATGTCACGCTGCTTCTCGGAGACACCGCCGTCATGCTTAATTCTAATGAAGCCGAATTCCTTATCCAGCCCGCTCGGATCGGTCGCATTGATCGGATCGCTACCGACGTAGTTGTACCAGTTGAGCCCGCCGCCATAACCGATCGGATCGGTCTGCATGAAGCGGCCGAGCGTGGGCGAGTAGGCCCGTGCCTTGTAGTCGTAGAGACCCAGGCTCGGCAGCCACTTTTGCCCGGTATATTGGAAACGCCCGATGTTGTTGGCGCCGGGAATCCCATATTCATCCTAGCTGTTGACCGCGATCGCGTTGCCCGCGTCGTTCGTCACCGCCACGATGCTCCCGCGCTCGTCGGCGTGCAGCCACCGCCGGTCGCCAAATCCTGCGCCCTCGTACCAGATCAGCGGCTCGTCGCTGCCCGGGCCATAGACGTAGCGGCGCAGCAGCGCACCGTTCGACTGGTTCGTTTCCGCCATCACGTCCGCCCCGTCATAGGCCAGCGTCGTGTTGATACCATTGTCGGCGGTGATGTTGAACAGCCGCCCGAGCGGGTCGTAGGCAAGGTTCGCGCCCGGCGCCGTCGCCAGCTGATTGTCGACCGTATAGCCATAGGCCGTGCCGCCCGACGCCGTCAGACCCGACAGGCGCGAGGCCGAGAAGGAACGGCCCCGCTCCGGCATCGGGCACCACGTCGAGGCCGTCGTCCCCGCGACCGGCACGGTGCGGCTGCGGCCCGACAAGCGTCCCCGGCAGCGTGCCGAGTCGAAGTCCGTCGACTGGCAACCCGCCCGCTGGGGCGCCGATGTCGCCGAGGCGTTCGTCGAGGTGCCGCAGGAGTTCAGGGCCGGCGACCGCGTGCAGTTCACCCGCAACAACTATCGCGCAGATCGGCTCAACGGGCAGACCGCCGAGGTGGTCGCGATCGATCCCGCCGAGTCCAGCATGGTCATCCAGCGCGAGGACGGGCGGCGCGAGATGCTCGACCTCGCCCACCTCGCCGACCGGCATCTCCGGCCGGGGTGGGTTCGCACCATCCATTCCAACCAGGGCGCTACGTGCGATCTGGTCTTGGCGCACTTGGAGAGCTTCCGCGCCAACACCGTCGATGCGCGCTCCGTCTATGTCGCGATCAGTCGCGCCCGACACGGCGCGGCCGTCTATACCGACAACCGCGCCAACCTCACCGAGGCACTCGGTATCCGCGATGGCGCGCAGGTGGGCGCGATCGACGAGGCGATGAAGGTGCCGGACATGGCGATCGCCAACCCCGCGCCCGTCAGGGGCGCGGGGATGGCGATCGGCGGGTGATGCAATTAACAGAACTCGGATAACTCAACTCACTCAGGCGCGAGTCCAGGATGCTATCTCCTTTGCCAAGGCAGGATCACTAGCCAACTCCGCCAACGCCTCTCGGGCGGCTGTTGAGCTAGATTTTCGCAGTCCTTGAAGAAGAAGGACCCGACTTTCTCCGTTAGTGGGGTCTTTCACCAGCCCAACAAGCTCTTCGATAACGCTATCTCCGGCGATAGCTGACAATGCAACAGCCAGGCCGTTCTTCACCCCACTGTCAACCGGAGCCACCCTATATTCTTCTTTTAGAGTTGGCCATGCATAGGCGGCAGCTGGAACAGCAAGAGCACGAGCAATCGCCTCACGATTTCGATCGATATACGGCTTTCTAAGATGGTTCAACAATATGGGAATGGCATTCGGGTAAGGCGTCGCTGTGTTGGCTAAATCCCAAGCGCTCTTAACATTCCATCCCGCCTCCCGAAGCTCATCTAGCAGAGGAGACGCATCCTCTCGAAGTTGCTGCGCTTTCTTTTCTAACGCGGCATCTTTCTCCTGCCTCATCTTCACGTATGCCGGGTCAGCCGCTAAAATAGCGTTGTGCTCGGCAAGGGTCATTGATTTGCTTCGAGACATGCAGGCTACATTCCTGGAATGTTTGTAATTCTAATTACTCCTTGGGACTGCAATCCCAAGAGCGGAGCCGAAAGTCGCGTTGACGAGCGCACATAAAGGTCAAATTGCAAGCCATTGCCCTGCGAGTAAGTGACATACGATCTTAGCTGACTAGTATAGGATAGGCGAGCAACATTCTTAACTTCGCTCAGCGTTGTATCATTCAGACCATCAGGGAACCTAACCTGACCGTCCACATTGATCATCACCTTTGGGCCTATGTCGATTTGAGCACGGACCGCAGCTTCGCCCTGAGCGCCAACTCGCCCAATTCCTAGCGCCCGACCAACTCTGCACAACAAGCCACATGAGGGCAGTCGAGCGGTGACGACAATGTCAGCATCAGCACCTGCCTCGATGCCACTTTGCGGAGAAGCATCTCCACCAGTTTCTGCCATCGGCCTGCCGACACCCGCAGCCGGTGCGTTTGACAGGGCTGCGGAATTGCTATCTCGCAAGGCCGTAACGACGATGTCACGATACTTCTCGGAGACACCGCCGTCATGCTTAATTCTAATGAAGCCGAATTCCTTATCCAGCCCGCTCGGATCGGTCGCATTGATCGGATCGCTACCGACGTAGTTGTACCAGTTGAGCCCGCCGCCATAACCGATCGGATCGGTCTGCATGAAGCGGCCGAGCGTGGGCGAGTAGGCCCGTGCCTTGTAGTCGTAGAGACCCAGGCTCGGCAGCCACTTTTGCCCGGTATATTGGAAACGCCCGATGTTGTTGGCGCCGGGAATCCCATATTCATCGTAGCTGTTGACCGCGATCGCGTTGCCCGCGTCGTTCGTCACCGCCACGATGCTCCCGCGCTCGTCGGCGTGCAGCCACCGCCGGTCGCCAAATCCTGCGCCCTCGTACCAGATCAGCGGCTCGTCGCTGCCCGGGCCATAGACGTAGCGGCGCAGCAGCGCACCGTTCGACTGGTTCGTTTCCGCCATCACGTCCGCCCCGTCATAGGTCAGCGTCGTGTTGATACCATTGTCGGCGGTGATGTTGAACAGCCGCCCGAGCGGGTCGTAGGCAAGGTTCGCGCCCGGCGCCGTCGCCAGCTGATTGTCGACCGTATAGCCATAGGCCGTGCCGCCCGACGCCGTCAGATTGCCGCGACCGTCATAGCCCAGCCCCGTCGCCCCCGCGCTCGTCAACTGGTTGAGCGCATTGACCCCGTAGCCGCGATCGACATTATATGCCCCCGTCCACGCATAGGCATCGTTCGATGACGACCGGCTCGTGATCTGGCCTGCGGGGTTGTAGCTGAAGGTCAGCGCATTCGACTGGTTGCCGCCCGACAGCGTCAACGCCGACACACGCGACGCTGGATCATAGGCATAGGTCGTCGCCGTCCCGTTGGCGCGTGACAGGCTGGTCCGACGCCCCATGTCATCATAGCCGAACGTTATCAGCGGATTGCCGCCGCTGTCCCGGATGACGCTCATCTCGCCGGTGGCGAGATAATCGTAGCTGACGTAATTGCCGTCGCCCCAGGTAAAGCGCGTCCGCCGGCCTGCGCTGTCATATTGGAATGCCGCGTTGCCGAGGCTGTACCAATTGTCACTCTGGCTCGTCCGACGCCCCAGGGCATCGTAGCCGAAGCCCAGCACCCGCCCGTTGCTGTCCGACGCGCTCGTCAGATGGCCGAGATTGTCATAGGCATAGGACTGGTCCGTCTCCCAGTAAACGCCGTTCGGCCGGTCCCTGGACACCAAGCGGTTCAGCGCGTCGTAGCCGTAACCGATCACCTGGCCATCGCGCAGGCGTTTCGAAATCACGTTGCCATTCGCATCATAGCCTTGCTGCTCGAAACTGCCGCCGGGGAAGCTGGTCGTCGATAGTCGATCCAACCCGTCATACGCATAGGTCGTCACATTGCCATTGCCGTCGGTAACGCTGGAAACTTTGCCGCTGGCGGTATACCCGCTCTTTTCCTCGACTTGATCAGCGGTGCCGACGGCGGAATATTGGCTCGTTACCTGCCCCGCGCCATCATAAACGAGCTTCGACACGCGGTCGGGTCCGTTCGGCCCGTTGGTCTGAGGTGTGCAAGCATCTGTCTGGCCATTCCACTGGCCCGGATCCATGCGCAAGGCCGTGCACTGCAACCTGCCTAAAGCATCATAGCCGTATTGCGTTGTGGCATAGGTGGTACCGCCCGAGGCTAAGACATCCTTGGTCTTTCGGTTATTGCCATCGAAGCTGCTCATAATCTGCTGCTGCGATGCGAAGGAGCCACCGTTTGCATCCGTCGTTCCGACGCTGACAGCATCGACCAGACCATTGGGCAAGTAGTGAAACATCTTTGCGCGCCGTTGCCGCGGCCCTGATCCGTCCGGGTCGGGAAAGACGATGCCCGTTACTCGACGCAGAGGATCATAAGTGAAATTGGTGACATCGACTGCGCCTGGCAACGGACCATCGCTAGCGGTCAGATTCCCGACATCATCATAGGCGAATGCCGTCGTTGCTACCACCGATCCGTCACCGGCGCCGACGCTTGTCGAAGAGGGCAGCAAGTTACCGCCATCATTCCGGGAAAGGTACGTCAATCTCGTTATTTGCTCGTCAGGGCCGCCCGAGCAGGTCGTGTTGGTTCGGCATTCCGAAATTGTTGTGGGGAGATAGGTGGGAGCAGGCGATGTACCCCCGGCCCCGTAATTGACTGTCCACGAAGGGAAAGCCTGATAGCCATAGCTTATCTGCGGGCGGGGCGCCCCACCGCTTGGGGCAGGAAGCACGATCGATGAGACGCCGCCATGCGTCTCATTATACGTAATATCGGTCGTGCGCCCTTTTGCGTCCGTGATGGAGACCGGCTTATTACAGGTCTTTACATTGCCGCAGGCCGAGTAAGCCGCGGTTTGCACGATATCCGCCAGTCCTGATCCAGCTTTCGCCTTCTCCCGCCGCTCGACAATGTTCCCACGATCGTCATATGTATACGATACAGTATTGCCCCCTGGCAAACTCATTTGCAACAGTCTGCCCTGTGCGTCGTATGAATAGCTGGTCGTTCGACCAACTTCATCACTCATAGAGGTAACAACGCCTAGATCGGGATTCGACGTGAACACGCGCTGTCCACCAAACGGATCTGTGACCGTCGTTATGATACTGGATCCACTATTTGCATACGAATACGTATGGGCGACGCCATCCCTGGTAATCTGACGGACCCTATAATCAGAAGGGTCGAATTGTACTATGGTCGTGTCGGAGGTGGCGCCTGGCGGCGTGATACGCAACGCGCCACCCGGTCCGCCGTCTCGTGTGTAGCGGGTAACCTGGCCTGCGGCATCCGTCACCGACAGAACTTGAGTTGCGCCGGCGTAAGCCTCGCTGTACGAGACTTGGAGCATCGCGTTGCTTCCTGGACAGTCATCAGCGCCGGGATGACACGTCACGTTCTTTAGATTGTAGGCGCCGACGACTGTAGGCTTAGACCAGCTGTCGTAATCATCGCGCGTAATTGAACCAGAAGAGTTGTTGGCATATCTAAATTTTAGCAAATACCCGCCGCTGCTTACCACCGCTTGAAGACGTATAACGGCCTTTGATCCATAGGGACAGGACGGCCCATCAAAATTGTCCTCATAGCCTCCACTGCAATAATTCGTGAATTTGTAATAGAAATCTTTTCTTTCTCCATTGGGATAGACAAGAGATTGAATGTATCCGGTATCCGACCTTAACGATCCATAATATGTGGGATCACTAGCGGTTGATTGGAACGTAGCAATAGCACCATCTCTAGACACGAATGTCCATGTGTCGCCCTGCAATGTAAGCGTGGAACCATCTCCCTCTAATGAGGTATATGAGCCTCCATTATCTTGGAAGCTCTTTGACGTGCCATCGATCGTTACAATCAGAGCCGCCCCATAGCGATTGAGCGTGCCGGCACTGGATGGCCGCCAGCCTGCCAATGTGTTTTCAAGGCCGAACCGTAATCCTCTTTGCTTTTCACCACCAATGCTCAGGTCGATAGTTGATAAAGGATATAACCCCCTGCTGACATCAACGCCATTTTCATCGACGGGCTCCCGGACTGGAGGAGGCGGGATATTTGCAGACTGCGCACAAGCATCAGCAATCCCTACGCACAGCCCAATCGCCGTTGCTGTCAGCAGGAAAGCCTTCCTTGACCAATCCCCAAAAACCATCGATCAACTCCCTTTACTGATCCGATAAAATTTCTGTTCAGCATTCCCTACCGTTAAGAGACCAAGAGCAACGCCTGGCCAAAAATATGCTGCGCTTTTCAGTCTTCGATATGTGGATTCTACTAGTGCTGTCTTCGCTATAAACCACCCCTCCGGCGCAGTTACGGACTGAACCTAACTAAAAATGTAGGCTCCGCTATGGTGCCCCGATCGTTCTGACACGTATTCTATTGTCGGCTTTGTCATGCGAATATTCACTAATGACACCGTTGTTCACCGAACCAGAGCGGATCAACTTAACCAGACGCCCCTTGGCGTCATAACTATAATTGATAGTCTCGGAAGCGCGAGCCATCACAGCGCCCACAAGCAGCGAGGTCGCGATCCCTGCGCCGACGACAGTTACAATTGCCTTGCGTCTCATTTGCCACACCCTCCCATGACGGATGCAGGCCCACACGATATCTGTTGATATCAGCAACATAACTCGATTCTGCGAACTATATAGGCAGCATGAAATCTATTACTTCTGATGTTGTGTAGTCACATCCGGACATCGCTGGCAAACACAAAATATTGAACCACTGTGGAGTAATTATAAGGGCCTATGGCGAGGTACTTTTTCAGGAGATGAATCGTGATGATGGCGGAAGACCTAAGGCTGAGACTCAACCAGAGCCAGAATCCCGCCGCGATCAGATCGCTTCGGCTACGGGCGGCGCCAGCGATGAACCGGGCGCCGGAGCCGGGACGTCCCAGACCGCGGCCGCCAGCGTTGCCAGCTGCATCTGACGGGTCTCGATCTCCTCAGGCGTCCACCTGAAAAAGGACTCGAGGTCGGCTACCGCGGCGCTGATGCGCGTGTTCACCCCCGCGCTGGTTTTCTCGGCGATCGCACGGGTCAGGAGCAGCTGGGACTGGCCATAGAACTGCCGCTTCGTGGAAAACGGCCGATTCCCGAGAGAGGAGTTGATATCCTGTTCGACGAGCGTGAGGTTGCCAAGACGCTGCGTCCAATTCCCGCTGAAGTCGCCGAACTCGTCAATGCACTCGGATCGCCCTTCACCCTGCCGGCAGGGGCCGCGTCGCTCAGTCTGCGATCGGGCGTCGCGACGCGCGACGTCAGCAGCCGATCCCAACTGGGTGCATCGATGCGGGTAGGGTCAGTGGAGCGCGACACCGCCAGCTTCCAGCCCAACATCGACCTGCCGATCGCAGGGGCCGCGACGCCGTCGCTCACGTCGATCGCTGCGCTGTCGGCCAACGCGACCGTCGCCGCGGAAAGACTGTCGAATATTGGCACGTTGTGGACCCTGGGCTACGGTCTACACTGGACGCCCCTGCCTGGCTATCACTGCTCGCATCGATCAGCGACACGCGATCGGCCCCGACGGTCGAACAGCTTGGCGCGCCGCTGATCGTCGTGCCCAACGTTCGCACCTTCGATACGTGCCGTGGAGAAACGGTCGATATTACGCACAGCTTCGGCGGTAACCGGCCGACGTCGCGGATGTAGTTGCGCTGCGTCTCGTGGCCGAAACGGCGCAGATCCATCTCGTCGATAAGACGCTGGCGTAACGGGCTGACGGCAACAACCGGTGCAAGGATCGTATGGCAGGGCTCCTTTCGTGGAACCCCGATGCTCTGCCTGCCACCCGAAACGCTCAACCGGCGCGCAACGCCCGTTACATCACCTCAACCGTGTCCCGCACGCCCTCCCGCGCAGCGGGTTCGTGCATCCACCAAAACAACACGGCTAGCCCCACCTGGATTAACTTCCCAAGGGAGCGGCACAGGCATTGATGCGCTCTCGCCGGAGCGCTTTCAGACATTGCTCTAAGCTGCCAAGCCACATCGCGTTCCGGCAAGTCTCGATTTGAGACGCTATCTGTCGTCGGCGCGCTTGCTGCTACCGACAGTAAATCGTATAGGGGTGGAGTTCGCAGGCACCGCCAGGCGATGCATGGTCCAAAGCCCGGTCCACGCGCAGCGCCGCGTGAGGCGAGTCGACCATTCCGGTTTCACCGGATGCGCGCCGCTTGCCATCCGGCAATGCGAGTTCGGATGCGGGAGGATCACCGCCTTCGACTTTCGCCGATCATCGGCGGGATCTCCTGAATGGCTGCCAGGTGGCCGTTCCTTTCGAGGAGCGGCGCCATGTCCGAGAAGGACAGGAACAATCACGACATCGGCAGTTCGGCCGGCAATCTGTCGGCTGCGGGCGGCCACGACCGGCCGGACCTGAACGGACCGATCGGTCCGATCCTCGGCGCGGCCGGGCCCGGCGAGTTTCCCCAGCCGCTGCCTGCCTGCGCCACCTGCCCCAAGGCGATGTGGTATCGCGCCGCGCGACAGGGCCTGCGCGCATTCTGCCGCGAGCTTCGCGTCGTCACTTGGCATCCGGGGGAGAACGACCCGGTCACCGAGTGCGATGGCCGCGATGCCGCGCTCCTTAGCGGCGCTCCTTAATCGATCGCCGTCGCCCGCGCTGCCCTGGCAACGTCCGCACCATTCCCCAAACCATCAAGTCGTCGAGGTGATCGACATGGCCAAGAAGCCCAGCACATCCACCGCCCTCGTTCCAGCCGGCGGGCGCAAGCCCCCTGCCAAGCGCAAGGTCGCGACGCCCGCTGTTCTGCCCGCAACCTCGGACACGTTGCTGCCCATCCTTCGATCCGAGCTCGCCGTCGCCAAGCTGATTGGCAGCGGCGGCGAGATGATGGGAGAGGACGACGTCGTTCGCGTCACCGGCCGCGCCTACGCGACCGACACTTACATCGTCCCTGCCGATGAGGTGTTCTACGACCGCGCATCTCAGCCCAAGGGCGAAGGACGATGGCTGGGCGAGGCGGACAAGGTCAGCTGGCGCGATGACGCCAGCGGCTATGACTGTATCATGCTGCGTGATCGCCACCTCGGCTTCCTCAGCGGCTATGTCGGCATCCCGCAAGATCACCCGCTGTGGGGCTGGGATCACGACGCGGTTCCGCCTGACATCGGCATCGAGGTGCATGGCGGGCTGACATATTCGCGGCTGTGCGAGCACGGCCCCAGCCCGGCGGCGCGGTACCTCGCTACTGAGGTGCGTCGCATCTGTCACGTCCGCGTCGCGCCGCCCCGTTTCGAACCGCTGAAGCACGCCACCGACCACCGCGTCGGCGATCCGCACGCCTGGTGGTTCGGGTTCCGGTGCGATCACGCCTACGATCTTGTCCCCGGTGACGCTCCGAGGTCCGCTCGCTCGTCCTCTTCGGAACTCGCTCGCACCTATCGCGACGACGCCTATGTGGTCCGGGAGACGGTCGCGCTCGCCGCGCAGCTGCGCGCAATCGCCGACGGTGGAGCGATCCCTCCGCGCGACGGCCCGCCCCCGATCGGCCTCGATCCCCGCCGCCGAGGCGGTCGTGGTTGAGTTCGGTCGTCACCTTGGCGAGCTGCCGTGGGGCTGGTGGCTGCGTGCCGGTTCCGCTGGGTTCGAGGATCCGGAGGGGCGCACCTGGCGGAGCGTTCGGGACGCCTTCTGGGAAGGCGAGCTCAAGCTTCCGAGCGCAGATGAGGCGCTCGATCAGCACGAGCTGATGCTGCGGGTCATGACCTCGATCCGGGAGGGCATGTCGGCTCGGGAGAGCATGCACGACATCTTCGAGGGCGACATGATGTTCTCGCGGTTCTATCGATGCTGGCTCGCCAACATTGGCATGATCGAGCCGTCGCATGGGCGCGCCACGCTGGAAGCGCCGCTGAGCGCGCTGGGTCGGTCGGTCCTGATGATGCTGCAAGCGACCCGCGAGCCCGAGTTCGAGGGGCTGCCGATGCGAGCAGTGGTCGCGGCGGTCACGGCCGCCAAGGGAGCAGACGCAGAGGCGCGTGAACGCGCGTTGCTCACGTTCGAGCGGGAGGTAGGCTTCCGCCGTCACGTGTTCGCGCGTGAGAGGGTCGGCACTCGGCACCTCGTGACGTTAACCGGCATCACCGCAGGTGCAAGGATGCCGACGCGCTACGTCGCCTGGTCACACTCTTTTGCCGACGCTACCCCGCGTGACGACCTGTTTATCTGGCTGGCGGAGCGGGTGCACCGCTGGGACGAGTGGGGTGAGCTCGCCCATCGCAAGGGCGCCCACGCGCTCACCAGCCACCTGCTGTCGCTGATCGTCGGCGCGGGCGGCCTGTCGACATGACGAAGAAACGTCGAGGTCTAGTCAGCACCAAGTTCGACCCGGCGGACCGGCCGGCCATGTCCGATGCGCCGACCGATACTGATCGGCAGCGCATCCAGAGAGCCCGTCGTAGGTCGCGAGCAATGCTTACCAAGATCGAAGCGGCGCGCGCTGCGGCGGTGACGGCCGCGTTCCGGGCGAAGCTTACCGCTTGCATCCGCTCTGCTTCGCCGCTCCTGATCTCGCTGCTGGCCGCCGACGGGCTGACGCCGGAAGGTGCCCTGGCGTTGATTGTGCCCGATGAGATCCGGCATGGCCGATCGCCGCGGCCCCTCTTCAATCGCGCAGCCGTGGGGCATCTGCTGCGCTATTACATGAGCGGTATCTCGCCGTCCCTGATCTCCCCGCCATCCATGTACGAACACAAGATTCGTCGGTCGAACGGCGACTTCGTGGCGATCCAGGTGGTCGACCACGCGCTCGAGCTGGAGGCAAGGATCGGACCCCTCTGGCTCGAGACTCGGTTTGGCGAGCTTCGCGTCCAACTCGACGAAGCCGTGCCCGAGACGATTGCCGCGAGCTGCATCGGCCGGAAGCTCGAGGAGATCGTCGATCACCCAGCCTGGCGCGGCCGCGGGTGGTTGATCGTGGATGTCGAGGATGCGGTGACCTCCTACTTCGGCCAGACAATGATCGTGGCAGCCGGCTCCGTGCCGTACCGGCTGACGTGGGCCGATGCTGGTCAGAGCGTCCTGACCCGCCCGTGATGCCAGACAGAAACCAGGCGTTCGCAGCGCAGACCGACCTGCGGAAACAGGCTTCTGAGCTCGGTCTGGCGGATGGCGAGCTCGAGGCTAGCCGCCATCAGCCGTCGCTCGGAACGGCTTGGACGAGCGTCGCGATCAAGGCCGCCGCACTGGCCTCGCATCGCCAGCATCCGGCGGTGGATTCCGGCTGCTTTGGCAAACAGCGCGATGCCCACCACCGTTGCGATTGCCTCCACCAGCAAGCGCGCGGCAGCGTTGGCGGCATGCCAGCCGAGCACGGTGATCGTCAGCATGATGATGATCGACATTCCAGCTTCCTTTTCATGATTCCATCCGGATCACTTATCCCCTGCCCCCAAGGGGAAATTTGAGAATGTCCCAAGCTACGGGGCCGCCCCGGCTGGGACGCCCACGCCATGGATGGGCAGCTGGAAAGGAAAGAGGCACACGCAGGCTCTGCGGTTTCGCGGAGCATCGCCGCAGGGTGCCCTTGGCCAGCGCAGCAGGTCCGCACCGACTTGCCGGAGCGGTTGCCGGTGCTGTCCGACGAAAGCAATCTCATCCTCCAGTTTCTTGGAACCGCGCTCTCCGACATCTTCGCCCCGTGATCGCGTGAATGTTTGGGAGAACCGATTGTGACAGAGGGGTACCGCGCCTTCATCTATCTCCGGGTCAGCAATGACGACGAAGGCGGCAACAACGCCTCCAGCGCAGCGCAGGAGGCCGCCTGCCGCGCCTTGTGCGAACGCGAGGGCATCGAGGTCGTCGAGGTTTTCGAGGAGCTGAACGTCTCGGGCCGCAAGCTGCAGCGGAGGCAGTTCGACCGGATGATCGCGCTGGCGACGCCCCCCGCCCGTCCGGTGCACGTCGTCATGGTCTATGCGCTGAGCAGGTTCACCCGGCGCTTGCTCACCCAGGTCACCGCGCAGCACAAGCTCACCGAAGCCGGCGTGAAGCTGATCTAGGTGATCGAGGGCATGGGTGACGATCCAAACAGTCGCATGATGCGCGGGTTCATCGCAGTGATGAACGAGAAATACGCCAACGACGCATCGACGTTCACCTGCCGCGACCGTCGGGGCAACGCGCAATCAGGCTATTGGAACGGTGGGATAGTGCCGTTCGGGTATGAGTCGCGCGTGGTAAGCGTCGATGGACGCAAAGAACGCAAGAAGCTGTTCATCCGCGACGACGAGGCAGCGGTAGTCCGCCTGACCGTGCAGCTCGCCTGCGTTGGCCTGGTCGGCCAGCCCATGGGCACGCGCGCGATCGCGAAATATCTCAACGACCACGGCTACAGCTTTCGCGGCAGGAAGTTCTACCACAGCAACGTCGACGGCATCCTGACGCGCGAGCACTATGCGGGCTCTTATCGCGACCGCACCCGCGACGATAACGGTGTGGTCCCGGCCGTTGCCGACGAGATCGTCGTCGCCTGTCCGAAGATAATCGAGCCGGACGTGATGGCCCGTGTAGCCGCGATCCGGTCCAGGGCGGCGCCGCGCGTAACGCCGACACGGATCACCAACTCGCCCGTGCTGCTCGGTGGACTTGCGACCTGCGGGCACGCCGGGTGCAACGCCGGCATGGTGATCCGCAGCGGCAAGGGCGGCCAGTATCGCTATTACGTCTGCAACCGCAAGGCGACAGCCGGTGCCCTGGTGTGCGGCAGCAAGGCGATCCGCGAGGATGCGCTCGATGCGATCGTGCTGGAAGGCCTTCTCCAGCGTGTGCTGGCACCGGACCGTTTGCGCGAGTTGCTCGCCGATGTCCTCGACCGCTCCGATGCAGCCAGACAGCGGCGTGCCGAGGATCTCGACCGTGTCCGCCGTGAGCGGATCGCAGCGGAGACGCGGCTACGCCGGCTGCTCGAGATCGTCGAAGAAGGCATGATGAGCGCGCGCGACCCGATCTTCGCGACGAAGCTCGCCGAAGCCAATGCCTCGATTGCCGCCCTCTCTGAGACCGAGCACAGTCTGGCCGGGCAGCTTGGCGGCGCCTCGCACGAGATCACGGACGCGGCGCTCCAACGCTTCGGGGATGCGCTGGGCACTCAGCTCATGGCCGAGAACAGCACGATGCGCCGCGCCTACGTGCGCCTCTTGGTCTCCAGGGTTACGGTCAGCGACAACGAGATCGTCATCGCTGGATCGAAAGCCGCCCTGGAAATCGCCGCTTGCAAGGGCCAATCCGCCACGTTCGCGGCGGTGCCCAGTTCTGACCGAGAGTGGTGCCCCCGAGAGGACTCGAACCTCCGACCTGCGGTTTAGGAAACCGTCGCTCTATCCGGCTGAGCTACGGGGGCAACGGCGCCGTTCCTAGATTCGCGGGCGAGCCGGGTCAATCGGCGAGCGACGACGAGGCCGGCGTCAGTTGCTGGCGTCCGGCGGGATCACCGGAAGGGGCAGCGGGGCGATCGGCACGCCCTCTTCGATCAGCGCCTTCGCCTCCGACCGGCTCGCCTGGCCGTGGATGGGGCGGTCGGGTTCGTCGCCGGCATGCATCGCGCGGGCATGGGTGGCGAAATCGGCGCCGACCCAGGTGGATTTGGCGAGCGCCTGCGCCTGCGCGTCGGCGAGCGCGCGCAGCGCCTGTTTGACGCCGGCCACGGACACGTCCGGCGCGTCGGGGCGGCGGTTCGTCTTGGCGGGGATGTTGGGCGCCATCACCGCCTTGTCGACCGCGGTGTCGCCGCACAGGGGGCAGGCGACCTGCCCCGCGGCGCGCTGCGTCGCATAGGCCTCGCTCGAGGCGAACCACGCCTCGAACACATGGCCGGCGGCGCAGCGGAGGTCGAAGACGATCATGCGCGCGAGGGAACCGGCACGGGCCGGCGATGCGCCAGCACGGGGATGCGCGCCCGCACCGCGGCAAGCCGTGCGGGGTCGAGATCGGCGATGCCGACGCCCGCCGCCTCGCCCATGTCGAGCAGCATTTCTCCCCAGGGATCGACGACGAGGCTGTGGCCGTAGGTCGCGCGGCCATCCGCGTGCGTGCCGGTCTGCGCGGCGGCGACGACGAAGCAGGCATTCTCGATCGCACGGGCGCGCAGCAGGACGTGCCAATGCGCCTCGCCGGTCGGGCGGGTGAAGGCCGCCGGCACCGACAGCAGCGTCGCGCCCGCGTCAGCGAGTGCCGCATGAAGCGCCGGGAAGCGCAGGTCGTAGCAGATGCTCGGCCCCAGCGCGCCGACCGGCGTGTCGACCACTACGGTCGCCCCGCCCGGCGCGTAGCTCGCCGATTCGCGCCAGCTTTCGCCGGTGGGCAGGTCGACGTCGAACAGATGCAGCTTGTCGTAGCGGGCGCGGAGGTTGCCGTCGGCGTCGACGACGAAGCCGCGATTGGCGAGCCGCCCGTCGGGACGCCGCACCGCGAGCGAGCCGAGATGGACCCACAGGCCGTGCCGGGCCGCGGCGTCGCGAACGGCGGCGAGCACGATGTCCTCGCCCTCCTCGCGGATCGCGGCGGCGGCGCGCGCGCGGTCGCGATCGAGCAGGCCCGACATTTCGGGGGTGAAGAGCATCGCCGCGCCCCGCCCCGCCGCCTCGGCCACCGCATCGGTGAGGACGCGCGCATTGGCGGCAGGATCGATGCCGCTCGTCATCTGCAGGAGCGCGATCCGCATGGCGAAGGGTCAGTCGGCGAGCAGCGGATCCAGCCCGCCACGCGCATCGAGCGCGGCGAGGTCGTCGGACCCGCCGATGTGGCGGTCATCGATGAACACCTGCGGCACGGTGGTGCGGCCGCCCGCACGATCGATCATCTCGGCGCGCTTCGGGCCGCCCAGCGTGATGTCATATTCGGTCGGGGCGACCCCCTTGTCCGCCAGAAGCCGCATCGCGCGGCTGCAATAGGGGCAGAACGCCTTGGTGTAGATTTCAACCTTCGCCATCGGGGAGAGGTGTGGGCTCGGCGCGGTCTTGTCAATCGGTCGGATCAGACGTCGGTATCGGGCAGGACGCGCGCCCAGCACAAGACGACGACCGATCGCGCGCCCGCGGCGAGCAGCGTGCGCGTGCACGCCTCGCTGGTCGCGCCGCTGGTGTAGACGTCGTCGACCAGCCCGATCGTGCGGTCGGCGACCCGCGCGGTCTCGGTCACCGCAAAGGCGCCTGCGACGGTGCGCGCACGCTCGCGTGGACCCAGATCGCGCAACGCCGGCGTCGCGCGGCGGCGGACCAGGGTCATCGGATCGTGCGGCACGTCGATCCGTGCGGCGAGCGCGGCGGCGATCAGCGCAGCCTGGTTGTAGCCGCGCGTCCACAGCCGCCAGCGGTGAAGCGGCACGGGGACGAGCAGGTCGATCCCCGCGGGCACGACCGCGGTCATCCGCGTCGCCATCGTCGCCGCGATGCCGATCCGCCCGCCATATTTCAGGCGCAGCGCGAGCGCCCGCGCCACCGGGCCGTAGCCGACCGCGGCGCGTACGCCGGCATGTCGCGGCGGCGCCGCGATGCACGCGGCGCAGCGCGCATCGGGACCGCGATCATGCGCGAAGGGCCGGTTGCACCCCGCGCACCACGGCGGACCGATCAGCCGCAGCCCGGACCAGCAGTCGGCGCAGAAGCGATGATCCTCCTCCACGGGCGTCGCGCAGCCAGGGCAGCGGGGCGGCAGCGCCAAAGCGACGGTCGCGCCGGCCCAGCGTTTCACGATCATGGCCATCGCCGACATAGGCGCTTGTCGCCCGCACGCGATGGCGGCACAAGCCGGCGCGTGACCGACATCGTGCCCGCCAGTGAGATTTTCGACCGCGCCGCCCGCCGGCAGCGCCGCGACCGGGCCGCCGCCGGCGACCCCGCCGCCCACGCCTTCCTGCGCGACACGATGGTCGACGGGCTGCTCGAACGGCTGTCTGCGGTGAAGCGATCGTTCGCCGACGCGCTCGACATCGGCGCGAGCGACCGGTCGCTGAGCGTGCCGGGCGCGCGGATGGCGCGGATGGACGCGGGGCTTCGCTTCGCGCACAACGCCGGCGGCGTCCAGGCCGACGAGGACCGCCTGCCCTTCGCCGACGCGAGCTTCGACTGCGTGGTGAGCGCGGGCGTGCTCGACCAGGTCAACGACCTGCCCGGCGCGCTGACGCTGATCCGCCGCGTGCTGCGCCCCGACGGGCTGTTCGTCGGCGCGTTCCTGGGTGGCGGCAGCCTGCCGGCGTTGCGGGCGGTGCTGCGCGTCGCGGAGGGCGAGCGGCCCGCCGCGCGCCTGCACCCGCAGATCGACGTGCGATCGGCGGGCGACCTGCTCGTCCGCGCGGGCTTCACGCTGCCGGTCGCCGACGTCGAGACGATCGATGTCCGCTACGCACAGTTCGGGCGGCTGCTCGACGACCTGCGCGGGATGGCGGCGACGAACCTGCTGGGCGCGCGCAGCCCGCTGACCCGCGCCACGCTGTCGCGCGCGGCGGCGGCCTTTGCCGCGGCAGCGGGGCCGGACGGGCGCACCACCGAACGGTTCGCGATCGTCTACCTGACCGGCTGGGCGCCCGATGCGTCGCAGCCGCAACCCGCGCGCCGGGGGAGCGCCACCACCTCGCTCGCCGACGCGCTGCGCACGCCGCGCCGCTGACCGGTCAGCGGATCATCCCGCCGCCGTCGCGCGCGAGGATGCGGCCCATCGCCTCGAACAGCGCGTCCATCGCGACGGGTTTGAACAGCACCTCGTCCGCGCCGGCTTCCAGGCAGCGTTCGCGCAGGTCGAGCGCGGTGTCAGCGGTGATGACGATGATCGGCACCGCGGCGCGATCGTCGTCACGCGCACGGACGTGGCGGATCGCGGTGATGCCGTCCATGCCGGGCATGCGCAGGTCTACGAGCAGCATGTCGTAAGGCTGGGCGGTAAGCTTGCGCAGCCCCTCCTCCGCGCTTTCCGCCTCATCCATCGTCGCACCGGCAACGTCGAGCATATCGCGAACGACCCGGCGGTTCATCCGGTCGTCTTCGATGAAGAGGACGTTCATG